>JAOPXG010000383.1 GCA_025965275.1 Nocardioides sp.
GCCCGGGCGGAGCGCGAGGCCCGCGCCCGCGCCGCCGAGCGCCGCGAGCGGCTGATCCGCGAGGGTCGCGCCGCTGAGGCCGTGGGTGCCGCCGTCGGCTACGTGCTCGCCCGTCTCGAGGTGTCCATCCACCTCGCCGCCGAGGCCCGTACGGCGGTCGAGCGCGCCCGCAGCGGCCGCGAGCGCGACCTGCTCGACGTCCGGGCCGCGCTGCGCGACCTGGGCCGCGAGCACGACGAGCTGGTCAACTCCGTCCACCGCGACGAGATGGCCCGCACCCAGCAGCGGATGCGCATCGACCAGCTCGAGGAGCGCGCCCTCGACGAGCTCGGCCTCGACGCCGACGGTCTGGTCGCCGACTACGGTCCCGACCAGCTCGTGCCCGCCACGAGCGAGGACGAGGAGGGCAACCTCCCCGAGCCGGTGCCGTTCGTCCGCGAGGAGCAGCAGAAGCGGCTGCGCACCGCCGAGCGGCAGCTCGCCATGCTCGGCCGGGTCAACCCGCTGGCGCTCGAGGAGTTCTCGGCGATGGAGGAGCGGCACAAGTTCCTCACCGAGCAGCTCGAGGACCTCAAGAAGACCCGCAAGGACCTCCTCGACATCGTCCGCGAGGTCGATCAGCGCGTCGAGCAGGTCTTCACCGAGGCCTTCGCCGACGTGAGCACGGCGTTCGACTCGACGTTCACCCGGCTCTTCCCCGGCGGCGAGGGCAAGCTGGTGCTGACCCAGCCCGACGACATGCTCAACACCGGCATCGAGGTCGAGGCGCGCCCCGCGGGCAAGAAGGTCAAGCGGCTCTCGCTGCTCTCCGGCGGTGAGCGGTCGCTGGTCGCGGTCTGCTTCCTGGTGGCGCTCTTCAAGGCCCGCCCGTCGCCGTTCTACATCCTCGACGAGGTCGAGGCGGCGCTCGACGACACCAACCTGGGCCGCCTGCTGGAGATCTACGAGGAGCTGCGCGAGAACTCCCAGCTGCTCGTCATCACCCACCAGAAGCGGACCATGGAGGTCGGCGACGCGCTGTACGGCGTGACCATGCGCGGCGACGGCGTATCGGCTGTCATCAGCCAGCGGCTCCGCGAGGCGGAGCCGAGCCAACGGCTCCGGGATCAAGACGGCGGGACCGCGGAGCGGGCCCGGTCCGGACGAGGTCGAGCGAGCACCGCGACTGAGGAACGAAGTCGCGACGAGCGTGTCGAGGCCGAGCCGGCGTGAGTGACCGACCGACCCGGGCCGACTACGTCGCCTGGCGGACCGTCACCACGCGGTGGCGCGACGACGACGCCTACGGCCACCTCAACAACGCGACCTACTACGAGCTCTTCGACACCGCGGTCAACGCCCACCTCTACGAGGCGACCGGCCTCGACGTGAGGGCGCTGCCGCAGATCGGGGTGGTCGCCGAGACGTCGTGCCGCTACTTTCGCGAGCTCGGCTTCCCCCAGCCGATCGAGACCGCGATGGTCGTCGACAAGGTCGGCACGTCGAGCGTCGTCTACCGGATCGGGCTCTTCCAGGGCGACTCCGACGAGGCGGCCGCCGAGGGCCGGTTCGTGCACGTGTACGTCGACAACACCGACCCCGCCCGCCCGGTGACGCCGATGCCGGACGTCATCCGCGCCGCGGTCGAGCCGCTCCTGCGCGCCTGACCGGCGCTCCTTGGTGGATGTGGCACCGTTGAGGCGCGGGTACACCCACCCCGTCACCACTTCTCGGGAGGCCCCTCCGTGACCGTCGTCATCGTCGCGATGATCCTGATCCTCGCGCTGGCCGGCCTCGTGGTCGCCTACGTCGCCTATCCCCACCGCGGCGAGGAGCTGCCCGCCGCACCCTGGCTCGGTGACGCGATGTCCCGCGCGGCCGAGGCAGCGCCGACGCTCGAGGTCGAGTACGCCGACGACGACGCCGAGCAGCGACACTGATCGACCCTCTGATTGGATTGCGCCATGGCTGACTGGCTCTATCTGATCATCGGCATCGCGGTTCTCGCGGTGCTGTCCGGCGTCGGACTGGTGACCGCCCGCGTGCGCGGTCGTGGACCCGCTCCGGTCGAACCTCCCGCGAGCACGGGCACCGACGTGCTCGTCCCGCCGCCGGTCGAGCCGACCGAGCCCGAGATCCTGGAGCCGCCGGTCGAGACTGCCCCGGCGCTCGAGAAGCCCGAGGGCACGGCCTCGCGCCTGGTCCGGCTGCGTCAGCGCCTCGCCGGGTCTCAGGGCGGTCTCGGCCGCGGCCTGCTGGCCCTCCTCTCCCGGGATCGCCTCGACGAGGACACCTGGGAGTCCATCGAGGACACCCTGCTCACCGCGGACGTCGGCGTCGCGCCGACCCAGGAGCTGGTCGAGAGGCTGCGCACCCGCCTGCGCGTGGAGGGCTCCGAGGACGCCCGGACCGTGCTGCGCGAGGAGCTGCTCGCGCTCGTCGACCCGTCCATGGACCGCCGCCTGCAGGTCAGCGGCGCCGACGGCAGGCCCGGCGTCGTCCTGGTCGTCGGCGTCAACGGCGCCGGCAAGACCACCACCGTCGGCAAGATCGCCCG
This sequence comes from Nocardioides sp., assembly GCA_025965275.1. Taxonomy (GTDB): domain Bacteria; phylum Actinomycetota; class Actinomycetes; order Propionibacteriales; family Nocardioidaceae; genus Nocardioides. Next base: position 2,537 of record JAOPXG010000383.1, read on the forward strand.
GATCCTGGTCGCCGAGGAGCGCAGCGTCGTGCTCGGTGCCGCCGACACCTTCCGTGCGGCTGCCGTCGAGCAGCTCGCCACCTGGGGTGAGCGGGTCGGCGTCGAGGTCGTCCGCGGCCCGGAGGGCACCGACCCGGCCAGCGTGGCCTTCGAGGCGGTCAAGGAGGGCGTGGACCGCGGCATCGACACGGTCATCGTCGACACCGCCGGCCGCCTCCAGAACAAGGCCGGCCTGATGGACGAGCTCGGCAAGGTGAAGCGGGTGATCGAGAAGCAGGCGCCCGTCACCGAGGTGCTACTGGTCCTCGACGCCACGACCGGCCAGAACGGCCTGATCCAGGCCCGGGTCTTCAGCGAGATCGTCAACGTCACCGGCATCGTGCTGACCAAGCTCGACGGTTCGGCGAAGGGCGGCATCGTCGTCCAGGTCCAGCGCGAGCTCGGCGTCCCGGTCAAGCTGGTCGGGCTCGGCGAGGGCGCGGACGACCTGGCGCCGTTCGACGCCGGCGCCTTTGTCGACGCCCTGCTCGGCTGAGGCTGTCCGCAAACGCGGCACGCCCGATCCGTAACACGGAAGTAACACCGGGTCGGAACTCGTTTCCTTCTCGCAACATCGCGCGGCGTACGTCGAAACCTCCGCCCCAGAGTGTGTCTGCCAATGGGGCGGATCCCAAGGGTCGACAGTGCGGTCGTCGCCGTGAACCGCCCTCCCGAGATGTGATCCCTGGAGGTTCTGTGGACGGCTATTACGCCTTCATGCTGGTGGCGACAGCCCTCGTCCTGATGATGACCGTGCCCGCGCTGGCCCTGTTCTACGGCGGCATGACGCGGGCGAAGTCGGTCCTGAACATGATGATGATGTCGTACGTCGCGTTCGCGGTCGCCGCCATCGTCTTCGTGCTGTGGGGCTGGTCGATGGGCTGGGGCGGCGACGGTGCCGGCAACGGAAACGGCAAGCTGATCGCCAACCCGTTCGACATGTTCGGCCTGGACGGCGTCTCGCACATCAACTACATCTACGTGGTCTTCCAGCTGACGTTCGCCGCGATCACGGTTGCGCTCATCTCGGGAGCCATCGCCGACCGCGTCAAGCTCGTGTCGTGGGTCGTGTTCGTCCCCGTGTGGCTGACCGCCTGCTACTTCCCGATCGCCCACAACGTGTGGGGCGGCGGCTGGCTGGCCGGGCAGCTCGCCAAGGGCTCGACGTTCGCGCAGGACTACGCGGGCGGCACGGTCGTCCACATCAACGCCGGTATGGCGGGCCTGGTGCTCTGCCTGGTCATCGGCAAGCGGGTCGGCTTCATGAAGGAGCCGATGAAGCCGCACAACCTGACGCTCACGATGATCGGCGCCGGCCTCCTGTGGTTCGGCTGGTACGGCTTCAACGTCGGCTCGATCGTCTTCACCCCCGACTCGATCGCCGACCCCAGCGCGTTCTCCGAGCAGTTCCAGGGCGAGACCGGCGTGACGTTCCTGAACACGACGATCGCGACCTGCGCTGCCATGCTCGCCTGGCTGGTCGTGGAGCGGGTCATCCACGGCAAGGCCACCTCGCTGGGTGCCGCTTCCGGCATCGTGGCGGGTCTCGTGGCGATCACGCCCGCCTGTGGTGCCGTGAACCTCGTCGGTGCCATCGTCGTCGGTGCTGTCGCCGGTGGTGCGTGCGCACTCGCCGTCGGCCTGAAGTACAAGTTCGGCATGGACGACTCGCTCGACGTCGTCGGCGTCCACCTGGTGGGCGGCCTCGTCGGCACGCTGCTGATCGGCCTCGTGTCGACCGCCGGTGCGCCGGGTGGCATCGACGGCCTGTTCTACGGCGGCGGGTTCTCGTCGCTCGGCGACCAGGCTCTTGCGGCCCTGTTCACGATCGTGTGGACCGGCGTGCTGACCACGGTCATCGCCTTCGCGATCAAGTACACCATCGGCTGGAGGATCTCTGACGAGGCCGAGGTCGAGGGCATCGACAGCGACCAGCACAGCGAGTCGGCGTACGACCTGGGCACCAGCATCAGCGGTGGCCTGCCGTCCACCGGCGTGCTCGCTGCCTCGACCGCCACGCAAGGAGCGCACGCATGAAGCTCGTGACCGCGGTGATCAAGCCGCACAAGTGGGAGGACGTCCGCGAGGCCCTCGAGACCTTCGGCGTGACGGGCATGACCGTCAGCGAGGTCAGCGGCTACGGCCGCCAGAAGGGTCACACGGAGGTCTACCGGGGCGCGGAGTACGACATCGCCCTGGTGCCGAAGATCCGCATCGAGATCGTCGTCGGTGACGACGACGCGGACGACGTGGTCGGCATCGTGGTGAAGACCGCGCAGACCGGTCGGATCGGCGACGGCAAGGTCTGGGTCAGCCCGGTCGACACCGTCGTCCGGGTCCGTACCGGCGACCGGGACGCCGCAGCACTGTGACACCCCGCGGCCCGGCTCCCGTCCCCGGGGGCCGGGCCGCGCTGTGTCCTCACCGCGGTCAGTTCGGCGCCATCTCGCCCCGCGTCCGGCATGATCGGTCCACCATCCGCACGTCCCCACTCGTCGAGGAGTTGCCATGAAGCTCGTGACCGCGGTCATCAAGCCGCACAAGTGGGAGGACGTCCGCGTCGCTCTCGAGACCGCCGGGGTCAACGGCATGACGGTCAGCGAGGTCAGCGGGTACGGCCGCCAGAAGGGCCACAAGGAGGTCTACCGGGGCGCGGAGTACGACGTGACGCTGGTGCCCAAGCTGCGCCTCGAGATCCTGGTCGCCGACGGTGACGTCGACGCTCTCGTCGAGGCCATCCTCGCCACCGCCGCCACCGGGCAGATCGGCGACGGCAAGATCTGGGTCTCCCCGGTGGAGTCCGTGGTGCGGGTGCGCACCGGCGACCGTGACGAGGGCGCGCTCTGATCACCCCGCCACCTTCTTCGCCTCCGACGAACCACGCGGCAGGGACCCCGAATGAGCGCGAGTGATCGCGCTCAGCGGGCCGCCGAGGCCGACGCACTGTGCGCGAAGGCCTACGAGCAGAGCGGCGGCCCGGACGTCGGGGCGGCGCTCGTCGCCGTGGGCGGCTACGGCCGCTCGGAGCTCGCGCCGTACTCCGACCTCGACGTGGTGCTGGTCTCCGACGACGGCGTCGACGTACGAGCAGTCGCCGAGCAGGTCTGGTACCCGCTCTGGGACTCCGGTGCGCGGCTCGACCACTCCGTGCGGACCATGCCGGAGATGGTGTCCGCCGCCGACGCGGACCTGAAGGTCGCGCTCGGCCTGCTCGACGTCCGCCACCTCGCGGGCGACCCGAACCTCACGCTCCGGCTGCGGACGACGATGCTCGCGCACTGGCGACGCGGCTCCCGGGAGCGGCTGCCCGAGCTCCAGGCGATGGTCCGCGCCCGTCACGATCTGATCGGCGAGCTCGCCCACCTCTCGGTGCCCGACATCAAGGAGGCCGAGGGCGGCCTCCGCGACGCGACCGTGCTGAAGGCGCTGGTCGCCACCTGGCTCGTGGACGTGCCGCACGTCGACCTCGAGCGGACCCGGTTGGCGCTGCTCGACGTCCGCGACGTCGTGCAGGAGATCGCCGGTCGGCCCAGCGACCGGATCGCGCCCGAGATGTGGAGCGACGTCGCCCACCGGCTCGGCCTGCCCGAGGCCCGCGCCGCCCAGGTCCACGTCCGCGAGCTCGGCCGGCGGCTCACCCATCTCTCCCACCTGACCTGGCGGCGGGTGGACGGCGTGCTCACCCGGCCGACGTCGTCCCGCGAGGCGCGCCGCCCCTCGCTCACCCCGCTCGCCCCGGGCGTCGCCCTCTCCGGCGGTGAGGTCGTGCTCGACACCCGCGCCCGGCCGGCGGACGACCCGGTCCTGCTGCTCCGCGCCGCGG
>JAOPXG010000388.1 GCA_025965275.1 Nocardioides sp.
CGCGCCGGTGCGCAGCGCGATCTCGCGCGCGATCACCGTCAGCAGGTAGGTGACCGCGGCGGCGACGAGGAAGACGAGGAGGTACTCCCGCATCAGGCCAGGTCTCCCCGATGGGACGGCGCGGAGCTGGCCATGGATCGGGGCGACATGGCCTGGGTCAACCTTCGTCCGTGAGGGTGGCGCCGAGGGGCTCGAGGACCTCGTTGAGCCGCTCCAGCGACAGGGCGCCGCGGCGCAGCACCCGACCCTGGGTGCCGGTGACGTCGACGATCGTGGAGGCCTCGCCTCCCGGCGACTCCCCCGCGTCGATGATCACGGCCACATCGTCGCCGAGCATCTGCTCGGCCTGGTCGGCGTCGGTCGCGGCCGGCATCCCGGTCTTGTTGGCCGAGCTCACCGCCAGCGGGCCGGTGCGCTCGAGGAGCTCGCGGGTGAGGTCGAGGTCGGGCATCCGGACGGCGACGGTGCCGCGGGTGTCGCCGAGGTCCCACTGCAGGGACGACTGCTGGTGACAGACCAGCGTGAGGGGGCCCGGCCAGAAGGCCTCGATCAGGGCACGGGCGTAGCCGGGCACCTTGACCGCGAGCGCGTCGATGGTCGTGGCCGCGCTCACCAGCACCGGCGGCGGCATGTCCCGGCCCCGGCCCTTGGCGAGCAGCAGCGCGCGCACGGCCGCGGGGTCGAAGGCGTCGGCGCCGATGCCGTACACGGTGTCGGTCGGCAGCACGATCAGCTCGCCGCGCTGGACGGCCAGGCTCGCCGCCTCGACCGCGGCCTCGCGCTCCTCGTCGGTGCTGGTGGGAAGACGCTCGCTCACAGACCCCTCCTTCTCGGTGTCATCGTGCCAGTCGCGCGGTCGTGAAGCGTGCCCGACCTGCCAGGTCCTCGTGGTCGCGTACGTCGGTCCAGCGACCGGTCGCCGCGAAGACGCCCGGCGCGGACTCGCCCTGCACGTCGGCGTGCTCGAAGCCGACCACTCCCCCGGGGCGCAGGAGCAGGGCGGCGCGGCGCTCGAGCACCCGGATCGCGTCCAGGCCGTCGGCGCCGGAGAAGAGAGCGAGGTGCGGGTCGTGGTCGCGCGCCTCGGGGGCCACCGACTCCCAGGCGTCGAGCGGGATGTACGGCGGGTTGCAGGTCAGCACGTCGACCGTGCCGGCCAGGTCGTCGAAGGCCGTGGCCATGTCGCCCTGGCGCAGGTCGACGCCGGTGCCGGCGAGGTTGCGCTCCGCCCACGCGTGCGCCCCCTCGTCCAGCTCGACGGCGTGCACGACGGCGGCCGGGACCTCGTCGGCGATCGACTTGGCGATCGCCCCGGACCCGGTGCAGAGGTCGACGAGGACCGGGTGCTCCAACGTGGTGGCCTGCTCGATCGCCCAGCCGGCGAGCAGCTCGGTCTCGGGACGGGGCACGAAGACGCCGGGGCCGACGGCGAGCTCGACGTGGCGGAAGTACGCCGCGCCGGTGATGTGCTGGAGCGGCTCCCGCGCAGCACGGCGGTCGAGCAGCGCGTCGTACTGGTCGAGGGCCGAGGGGGCGATGTCCTCGACCAGCACCAGCTGCGACCTCGTCGTGCCGAGCACGTGGGCGAGCAGCTCGGCGGCGTCGTGCTCGGGGCTCGCGACGCCGGCGTCGCTCAGCCTTCCGACCGCCGCCGCGAGCACGGTCCGCCGCGAGCTCACTTTTCGGGGTCCACGTTCGAAGCGGACCGACGGGAGCATTCGATGGGGGTGATCATTGCTCCAGCGCCTCGAGGCGGGTGGCCAGGTCGGCGTCGATGCACGAGTCGAGGACGGGCTGGAGGTCGCCGTCGAGCACCTGGTCGAGGTTGTAGGCCTTGTAGCCGGTGCGGTGGTCGGAGATCCGGTTCTCCGGGTAGTTGTAGGTGCGGATCCGCTCGGAGCGGTCGACGGTCCGGACCTGGCTGCGGCGCGCGGCACCGGCCTCGGCGTCGGCCTTCTCCTGGGCGGCGGCGAGCAGCCGGGCCCGCAGGATGCGCATCGCCTGCTCGCGGTTCTGGAGCTGGCTCTTCTCGTTCTGGCAACTGGCCACGATGCCCGTGGGCACGTGGGTGATCCGGACCGCGGAGTCGGTGGTGTTGACGCTCTGCCCGCCGGGGCCGCTGCTGCGGTAGACGTCGATGCGCAGGTCGTTCTCGTCGATCTGCACGTCGACCTGCTCGGCCTCGGGGAAGACCAGGACGCCCGCGGCGCTGGTGTGCACCCGGCCCTGGGACTCGGTGACCGGCACCCGTTGGACCCGGTGCACGCCGCCCTCGAACTTCAGCTGGGCGTACGGCGCCTCGCCCGGCTCGGGCGTGCCCTTGGCCTTCACGGCGACCGTCACGGACTTGTAGCCGCCCAGGTCGGACTCGGCGGCGTCGAGGATCTCGACCTTCCAGCCGCGCGCCTCGGCGTACCGGGTGTACATGCGCAGCAGGTCGCCGGCGAACAGCGCCGACTCCTCGCCGCCCTCCCCCGACTTCGCCTCGAGGATCGCGTCCTTCTCGTCGGCCGGGTCGCGTGGCACCAGCAGCCGCCGGAGCCGCTCCTCGGCCTCGTGCTGGCGAGCCACGAGCGACTCGACCTCGTCGGCGAACGCGGCGTCCTCGTCGGCGAGCTCGCGGGCCGCTCCGAGGTCGTCCTCGAGCGCCTGGAGGTCGCGCCAGGCGCCGATGATCGACGACAGCACGGCGTAGCGCTGGTTGAGCTGCTTCGCGAGCCGGGCGTCGGCGTGGGTCTCGGGTGCGCCGAGCTGCTGCTCGAGCGCGGCGTGCTCGGCGAGCATGCTCTCGACGGCCTCGAACATGTGCTCTCCTCGCTGGACGGTTCTTGGTTCCGAGACGACCTCCCGGCCTGGTCCTGGCCGCGCACGCGTGCGCGGCCGGGGGCCGTGACATAGAACGAGCGCCGGTCCCCGCACGTGGCGGGGACCGGCGCTCGATCGAAGCTACTTCTGCGCGGAAGCGTCCTTCTTGGCGTAGCGGGCCTCGAAGCGGGCCACGCGGCCGCCGGTGTCGAGGATCTTCTGCTTGCCGGTGTAGAACGGGTGGCACTGCGAGCAGACGTCGGACTTGATGCTGCCGGACGTCACGGTGCTGCGGGTGACGAACGACGCGCCGCAGGTGCAGGTCACCTGGGTGTCGACGTACTCGGGGTGGATGTCCTTCTTCATGGTGTCCTCTCATCGGCCGCCGGGTCGCCTCTCCCTACGAGAAAGCGTGAACCGGAGCCAGCACACGATTGTGTCATGGGTGAGAACGCTGCGGTAATCCGCGGCATTCCCGGCCTCCGCGCTACTTGACGGAGGTCGACGGGCGGCGCGGGAACGCCGGGACGATCCGCGGGAGACCGGGGTCCGGCGCAGGCTCGGCGCCGGTCTCGTCGGGCTGGTCCGCGGTCTCGCCGGTGGCCTCCTCGGTGGCTTCGGCGGCCTCCTTCTCGACCTGGGCCTCGATCTCGGCGACCGCCGGCGGCTCCTCGCTCAGCAGAGCCTCCAGCGACACCGGCGGCGGACCGTCGGTGTGCACCCGGAGCCGTACGGCGACCGTCGTGCCGACGCCCTCGCTGGACTCGATGATCACGTCGCCGGCGTGCTTGTCGACGATCGTCTGCATGATCCGCAGGCCGAGGCCGGTGCCGGCGATCTCGTTGGTGACGGCGTTGGAGGCCCGGAAGAAGCGGGTGCCGAGCCGGTCGATCTCCGCCGCCGGGATGCCGATCCCGTGGTCGACGATCGCGACCTCGACGATGCGTCCCGACGTGGTGATGTCGACGGCGACGTCGCCGCCGTCGTGGCTGAACTTCACCGCGTTGGTCAGCACGTTGAGGAAGGCACGGTGCAGCATCGCCCGGTCGGCCTGCACGGGCACGACCTCCACGGGCGCCGTGACCTCGACGTGGATGCCGCGCCGAGCCGCCGTGATGCGGATGTCGGTCACGACCTCGCGCACCAGCAGGGCCAGGTCGATGGTGTCCATGTCGGTGGTGCGGCTCTCGGCCTTGGACAGTGCCAGCAGGTCGTCGATGAGCTGCTTGAGCCGGGCCACGTTGCGGCGGGTGGCCTCGAGCATCCGCTCGTGGCGGGGCTGCATCGCGTCCTCGAACTCCTCGGCCACCATCTCGAGGTACCCGCTGATGGTCGTCAGCGGGGTGCGCAGCTCGTGGGAGACGTTGGACACGAAGTCGTCCTTCGCGGTGTCGAGGGTGCGCAGCTCGGTGGTGATCCGGCCTTCGACGGCGCGGGCGCGGCCCTGGGCGTCGGCGAACTCGTTGAGCGCCGTCGCGACCGCCCGGACCTCCTTGGGGCCCTTCAGCTCCGCCCGCACCTCGTAGTCGTTCTTGGCCATCCGGTGGACGACCTTCTCGAGCGACAGGAGCGGCTCGGACAGCTCGGTCATCAGCCGCCGGCGGGCCCGCGACACGACGTACCAGGCGGCGATTGCCAGCAGCACGACCGCGAGGATCGTGCCCTTGAGCCGGAACGACGCGTCGGTGCTGGCCTGTCGGACCCGGCTGTCGAACGCCTGGCTGGTCGCCTGGTGGGAGCTGCGGATCGAGTCGAACTCCTGCATCCCCGCGCGCACGTCCTGCGGGCTGGCGCTCTGGCCACCCGTGGACTCGATGCGCGGCCCGGCGTACTTCTCGATCCAGGCCTCGGCAGTTCGCTCCTGGCGGGTCACCAGGATCTCGAGCTCGTCGTCACCGGCGGCGAACTGGCGGACCTCCTGCTCGTGGGCCGGCAGCCGCAGAAGTGCTTGGCGGTAGTCGTCGACCGCGGCCTGCTGACCGCTGCTCGACCACGCCTCAACGGCGGCGGACATGTCGGTCAGGTCCTGGTAGATGTTCTGGTTGGCGGCCGCGGCCGGCTGCAGGTCGTCGGTCAGGTAGTTGACGGCTGTCGTCGACAGCACGACGCCGGTGACGGCGATCAACGCCATCAGCGCGGCCATCACGCCGATACGGAGGATGACCGGCGCGAGCAAGCGCGCGACAGGACGACCTGAACTCATTGAAACGACTCCCCCACTGCGCCCCCCGGCGCGGTTCCCGTCGTGGGTACCGCCGCGGAGGCCGGCGGGTGTGGCGAATCCAGACCACCACGGCCCGGGT
>JAOPXG010000091.1 GCA_025965275.1 Nocardioides sp.
CGACAAGCAGATCGAGAAGCGCACCGTGAGAGAGGCCTGAGATGAGCTGGACGCGTGAGGAGATGGCGGCCCGGGCGGCCTCCGAGCTGACCGACGGCCCCTACGTCAACCTCGGCATCGGCCTGCCCACGCTGGTGCCCAACTACGTCGCCGACGACGTGGAGCTGGTGCTGCAGTCCGAGAACGGCATCCTCGGCGTCGGGGCGTACCCGTACGAGGGTGAGGAGGACCCCGACCTCATCAACGCCGGCAAGGAGACGGTGACGGTGCGCAAGGGCGCGTCGTTCTTCGACTCCGCGACGTCGTTCGGGATGATCCGCGGCGGCAAGATCGACGCCGCGATCCTGGGCGCCATGCAGGTCTCGAGGGCCGGTGACATCGCGAACTGGATGATCCCCGGCAAGATGGTCAAGGGCATGGGCGGGGCGATGGATCTCGTGAACGGCGCGAAGCGGGTGATCGTGCTGATGGAGCACGTCGCCCGGGACGGGACGTACAAGATCGTCGAGGAGTGCTCGCTGCCCTACACCGGCCGCGGCTGCGTGCAGCGCATCATCACCGACCTCGCCGTGATCGACGTGACCCCCGCGGGGTTGACGCTGGTCGAGCTCGCGCCCGGTGTCACCGAGGACGAGGTCCGCGAGAAGACCGAGCCCGAGCTCGTCTGAGGGTCAGCTCGGGTCGGGGTCCGGGTCGCCGGACGGCACCAACGGGTCCGGGTCGGCGGGGTCGGACACGCCGGGGTTGTCGGTGCTGGGCTGCTCGGGGACCGGTGCGGTCATGGGTGCCTCCTGGGGTCGGGCCTTCGCCGTACCCACGCGGACGCCGAGGATGCCTCCGGCAGAATCGGGTCGTGCCCACTTCCTCGCAGCCGCTGCGTCGGCTGGGTTTCCTGACGATCGGACTCTTCGACGGCGCCGACCCGGGCCCGGGCCACGAGTCGACGCTGGCGGTCATCGAGCTCGGCGAGCAGCTGGGCTTCGACAGCGCCTGGCTCCGCCACCGGCACCTGCAGTACGGCATCTCGTCGCCGGTCGCCGTGCTCGCGGCCGCGACCCAGCGCACCCGCCGGATCGAGCTCGGCACCGCGGTCATCCCGGTCGGCTGGGAGAACCCGCTCCGCCTCGCCGAGGACCTCGCCACCGTCGACGTCCTCTCCGGCGGCCGGCTCAACCCGGGGCTGAGCGTCGGACCGCCGATGCGCTGGGACGACGTGAAGGAGGCGCTCTACCCCGACACCGCCGAGGTCGAGGACTTCTCCTACGCGCGCATCGAGCGACTGCTGTCGTTCGTCCGCGGCGAGCCCGCGTCGCCCTTCAAAGGGACGGCCGGGATCGAGGAGTTCTCCGAGCGGGTCGAGCCGCACTCGCCGGGGCTCGCGTCCCGGCTCTGGTACGGCGGCGCGAGCACCCGGTCGGCGCAGTGGGCCGGCGAGCAGGGTCTGAACTTCCTGACCAGCAGCGTGGTCAAGGCCGAGGACGACGGACCGACGGACTTCGCGGAGATCCAGCTCGGGCACGTGCGAGCCTTCCGGGCGCACCACCCCGACGGCGACGCGGCCCGGGTGTCGCAGGGGCTCGTGGTCATCCCGACCGACTCCGCCACCCCGGCGCAACGCGCGAAGTACACGGCGTACGTCGAGTCCCGGCTGGCGCGCACCGCGGAGCCGCAGGGCCCGGCCCGGCTGCTCTTCTCGCCCGACCTGATCGGCACCTCGGAGCAGCTGGCCGAGCAGCTGCACGCCCACGCCGCCTTCCGCGAGATCGACGAGGTCGCCTTCGCGCTGCCGTTCTCCTTCGCGCACGAGGACTACGTGCAGATCCTCACCGACCTGGCCACGCACCTCGGTCCGGCGCTGGGCTGGCGCCCGGGCGGGCCGCTCTAGCCTGTGATGTCACGCCCGGGCAGGGCTGTCTCGTCCCCAGGGCATGAACATCACACACATGCTGGTGCACAGACGGATCGCCCGGACGGAGGTGGCGCGATGAGGATCTCGGTGGCCGGCGGCACCGGAGCCGTCGGCCGGCACGTCGTCGAGGTCGCGCTGGAGCGCGGGCACGAGGTCGTCGTGCTGGCCCGGTCCGAGGGCGTCGACCTCACCACGGGTGCTGGTGTCGCCGACCGGCTCGCCGATGTCGATGCGGTCGTGGACACGACGAGCGTCGCGACCCAGAAGCGGGCGGCGGCCGAGGCGTTCTTCGGCGGCGTGACCCGCACGCTGCTGGCCGGTGAGTCCGAGGCCGGCGTCGGCCATCACGTCGCGCTCTCGATCGTCGGCATCGACGACGTCGACACCGGCTACTACGCCGGCAAGCGGCTGCAGGAGCGCACCCTCGCCGAGGGCGCGGTGCCGTGGTCGGTGCTGCGCGCCACCCAGTTCCACGAGTTCGCGGAGCAGGCGCTGGGCTTCGTCCGGATCGGCCCGTTCTCGCTCGTGCCCTCGATGCTCAGCCAGCCGGTCGCCGCCCGTGAGGTGGCGGAGGCGCTGGTCGATCTCGTGGAGTCCGGCCCGGCCGGCCGGGTGCCGGACCTGGCGGGACCCGAGAAGCTGCAGATGGTCGACCTGGCGCGCCGGGTGTCCCGGGCACGCGGGCTCGGTCGCCGCGTGGTGCCGGTGCGGATGCCGGGCGCCGCGGGCGGGGCGATGCGGACCGGCGCGCTGACCCCCGCCTCGGACGGTCCGCGCGGCCGGATCACGTTCGACCAGTGGCTCGAGGGATCGTGACCGACGAGCTCGCGGCGGCGTACGACAGGGAGCGGCCGAGGCTGGTGCGGGTGGCCTACGCGATCCTCGGCAGCCACGCCGAGGCCGAGGACGTGGTCGCGGACTGCTGGCTCCGGCTGGTGTCGGCCGACGAACGCGACCCGGTGCGCGACGTGGCCGCGTGGGCGACGGTGACCGTGGCCCGGGCGGCTCTGGACGTGCTGCGCTCGGCGCGGGTGCGCCGGGAGTCGTACGTCGGGCCGTGGCTTCCGGAACCCGTGGTCGGTGCGATGCCCGACGCCGCCGACCGGGTCAGCCTGGACGACTCGGTGCGCTACGCGCTGCTGGTCGCGCTCGAGCGGCTCACCCCGGCCGAGCGGACCGCGTGGGTGCTGCACGACATCTTCGAGATGCCGTTCGCCGACGTCGCGGACGCGGTCGGGCGCACGCCGGGGGCGGTGCGCCAGCTCGCCCGCCGGGCCCGGCAGCACGTGGCGGACGGGACGCCGCGGATCGCTGTCGACGCGAGCACCCACGACCGGGTGGTGGGCGCGTTCCTCGGCGCCGCGGCCGGGGGAGACCTGGCGGGCCTGGTGCGGATGCTCGACCCGTCGGTCGTCCTCACCAGCGACGGCGGCGGGGTCGTGAGCGCGGCTCGACGGCCGGTGCTCGGACCCGACAAGGTGGCCCGCTTCATGGCGGGCATCGCGCGCCGTGACGGGGAGGTCGAGCTGGTCCAGGTCAACGGCCGGACCGGCGTCGCCTTCCGGGTGGACGACCGGCTGCACTCGGTCGTGTCGTTCACCGTCGACGGCGACCGGATCACCCGGATCGACCTGGTCCTCGCGCCCGACAAGCTCAGCGGGGTGCGGTCCGCAACGCCGTGACGACACCCAGGACGGCGATGCCGGTCGCCAGCACGAAGACCGAGACGAACGGGTCGGCGCCCGCACGGTCTGCCAGACCGAAGACGATGCCCGAGAGCGACAGCGCCAGCGCACCTCCGAGCGAGTCGGAGATGGAGAGGGCCGACGAGTTGAAGCCACGGTCGGCGTCGCTGGACGCGGCGAGCATGGCCACGCTGGTGCGCGGGTAGCCGAAGCCCATCCCGGCGCCGGCGACGACGTACCCCGCAACCGCGAGCACCGGGGACACGTCGCCGACCACGACGACCGTGAGAACGGCGGTGCCGACGAGCACGAGGGTGGTGCCCCACCGCATCGCGACGACGTCGGAGACCCGCGCGCCGAGCCGGGACTGCACCTGGCTGGCGCTCGCCCACACGAGGCCGACGGCGGTCAGGGCGAGCCCGGCCGTGCCGGGGGTGAGGCCCCAGTGGTCCTGGAGCACGAAGACGATGTAGGCCTCGGCGCAGAAGAACGAGGCGCTCAGTAGGCCTCGCGTGCCGATCACCGCGGGGAGGCCTCGCCGGGCGAGCAACGCACCCGCGGGCAGCATCCGCCGCAGTGAGAGGAAGACGACCCCCAGCGCCAGGATCGCGAGCAGGCCGACGGCACCGCGGTGCGATCCCACGAGCTCGAGGGCCAGGACGGCGGTGGCGCCGATGACGGCCCAGACCAGTCGCGAGCGGGAGGGCTCGTCGTGCCCGCCGCGTGCCTCCACGCCGCGCAGCGCCGGCAGGATGAGCAGCGTGGCCGCCCCGACGAGCACCACGACGCCGAGGAACACCCAGCGCCACCCGAGCGCGTGCGCCACGAACGCCGCGAGGGCGGGCCCGAAGAGCGACGGCAGCACCCACGCGGCCGCGAAGCTCGCGAACACGGCCGGCTGCAGGAGTGGCGGGAACACCAGGCCGACCACGACGTACAGGCAGACTGTCAGCGCGCCGGCGCCTAATCCCTGGAGCAGCCGGCCGGCGACCAGCACCTCCATCGACGGTGCCGTGCCGCAGACGACCAGCCCGACCGCGAACACCACCAGCGCCACGGCGAGCGGTCCCACCGGGCCGTGCCGGTCGCTCCGGGCCCCGGCGGCCACCATCCCGACCACGCCGCTGGCGAGCGGTGCGGCGAAGGAGAGAGCGTAGAGCCCGACGCCGTCGAGCTTCTCGGCGACCGTCGGCATCACGGTCGTGACCGCCGTGGCCTCGAACGCCGTGAACGCGACCAGCGCGAACATGCCGATGGTCGTCGCGGCGTACAACGGTGACAGCAGGCGTGGGCGCGCCTGCGGAGTCGGGGCGGTGATCGTCACTGGCTGACCGTAGGACTTCAACCTGGGTTGAGGTCAATCGAACATGTCCCACGGTTGGGCAATGATGTGCGGGTGAGCACGCCGATCGCCCGTTTCAAGGACCTCAGCATCGATGCCGTCGACCCACCGGCGCTCGGGCATTTCTGGGCCGCGGTGCTCGGGCTCGACCTCCAGCAGCGTGACGAGGGCCTGGTGCAGCTCACCGGGCCGACCCCGCAGTCGACCGTGTGGCTGGCGCGGGTCCCCGAGCCCGTGACCGTCAAGCAGCGGGTGCACCTCGACGTCCACGTGGCCGACGTCGACGACGTGCTCGACCTCGGCGCGACGCCGCTCGACGTCGACACGTTCCGGTGGAAGGTCCTGCGCGACCCGGAGGGTGGCGAGCTGTGCGCCTTCCCGCGCGACGAGGTCCCCGCTCGCCGCCTGTACGAGGTGGTGGTCGACTGCGCCGACCCGGCGCTGCTCGCGCAGTGGTGGGCGGGAGTGCTGGGCGGACGCTGGGAGTACGACGCGGAGCACGGCTGGGCGGGCGTCGAGGAGATCCCGGGTGCGCCGTTCGACTACCTGGTCTTCGTGCCGGTCGCCGAGCCGAAGACCGTCAAGAACCGCATCCACTGGGACGTCGACGTCTCCGACCTCGGTCTGCTCATCGACCACGGAGCCGCTGTGGTCCGCCCGCAGGACGACGAGATCCGGTGGACGGTCCTGGCCGACCCGGAGGGCAACGAGTTCTGCGCGTTCGTCGACTGATCAGGCCCGAGTAGGGTGCGAGCCATGACCAAGTGGGAGTACCTGACCGCGCCGATCCTGACGCACGCAGCCAAGCAGATCCTCGACAACTTCGGGGCCGACGGGTGGGAGCTGGTGCAGGTCGCACCCGGCATGAACCCGGAGAACCTCGTGGGCTACTTCAAGCGGCCGCTGGCATGAGCGCCCCCGAGGACCGGCTCGCCGAGCTCGGGCTGTCGGTGCCCGACGTGGCCAAGCCGGTGGCGGCCTACGTGCCGGCCGTGCAGTCCGGCGACCACGTGTTCACGTCGGGCCAGCTCCCGATGCGGGGCGGCGAGCTGATGGTGACCGGCAAGGTCGGCGGCGAGGTCAGCCCGGAGGAGGCGACCGAGTGCGCGCAGCAGTGCGTGCTCAACGCGATCGCCGCGGTGAAGTCCGTGGTCGGCGACCTCGACAAGGTCGTCCAGGTCGTGAAGGTGGTCGCGTTCATCGCCTCCACGCCCGACTTCACCGGCCAGCCGCAGGTCGCCAACGGCGCCTCCGAGCTGCTCGGCAAGGTCTTCGGCGACGCGGGCATCCACGCCCGCTCGGCCGTCGGCGTACCCGTGCTGCCGCTCGACTCCCCGGTCGAGGTGGAGCTGATCGTCCGGGTGGCCGGGTGAGGATCCCGCTCCCGCCGGTGCCGCTGCCCGAGCATCTCGTCGCGGTCGCGCGCGAGTACGACGACGGCACCCGCACCCCGGTCGAGCCGCGCGACGCGGCCACGGTGATCCTGATGCGCCCGTCGGCCGACGGGCCCGAGGTCTACTACATGCGCCGCCAGGTCTCGATGGACTTCGCCGGCGGCATGTGCGTCTTCCCGGGCGGCGGGGTCGACCCGCGCGACTTCGACACGACCGTCGCCTGGGCCGGTCCGTCCCCCGCGGAGTGGGCGGCCCGCCTGGGCTGCGACGAGGAGACCGCGCGGGCCCTGGTCTGCGCCGCCGTGCGCGAGACGTACGAGGAGTCCGGAGTCCTGCTGGCCGGTACGTCGGACACGTCCGTCGTCGCGGACACGACGGCCGACGACTGGGAGGCCGACCGGGTCGCTCTGGAGTCGCGCGAACTGTCGATGACCGACTTCCTCAACAACCGCGGGCTGGTGCTGCGCACCGACCTGCTCGGCGTCTGGGACGCCTGGCTGACGCCGATCTTCGAGCCGAAGCGCTACCGCACCTGGTTCTTCGTGGCCTCGCTGCCCGAGGGCCAGCGCACCCGCGACGTCTCCTCGGAGTCGTCGTCGGTCACCTGGCTGCCGGCCCGGGTCGCGGCCGAGCAGGCCGACGCCGGCGAGCTCGCGCTGATGCCCCCGACGTACCTCACCTCCATGGAGGTCGGCACCCACGCGACGCCGGACGAGGTCCTCGTGGTCGCCGCCTCGCGGTCCGTCGAGATGTTCACCCCCTCGGTCGAGCCGCTCGGCGAGGAGTGGACCCTCTCCATGCCCGACCGGCTCCGGCCGCTGGTGGCGTCGCGGCGTCCCGCGTGAACGGCTGGGAGGGCGGGACCTTCGGCGAGCGCGGGCGCTGCCTGCTCGCGCCGAACCCCGGGATGATGACGCTCGACGGCACCAACACCTGGATCCTGCGCGAACCCGGCGCCTCGCAGTCGATCGTGGTCGACCCGGGCCCGGTCGAGGACGGCCACCTCGACCCGCTGACGTCGGAGTCCGGCGACGTCGGGCTGGTGCTGCTCACCCACCACCACTTCGACCACTCCGAGGTGGCCGCGGAGTTCGCGGCCCGCAAGGGCTGCGCCGTACGCGCGCTCGACCCGGCGTACTGCGTCGACGGCGACCCGCTGGTCGACGGGGAGGAGCTGGACGTCGACGGGCTGTCCGTCCGCGTCGTGACGACCCCCGGCCACACCGCCGACTCGATCTCCCTGGTGCTGCCGGGCGACGGTGCGCTGCTGACCGGCGACATGGTGCTCGGGCGGGGCACGACGGTCGTCGCCCACCCCGACGGCCAGCTCGGTCCCTACTTCGACTCGATCGAGAGGATGCGCTCGCTCGTCCTCGGCGGCGAGGTGCGCACCCTGTGGCCGGCGCACGGGCCGGTCCTCGACGACGCGCTCGGCGTCCTCGACTTCTACGTGTCCCACCGCCGCGATCGGCTCGCCCAGGTCGAGGCTGCGCTCCGCGAGCTGGACGTGGTGCTCACGCCCGACTCGGCCGAGGACGAGTCCCTGCCGCGACAGGTGGTCGAGGTCGTCTACGCCGACGTCGACGAGTCGCTGTGGGTGCCCGCCGAGCTGTCGGTGCGGGCGCAGCTGAGATACCTCGCCGAGCGCTGACGCGGCCCCCTGGTTCGGGGATCACTCGAGCCGGACTTCTCAGGGCAACCCTGCAGTTCTGGGGTGATGCTTTGCCCAGGAAGTGCAGATTTCAGCGAGCCCGACGACCCAGACGCTCGGGGTCCATGATCACGACGGACCGCGGCTCGAGACGCAGCCAGCCCCGCGACGCGAAGTCGGCGAGCGCCTTGTTGACGGTCTCGCGGGAGGCGCCGACCAGCTGGGCGAGCTCCTCCTGGGTGAGGTCGTGGTGGACGTGCACGCCGTCGTCGGCGGTCCGACCGAAGCGGTCGGCGAGGTCGAGGAGCGCCTTGGCCACGCGGCCGGGCACGTCGGAGAACACCAGGTCGGCGACGACGTCGTTGGCCTTGCGCAGGCGGCCGGCGAGCTGAGCGAGCAGGCCACGGGCGACGACCGGGCGGCCCTCGAGCCAGCGCAGCAGGTCCTCGTGGGACAGCGAGGCGAACGTCGCGTCGGTGACGGCCGTGACGGTCGCCGAGCGCGGGCCCGGGTCGAAGAGCGAGAGCTCGCCGAACATCTGGCCGGGCCCGAGGATCGCGAGCAGGTTCTCGCGACCGTCGGAGGAGGTGCGGCCGAGCTTCACCTTGCCGTCGAGGACGACGTAGAGCTTGTCGCCGGAGTCGCCCTCGTGGAACAGCACGTCGCCTCGTCGCAGCTTCGACTCGGCCATCGAGCCGCGCAGTGCCGTCGCAGCCTCGTCGTCGAGCGCACTGAACAGCGGAGCCTGACGCAGTACGTCGTTGTCCACGGATCCTCCTCATGAGATGGCCCCGCAGCGCACGGGTTCCGCGCTGATCCTAACCAGTGGGAAAGGTCACAGGCACCACCGCCGTCCGTATGTCGGGGCTGAGCCACCCCCCGGGAGTCGACTCCGCCGGTGTCACCGGCTCGCCGTACGCTGGGCGCGTGCCCGCCGTCGAGACCCGTACCGGCCTGGTCCGCCGCGCCCGGAAGATCGACCGGATGCTCGGCGAGACCTACCCCGACGCCCGCTGTGAGCTCGACTTCGACAACCCGTTCGAGCTCCTCGTCGTGACCGTGCTGTCCGCCCAGACGACCGACAAGCGGGTCAACGCCGTCCGACCCACCCTGTTCGCGGCCTACCCCGACGCCAAGGCGATGGCGGCCGCCGACCGGGCGACGATGGAGGGGATCATCGGTCCGCTCGGCTTCTTCCGGGCCAAGACCGAGTCGCTCCTCAAGCTGAGCGCCGCGCTGGTCGACGAGCACGGCGGCGAGGTCCCGCCCCGCCTCGACGACCTGGTGAAGCTCCCGGGCGTGGGCCGCAAGACCGCCAACGTCGTCCTCGGCAACGCCTTCGGCATCCCCGGCATCACCGTCGACACCCACTTCGGCCGGCTCGCCCGGCGCTTCCGGTGGACCGACGAGACCGACCCGGTCAAGGTCGAGCACGCGGTCGGCGCGCTGTTCGAGAAGCGCGACTGGACCATGCTCAGCCACCACCTCATCTGGCACGGCCGGCGCCGGTGCCACGCGCGCAACCCCGCCTGCGGGGCCTGCCCGATCGCCAAGCTCTGCCCGTCGTACGGCGAGGGTCCGACCGACCCTGAGGTCGCCGCGAAGCTGGTGAAGACCGAGGGCCGCGCATGAGGCGAGTGCTCCCGGCCGCGCTCGTCGCGGCCGTCCTGGTGCTGAGCGGGTGCACCTCCGACGACACGCTCCCGGGCGAGGCGAAGATCGACGTCGACACCCCCCGGCTCGCGGCGATGAAGAAGGACGCCGGAGTCGCCGACTGTGCGCCGGGCGACGCGGCCCCGGTGGACGGCGGACTGCCCGCGGTCACGCTGCCCTGCTTCGGTGGCGGCCCCAGCGTCGACCTGTCGTCGCTGCGCGGTCCGCTCGTGATCAACCTGTTCGCCGCCACCTGCGGCCCGTGCCGCAAGGAGATGCCGGTCCTCCAGCAGTTCCACGAGAGGTACGGCGACCGGGTCGGTGTGCTCGGCGTCGACTACACCGACGTGCAGACCGAGCCCGCGATGCAGCTCGTGAAGCGGTCCGGGGTCACCTACCCGCTGCTGGCCGACCCGCAGTCCGACCTCCAGGGCGCGGCGCCGTTCCCGAACCTCATCGGCCTCCCGCTCTTCGCGTTCGTCGCCGCCGACGGCACGGTCCAGCTCGCGTCCGGCGGCGTCGACTCCCTCGACGAGATGGTCGAGCTGGCCAACGACCACCTCGGGACCGACCTGTGATCCCCGACTGGCTGGTGCCGGTCAAGGAGGGAGCCGAGGCGATCTCGGCCGACCAGCTGACCCGCTTCACGCCGCCCCCGGGCGGTGACGCCCGGGAGGGCGCCGTCCTGATGCTGTTCGGCGACGGCCCGGACGGCGGCGAGCTGCTCCTGACCGAGCGCGCCCACGACATGCGGTCCCACCCGGGTCAGGTCTCGTTCCCCGGCGGCTCCGTCGACCCCGGCGAGACCGCGGTCGAGGCCGCGCTCCGCGAGGCGCACGAGGAGGTCGGGCTCGACCCCGCCTCCGTCGAGGTCTTCGGGCGGCTGCCGGAGCTGTGGCTGCCGCCGAGCAACTTCGCGGTGACGCCGATCCTCGGCTGGTGGCGCGAGCCCGGCGAGGTCTCCGTGGTCAGCGAGGCCGAGGTGCACGCCATCCACCACGCGCCGATCGCCGAGCTGCTCGACCCCGAGCACCGGATCCAGGTCCGGCACCCGCGGATCGGCTACGAGAGCCCGGCCTTCCTGATCGGGCCCGACAAGGACGTCATCCTGTGGGGCTTCACCGGCGGGATCATCGCCCGGCTCTTCGACTTCCTCGGCTGGACGCGCCCGTGGGATCAGTCACGCGTGCGCGATCTTCCGTCGTACATGCTGCAGGCTGACCCCCGACGGTCCGAGTCGCGGACCGACCTGCTCGACATCGAAGACCGCTGAGGAGCGCCGGTGAACCTGCTCGACTGGCTGCTCGTCGTGCTCGTGCTGGCGTATGCCCTCTCGGGCTACTGGCAGGGCTTCATCACCGGTGCCTTCGCGACCGGAGGGCTGCTGCTCGGCGGTCTGTTCGGGGTGTGGCTGGCGCCGGTCGCGCTGGGTGACGCCAACCCCTCGCTCATGGTCTCGCTCGGCGCGCTCTTCATCGTGATCCTCGCCGCGTCGCTGGGCCAGGCGGTCTTCCAGTTCGCCGGTGCCCGGCTCCGCGACAAGATCACCTGGCAGCCGGTGCGCGCGATCGACGCCGTCGGGGGAGCCGTCCTCAGCGCGTTCGCGGTGCTCCTGGTCGCGTGGGCCCTGGGGGTGGCGATCTCCGGCAGCCGGATCGGTGGGGTCACCCCGCTGGTGCGCAGCTCGACGGTCCTGGCCCACGTCGACGAGGTGCTCCCGCAGTCGGCGGGCAGCGCCCTGAAGGCGTTCAACGACGTCGTCGGCACCAGCTTCTTCCCCCGCTACCTCGAGCCGTTCGCGCCCGAGCGCATCGTCGAGGTCGGCCCCGGCCCCAAGCGGCTGCTGACCGATCCCGACGTCGAGCGGGCCGCCGACAGCGTCCTGAAGGTCCGCGGCACCAACAGCTGCGGTCGGGGGGTCGAGGGCTCCGGGTTCCTCTTCGCCCCCAACCGGCTGATGACCAACGCCCACGTGGTCGCCGGGGTCGCGGACCCCGAGGTGCTGTCCGGCGACAACTCCGTCCCCGCCGAGGTCGTCTACTACAACCCCGACATCGACATCGCGGTGCTCGCCCTCGACAGCGGCGACGCCCCGATCCTCGAGCTCGACCGGACGGCCGAGGCGCAGGACGGCGTCGCGATCCTCGGCTATCCCCAGGACGGTCCCTACCACGTCGAGCCCGGGCGGATCCGGGCCGAGCAGCGGCTGCGCTCCCCCAACATCTACGGCGACGGGGCCGTCATCCGCGAGGTCTACTCCCTGCGCGGACGGATCCTGCCCGGCAACTCGGGTGGGCCGATCGTGTCGTCGGCCGGCGACGTGGTCGGCGTGGTCTTCGCCGCGTCGGTCACCGACCACGACACCGGCTACGCGCTGACCGCGTCGCAGGTCGCCGCGAGCGCCGCGACCGGCAGGAGCAGCTCGAGCGAGGTCTCGACGGGCGACTGCGCCGGATAGGTCCGCGGAGCGGGCCTATCCGCTCCGCAGGTCGAGCAAGGCGACCGGCGGGTCGAGACCCCGTCAGATGAGAAGCGGGCGCAAGCCCGTCTCAGCTCGTCTGACCCTTCAGAGCCTTGGGGATCTCACGACCCTGCTCGATCGCTCGCTCCGGCGCGCGCACCTGCTTGACCTTGCGGATGCCGACGAAGACCAGCAGGCCCGCCAGGAGGAGGTAGAAGCCGAAGACGATGAGGAACGCCCAGTGCAGGGCGAGGCCGTCGCCGTTCCAGTTGATGAAGTAGGCGATCGCGACCGACAGCATGATCACCGCGAGCACGACGAGGAACCCGGCGGCGGCGAAGAGCCCGACGCCGATGCCGCCCGCCGTGACGCTGACCTTCAGCTCGGACTTGGCGAGCTGGATCTCCTTCTGGATCAGCGTCGAGATGTCACGGCTGGCGTCGTGGACCAGACGGCCGATGGTGGGATCGGTGTCGCGGACCGGTTCGGTTGCCATGCGTCTCGTTCTCTCTCTGGTGGTGGGTGGTGCTCGGTGCCGACCCTACAGAAGTGTCAGCCGGCGCTGTCGCCCCGCTGGTAGACGTCGGGTACCCCGTCCGCGTCCGCGTCACGCTCCTCGACCTCGCAGATCCGGCGATAGACACGGTTGCGGCCGCGCAGGACGACCGTGGCGAGCAGGGTCGCGACCAGCGAGCCCACCAGCACGCCGACCTTCACGTGGTCGTCCCGGGCGCTCCCGGGGCCGAACGCCAGCTCGCCGATCAGGAGCGACACCGTGAACCCGACGCCCGCGAGCATCGCCATGCCGACCACGTCGACCCAGGTCAGGTCGTCGTCGAGGTCGGCTCGGGTGAAGGTGGCGAGCAGCCAGGTGGAGCCGGCGATCCCGACCGTCTTGCCGAGGACCAGGCCGCAGACGATGCCGAGGGCGACCGGGTCGGTGAGCGCGTCCGCGAGCCCGTCGAGGCCCCCGACGGTCACGCCGGCGGCGAAGAACGCGAAGACGGGTACGGCGAATCCCGCGGAGACCGGCCGGAGCAGGTGCTCGAGGTGCCCGGCGTACCCGGTGCCGGCCGCGCCGTCGGCCCGTCGTACCGGCACCGTGAACGCGAGCAGCACGCCCGCCACCGTGGCGTGCACCCCGGACTCGTGGACGAGCGCCCAGGCGGCGAGCACGAGCGGGATGAGCAGCCACGGGGACCGGATCCGACGCTGGACGAGCACCGCGAACACGGCGATCGGGAGCGCCGCCAGCGCCAGGAACGGCAGGTCGAGGTTGTCGGTGTAGAAGATCGCGATGATCGTGATGGCGAGCAGGTCGTCGACCACCGCCAGGGTGAGCAGGAACGTGCGCAGGCCGGTGGGCAGGTGGGTGCTGATCACCGCCAGGATCGCCACGGCGAACGCGATGTCGGTCGCCGTGGGGATCGCCCAGCCGGCGAGGTCGCCGTCGGCAGCGAGGTTCCAGGCGACGTAGATCAGGGCCGGCGCAGCCATCCCGCCGACCGCGGCGACGACCGGGAGCGCGGCGCGACGGGGGTCGCGCAGGTCACCGGCGACGAACTCCTGCTTGAGCTCGAGCCCGGCGACGAAGAAGAAGATCGCGAGCAGCCCGTCGGCGGCCCAGCTGCCGAGGGACAGGTCGAGGTGCAGGGCCTGCGGGCCGACCCGCAGATCGACCAGCGACTCGTACGCGTCGGACCACGGCGTGTTGGCCCAGACGATCGCGACCAGCGCGCCGGCGATGAGCAGCAGGCCGCCGGTCGTCTCCGCGCGCAGGATGTCCCCGACCCGCGATGTCTCCGGCCAGGTCCCGCGCGAGAAGAGCCGTGACCGCGGACGGCCGGGCGGGGGAGAGGTGGTCATGGGGTCCTCGAGGGGTCGGCGACATCATGCCGACCAGACTTCCCGGCGCACCTGGGGCCAGCCTAGTGACCCGGCTACTCCTCGGAGCCGGAGGAGTCCTCCTTGCCCTTGATCAGGTCCATCACCGTGGAGTCGGCGAGCGTGGTCACGTCGCCGACCTCGCGGTGCTCGGCGACGTCGCGGAGCAGGCGGCGCATGATCTTGCCGGAGCGGGTCTTGGGGAGCTCGGGGACGATCATGATCTGGCGCGGCTTGGCGATCGCGCCGATCTCCTTGCGCACGTGGTTGCGCAGCTCCTCGACGATGTCCTCGCCACCGTCGCCGGCTTCGTCGCGCAGGATCACGAACGCACAGACCGCCTGGCCGGTGTCCTCGTCCTGGGCCCCGACGACCGCGGCCTCGGCGACCTTGGGGTGCGACACCAGCGCGGACTCGATCTCGGTGGTGGACAGCCGGTGTCCCGAGACGTTCATGACGTCGTCGACCCGGCCGAGGATCCACAGGTCGCCGTCGCTGTCCTTCTTGGCGCCGTCGCCGGCGAAGTAGAACCCCTGATCGGCGTACCGGGACCAGTAGGTGTCCCGGAACCGGTCGTCGTCGCCCCAGATGGTGCGCAGCATGGCGGGCCACGGTTCGGTGAGCACGAGGTAGCCGCCCGAGCCGTTCGGCACGGACCCGCCCTCCTCGGTGACGACGTCGGCCGCGACGCCCGGGATCGGGATCATCGCCGACCCGGGCTTGCCGTGCGTGACGCCCGGGAGCGGGCTGATCATGATCATGCCGGTCTCGGTCTGCCACCAGGTGTCGACGACGGGCGTGCGGTCGCCGCCGATGACGTGGCGGTACCAGACGTAGGCCTCGGGGTTGATCGGCTCACCGACCGAGCCGAGGATCCGCAGCGACGACATGTCGAAGCGGTCCGGGATCTCGCGGCCCTGCTTCATGAACGAGCGGATCGCGGTGGGCGCGGTGTAGAAGATCGTGACCTTGTAGTCCTCGATGATCTTCCACCAGCGGCCGCGCTCGGGGCTGTCCGGGACACCCTCGTACATGACCTGGGTCGCGCCGTTCGCGAGCGGGCCGTAGACCAGGTAGGAGTGGCCGGTCACCCAGCCGATGTCGGCCGAGCACCAGTAGACGTCGGTGTCGGCCTTGAGGTCGAAGACCGCCCAGTGCGTGTAGGACGTGCCGACCAGGTAGCCGCCCGTCGTGTGCAGGATGCCCTTGGGCTTGCCGGTCGTGCCGGAGGTGTACATCACGTAGAGCGGGTGCTCGGAGTCGAAGAACTCGCACGTGTGCTCGCTCGACGCGTTGTCGACCGCGTCGTGCCACCAGACGTCGACCTCGTCGTCCCAGTCGACGTCCTGGCCGGTGCGCCGGACGACGAGCACCTTCTCCACGACGTCGGTCTTCGTGCGGGCCTCGTCGACCGCGGGCTTGAGCGCGGACGCGGCCCCCCGGCGGTAGCCGCCGTCGGAGGTGATCACGACCTTGGCCTGGCAGTCGTCGAGCCGCGAGGCGAGCGCATCGGCCGAGAAGCCGCCGAAGACCACCGTGTGGGGGGCGCCGATCCGGGCGCAGGCCAGCATCGCCACCACGGCCTCGGGGATCATCGGCAGGTAGATCGCCACTCGGTCGCCGGTCTGCACGCCGAGCTCGGTCAGCGCGTTCGCCGCCTTGCTGACCTCGTCCTTCAGCTGGGCGTACGTGATGTCCCGGGTGTCGTCCTCGGGCTCACCGACCCAGTGCAGCGCGACCTTGTCGCCCCGGCCGGCCGCGACGTGCCGGTCCACGCAGTTGTACGACGCGTTCAGCCGGCCGCCGACGAACCACTTGGCGAACGGCGGGTCGTCCCAGTCGAGCACCCGGTCCCACTTCTGGTCCCAGTCGAGCCGCTCGGCCTGCTCGGCCCAGAAGGCCTCGCGGTCGGTCGCGGCCCGGTCGTAGGCCTCTGCCTTGAGGTTCGCGTGCTCGGCGATCTCGGCGGGCGGCTCGAAGCGGCGGTCCTCCTTGAGGAGGTTCGACAGGGTCTCTTCGGTCACGATCTCTCCTGGTTCGACACGGTGAAGTGGCTCTCGCCACAGTAGCCACGGAGGCTTGAAGACGCACCGGGCGGCCACCCCGTGGTGGTCGCCCGGCACGCCGTACCTGGGTCATTCGCTAATGGATCACGGCCTTCTCCGAGCCGGCGCCGCTGAGGGCGCGCACCTCGAGCTCGGTGTAACGCTCCTCGGCCTCCGGTTCCTGGGAGGTCACCGATCCGAGCCAGCCGAGGAAGAAGCCGAGCGGGATCGAGACGATGCCGGGGTTCTCCAGCGGGAACCACGAGATGTCGATGCTGGTCGGCAGCAGCGACAGGTTCTTGCCGGAGACCGGGTCGATGCCCTTGCCGGACATGATCGGCGAGAAGACCACCAGGCCCACCGACGAGATCAGGCCGCCGTAGATGCTCCAGACGGCGCCTCGGGTGTTGAAGCCCTTCCAGAACATGTTGTAGACGATCGCCGGCAGGTTGGCCGACGCGGCGACCGCGAAGGCCAGGGCCACCAGGAACGCGACGTTCAGCCGCTGCGCCGGGATCGCGAGCAGGATGGCCACCAGGCCGATGGCGAGGGCTGCCCACCGGGCGACCTTCATCTCCTCGCGCTCGGATGCCTGCCCACGGCGGATGACGCCGTTGTAGATGTCGTGCGCGACGCTGACCGACGAGGTCAGGGTGAGGCCGGCGACCACCGCGAGGATGGTGGCGAAGGCGACGGCGGAGATCAGGGCCAGCAGGACGGCTCCTCCGGTCGACCCGTCCCCGCCACCGACGGCTTGTGCCAGCAGGGGTGAGGCGAGGTTGCCGCCGGAGGCCACGACCTTGGCGTAGTCGCCCTTGTTCAGCAGGGCCGCGGCACCGAAGCCGAGCACCAGCGTGAACAGGTAGAAGACGCCGATCAGGCCGATCGCCCAGAGCACCGACTTCCGGGCGTCCCGCGAGGTCGGCACCGTGTAGAAGCGGATCAGGATGTGCGGCAGGCCCGCCGTGCCGAGCACCAGCGCGAGGCCGAGCGACAGGAAGTCGATCTTGCTGGTCTCGGTGACGCCGTACTTCAGCCCCGGCTCGAGGAACGCCTGGCCCTTGCCGCTGTTGGACGCGGCGGTGCCGAGCAGGTCGGAGAGGTTGAAGCCGAACTTCGCGAGGACGAGGACGACGATCAGCGCGGAGCCGGCCATCAGCAGCACGGCCTTGACGATCTGCACCCAGGTCGTGCCCTTCATCCCGCCGACCGTGACGTAGAAGATCATCAGCGCGCCGACCGCGAAGATCGTGATGTTCTTCGCGGTGTCGCTGTTGACGTCGAGCAGCAGCGCCACGAGCGCGCCGGCGCCGACCATCTGCGCGAGCA
>JAOPXG010000024.1 GCA_025965275.1 Nocardioides sp.
AGTCTCGCCGCCGTCCACGGCGATCACCCGCACATCGGGTGCGTGTCGCGAAAGCGCCTCGGCGATGACCTGGCGGTCGCGGCCGATCAGGACCACGCCCCGGAGCCGGTCGCGCGCCGCCCGCACGAGGTCGTCGAAGCGGGCGCCCTTGGCCAGACCGCCCGCGACCCACACGACGGACTCGTAGGCGCGCAGCGAGGACTGCGCGGCGTGCGGGTTGGTGGCCTTGGAGTCGTCGACCCAGGTGACCCCGTCGCGCTCCCCCACCACCGCGATCCGGTGGCCGTCGGGACGGAACGACCGCAGCCCGTCGCGGACCGCGGCCTGCGGGACGCCGTGGGCCCGCGCCAACGCGGCGGCGGCCAGGGCGTTCGCCACGTTGTGGGGCGCCTGGCTGGCCAGGTCGGACAGCGTGCACAGCTCGGCGGCGCTCGTCTCGCGCTCCTCGATGAACGCCCGGTCGGCGAGGATGTCCTCCACGACGCCGAGCATCCCGACGCCCGGCATGCCGAGGGTGAAGCCGACCGCGCGGGCACCCTCGACGACGTCGGCCTCGCGCACCAGCCGCTCGGTCTCGGGGTCGGCGACGTTGTAGACGCAGGCCTTCTGGACGCGCTCGTAGACCTTGCCCTTGTCGGCGGCGTAGTCGGCCATCCCGGTCGGGCCGGTGTACCAGTCGAGGTGGTCCTCCGCGATGTTGAGCACGGCGGCGGCCTCGGCGCTCATCGAGTCGGTGTAGTGCAGCTGGAAGCTGGAGAGCTCGACCGCGAACACGTCGTACGGGTCGGGGTCCATCACCGCCTCCACGATCGGCAGACCGACGTTGCCGACCGCGATGCTGCGCAGCCCGGCGGCCCGGAGGATCGCGTCGAGCATCTGGACGGTGGTGGTCTTGCCGTTGGTGCCGGTGACGCAGAGCCACGGGGTGTGGTGGTTCGGGTCGCGGAGCCGCCAGGCGAGCTCGACCTCGCCCCAGATCGGGATACCGCGCTCGCGTGCCTGGGCGAGCAGCGGGGCCGTGGGCTTCCAGCCCGGCGACGTGACGACCAGGTCGACGTCGTCGGGCAGGGTCAGGGTCGTGCCGGCGCCGAGGCGTACGTCGGCCCCGAGCACCTCGAGCAGCTCCGCCTTCTCGGGGCGGTCGCCGGCCTCGGACTCGTCGAGCACGGTCACCTGGGCGCCCAGGTGGTTGAGGTTGTCGGCGGCGGCGAAGCCGGAGACCCCGAAGCCGGCCACGACGGCCCGCACGCCCTCCCAGGAGTCGTGCCGACCCAATGAGTCAACATTCATGCGAGACAACCGGGGTCCCCGCGGAATCGGGAGCGCAGCGAGCGATTTCGTGGGGTGGTCATAGTCTTGCCACCCACTCGGCGTAGAAGACGCCCAGGCCCGCGGCCACGCAGAGGCCGGTGATGATCCAGAACCGGATGACCACGGTGACCTGCTCCCAGCCGAGCATCTCGAAGTGGTGGTGCAGCGGCGCCATCCGGAAGATCCGCTTGCCCCTGGTGACCTTGAAGTAGCCGACCTGCAGCATCACCGACAGGGTCTCCACCAGGAAGAGCCCGCCGAGGATGATCAGCAGCAGCTCGGTGCGGGTCAGGATCGCGAAGCCGGCGAGGGCGGCGCCCAGCGAGAGCGAGCCGGTGTCGCCCATGAAGATGGCGGCCGGGGAGGCGTTCCACCACAGGAAGCCGAAGCACGCGCCGGTGATCGCGGCCGCCACGACGGCGAGGTCGAGCGGGTCGCGCACGTTGTAGCAGAGGGGTCCGGGGTTGTCCTGGCAGAACTGGTTGCTCTGCCAGATGTTGACCAGCATGTAGGCACCGAAGACCATCACACATGCGCCGGTGGCGAGGCCGTCGAGCCCGTCGGTGAGGTTCACCGCGTTGCTGGTCGCGGTGATGATCAGCCAGATCAGGATCACCGCGAGCACCATGGGCAGCGCGAGCCAGTCGATCTCGCGCAGGAACGAGATCTTCTCCGAGGCCGGCGTGCGGCCGTTGGCGTCCTCGAGCCACGGGGAGAGCGCGAGCGCGCCGAACACGAGGGCGATGACGGTCTGGCCGATCATCTTCGCCTTGCTGCGTAGGCCGAGGCTGCGCTGCTTGGAGATCTTGATGTAGTCGTCGAGGAAGCCCACGGCCCCCATGCCGACGAAGAGGAAGAGCAGCAGCAGGGCCGAGGCGGACGGACGGCTCTGGGTGATGACGTTCGCCGCGAAGTAGCCGATGACCGTGGCCAGGATGATGACCACGCCACCCATCGTGGGTGTGCCGCGCTTCGTGTGGTGGCTGGTCGGTCCGTCGTCGCGGATCTCCTGCCCGTAGCCCCACTGGGTGAACAGGTTGATCGCGACCCGGGTGCCGAGCAGCGAGATGAGCAGGGCCAGGCCACCGCCGAACAGGATGGCTCTCATGGCGCGCCCACCTCTCCCTCCACCTGTCCCTCCGGCCCGTGATCCAGCAGTGCGTCGGCGACCGTCCACAGCGCGACGCCGTTGGACGCCTTGACCAGGACGACGTCTGCCGCCGCGACATTCTCGCGCACCCAGAGCAGTGCCTCGTCGCGCCCCGCCGTGACGATCGCCTCACCGCTCCAGCCGTCGACGGCGCGGGCACCCTCGGCGATCCCGGCCGCGGGCTCGCCGACGACGACGAGCACGTCGACGCCCGCCTCGGCCGCCACGCCCCCGACCTGGACGTGCGCGGCGTGGGACCCGTCGCCGAGCTCGCGCATCTCGCCGAGGACGGCGACGGTACGGCGCCCGCGCCGGCCGCCGATCGCGACCAGCGCCTCGATCGCCGCGGTCATCGACGCGGGGTTGGCGTTGTAGGAGTCGTTGATCACGATCAGGCCGTCGGCGCGCTCGTGCAGCGCCATCCGCATCGGCGACGCCGAGGTCGCCGCCGACAGCGCGGTGGCGATGTCCTCGATCGGCAGGCCGGCGGCCAGGGCCATCGCGGCCGCCGCCGCGGCGTTGAGCACCTGGTGGGCGCCGCTCTCGCGCAGTCGCACCGGGTGCCAGCCGCCGTCGTACCCGATCTCGAAGGCGGGCCGGCCGAGGTCGTCGAGCTCGACGCCGCGCCACGCGACGTCACCGGAGGTGCCGAACGTGAGGGTGCGGGCGGCGGTGCGTGCGGACATCGGCGCCGTGAGGTCGTCGTCGGCGTTGAGGACCGCCGTCCCGTCCGCGGGCAGCGACTCGACGATCTCGCCCTTGGCGACCGCGATCGCCTCGCGGCTGCCGAACTCGCCGACGTGGGCGGTGCCGACGTTGAGGACGGTCGCGACCCGGGGCGGCGCGATCTCGCAGAGGTAGGCGATGTGGCCGATGCCGCGGGCGCCCATCTCGACCACCAGGTAGTCGGTCGTCTCGTCGGCGCGCAGCACGGTGAGTGGGACGCCGATCTCGTTGTTGTTGTTGCCGGCGGTCGCGACCGTGGGTCCCGCGGTCGCGAGCACCTGCGCGAGGTAGTCCTTGGTGCCGGTCTTGCCCTGCGAGCCGGTCAGCGCCAGCACGGTGGTGTCGATCCGGCCCAGCACGTGGCGGGCGAGGCGGCCCAGCGCGACGACCGGGTCGTCGACGAGGACCGTCGGGACGCCGGTGGCGCGGGAGCCGAGCACGGCGTGCGCCCCGGCCACGTAGTCGTGGCCGTCGACCCGCTCCCCGACGACGGCGACGAAGAGCCCGCCGCGGACGGGCTCGCGGCTGTCGACGTAGGGGGCCCCGTCGACGACGAGGTCGGCCGGCCCGTCGACGGTGCCGCCGACCACGGTGGCGATCTCGGCCAGGGTCATGGGGATCATGCGAACGCCTCCCGGACGACCTGACGGTCGTCGAAGGGGTGCACGACGCCGGCGATCTCCTGACCGGTCTCGTGCCCCTTGCCGGCGACCAGCACGATGTCGCCCGGCCGGGCGCGACTGACGGCTTCGCGGATCGCGGCCCGACGGTCGCCGATCTCGAGCACCTCGGCACCGGGTCCGGTGATGCCGGCGAGCATGGCCGCACGGATCGCGGCGGGGTCCTCCGTGCGCGGGTTGTCGTCGGTGACGATGAGGACGTCGGCCAGCCGCGCGGCGATCTCGGCCATGATCGGGCGCTTGCCGGGATCGCGGTCGCCGCCCGCACCCAGCACCACGATGACGTGGCCCTCCGTGAGCGGGCGGAGGGTGCGGATCGCCGCCGCGACCGCGTCGGGCTTGTGGGCGTAGTCGACGACGACCACGAAGTCCTGACCGGCGACGACCCGCTCCAGCCGGCCGGGGACTCCCCCGCCGTCGGCGATGCCGGCCGCCACCAGGGCCGGGTCTAGCCCGGCCTCTCCCGCGGCCGCGATCGCGGCGAGGGCGTTGGACACGTTGAAGTCGCCGGGCAGCGGGCAGCCCGCGGAGATCCGGTCGCCGGTCGGGGTGGTGACGACGAACGCCGAGCCCTCGGCACTCAGCTCGATGTCGGAGGCCCGCCAGTCGGCGTCGGCGCCCTCGGTCGAGAAGGTGCGCAGCGGGACGGTCGCACGCTCCAGCAGGAGCCGGCCGTGCTCGTCGTCGATGTTGACCAGCCCGAGCCGGGCCCGCTCGGGCGTGAACAGCGAGGCCTTCGCGTCGAAGTAGTCGTCCAGGTCGCGGTGGAAGTCGAGGTGGTCGCGGCCGAGGTTGAGGAAGACCGCGACGTCGAAGACGACGCCGTCGACCCGACCCATCACCAGCGCGTGGCTGGAGACCTCCATCGCGCAGACCTCCACGTCACGCTCGCGCATCATCGCGAAGAGGCCGTGCAGGTCGGGCGCCTCGGGCGTCGTCAGCGTCGTCTTCAGGTCGTCGCCGGCGACGCGGGTGCCCACGGTGCCGATCACCGCGGCCCGGACGCCGGCCTGCTCGAGGCCGCTCTCGAGCAGCCGGGTGCTGGTCGTCTTGCCCTGGGTGCCGGTCACGCCGATCATCCGCATCGACGCCGCGGGCTCGCCGTACACCCTCGCGGCGAGCCGGCCCAGGACGCTGCGCGGGCGGTCCACGACGAGCAGGGGCACGGCGATGCGCGCGGCCTCGGCGAGGTCCGCCCCGGCCGGGTCGGTCAGGATCGCGACGGCGCCCGCCTCGACCGCCGCGGGCGCGAAGTCGATGCCGTGCGCGCGGGTGCCGGGCAGGGCGGCGTACAGGTCCCCGGGCCGGATCCGCTGCGAGCTGAGGGACACGCCGCTCAGCTCCACACCGCCGGCGTCGCCGCGCAGCGAGCTGCCCGGTTCGGCGGTCGTCAGCCAGTCCACGAGGGTCGGGAGCGGCGTCCGCACCGGGTGTCGCGGCCGGGTGGCCGCGATGGGGTCGTCACTCACCGGTCGAGGCTATCGAGTCACCACTCGACCGGCAGTCGGGAGGGCTGCGTGCCGGTCGGCGGGACGGCGTAGCGCCGCAGGGCGTAGCTCATGATCTTCGCGAACGCCGGGCCGGCGACCGAGCCACCGCCACCGCCGTTGCCGGGGTTCTGGACCACGACGTAGATCGTGAAGCGCGGGTCGTCGGCCGGAGCGAAGCCGGCGAACGACACCGTGAAGGTGCCGTCGTAGCAGCCGCACTCGGCGCCGACGCGCTGCGCCGTACCGGTCTTGCCGGCCACCCGGTAGCCCGGCACCGCAGCGGCCGGCGCGACGCCGACGTCGGGGTCGACGACGCGCTCCATCATGTGCGCGGTCTGGCGGGCGGCGGAGATGCTGATCACGCGGTGCTTGGTGGCGTGGTCGGTGCCGACCTCGGCCCCGTCCTCGGTGGTGGCCGAGCCCGTGATCAGGCTCGGTGAGATCCGCACGCCGTCGTTCGCGATGGTGTTGACCGCCGCGGCCATCTGGACGGCGTTCACGGACAGCGACTGGCCGAACGCGATGCGGTCCTGGGTCTGCGGGGTCCAGAGGCTGTCGTCGGGGAGGATGCCGGGGGTCTCGCCGCGCACGCCGATGTCGGTGCGCTGGCCGAGGCCGAAGCTCTCGAGGTAGGAGCGCAGCTGTCCGTCCTTGAACCGCTTCGACGCGAGCACCGTGCCGATGTTGGAGGACTTGGCGATCACGCCGGCCAGCGTCAGCCTGATGGTCCCGTGCGGGAACCAGTCGTGGATCGGGTGGGTGCCGCCGTCGTCGAGCTGGCTCGGCACCTCGATCTTGGTGCGCGGCGTCACCTGGCCGAGGTCGATGAGGGAGCTGAGCGTCAGCACCTTCTCGACCGAGCCGGGCTCGTAGACGTCCTGCATCGCCCGGGAGCCGAGGTCGGCCTTGGTCGACTCCGTGGGTGCGTTGGAGTCGAACGTCGGGTCGTCGGCGACCGCGAGCAGCTCGCCGGTCCGGGTGTCCATGACGACCGCGAAGCCGGACTCGGCCTGCGAGGACTCCACGGTCTGGCGGAGCACCCGCTGGGTGTACCACTGCAGGTCGAGGTCGATGGTGGTGTGGAGGTCCTGGCCGTCGACCGGCTCGGTGACGGTGTTGTCGCCAAGCGGGATCCGGTTGCCGCCGCCGACCTCGTACTTCGCCGAGCCGTCGGTGCCGGCCAGCTGCTCGTCGAAGGTGCGCTCGAGACCGGCCAGCGGCTCGTCGGTGCCCATGAACCCGACCAGGTTGGCCCCGACGTCGCCGGCCGGGTAGTCGCGCAGCGGGTCGCGCCGGGTGTCGAGACCCTTGAAGCCCGCCTCGGCTGCGGCGTCGACGACCTGGGTCGCCCGGGTCGACGGCACGCGGCGCGCGATGTACTCGAACCGGCTGCTCTGATCGCGCAGCTTGGCGAGCGTGCTCGCGTAGTCGATGTGGAGGCGCTTGTAGAGGAACTTCGCGAGCTCGGGTGCCCGGTCGGCGGTCATCTGGGGGTCCGCCACCACCATCAGGCCGGCGACGGAGTCGGCCAGCGGCTCGCCGTTGCGGTCCAGGATGTCGCCGCGCGCGGCGGGCAGGTCGACCTCGACCAGGCCCTCGGCGGCCGCCATCTCGGCGTACGAGTTGGGGTCCAGGCCCTGGAGCTGGACCAGGCGCGCCCCGAAGACCGAGAGGGCCATCGCGATGACGACGAACCCCACGCGCAGCCGCAGCTGGGGAGAGCCGCGCCGAGAACCGCGGGGCGTCGATCGGGTCGGTCGCAACGGCTTCTCCGGTCTCAGCGCTGGTTCTGGTTCTGGGGCTGGTGTGACTGCTGGTTCTGGTGATTCTTACCGGTCGAGGTGGTGTTCGACGGCTTCCCTGCGCCCGTGTCGCCGGAATTGCCGGTCGCTTCGTCGGGCAGCGTGCCCTCGGGCGGCACGATGACGACGTGCGGCCGCGGGTTCAGCACGGCGGGCTTGGTGATCGTCGGCCAGATCCGGAAGGGCACCGCCGGGTCGCCGGCCGACGGCTGCCCGGAGACCTCGCCGGTGCCGAGCTGGACGAACGCGGGGTTGCCGGCCTGGATCATGCCGAGCCGCTGCGCCTTGTCGGCGATCCGCTGCGGGTTGCGGAGCCGGTCGAGGTCCATCTGGAGCGCCTGCTGGCGGGCCGCCAGGGTGTCGGCCTGCCCCTCGAGCGCGGTCGCCGCGAACGACGCCTGCTGCATCGAGGTGTTGAAGAGCAGGAGGCCGACGACGCCGCCGAGCAGCACGATCGTCACCAGCGCGACGAACGGCACCCGCGCGGCCCGGGTGCGCCGGCGCGGGACGACGGTGAGGCGGGCCCGCTCGGCCGCGACCTCGGCGAGCCGTGGGATCCGTGAACGGAACTGAGGAACCGGACTGCTCATGCTGCTGCTCCCTCGTGGATGCGTTCGATCGCCCGCAGCCGGACCGAGGCTGCGCGCGGGTTCTCGGAGATCTCGTCGGGGCTCGCCTTCTCGGCGCCCCGGGTGACCAGGCGGAGGGCCGGCTCGTGGCCCTCCGGGATGAACGGCATGTCGACCGGGACGTGGCTGCGGGTGGCGGCGACGAACGCCTGCTTCACCAGCCGGTCCTCCAGCGAGTGGTAGGACTCGACGACCACGCGGCCGCCGACCGAGATCGCGTCGATGGCGGCGGGGATCGCCCGGCGCAGCACGGCGAGCTCGTCGTTGACCTCCATGCGCAGCGCCTGGAACGTCCGCTTCGCGGGGTGTCCCCCGGTGCGACGGGCCGGCGCCGGGATCTCGGCGTACAGGAGCTCGACCAGGCGGGCGGAGCTGGTGAAGGGCTCGCGCTCACGCTCCCGGACCACGGCCCGGGCGATCTTGGGGGCGAACTTCTCCTCGCCGTACTCCCGCAGGACCCGGGTCAGCTCCCCCACCTCGTAGGTGTTGAGCACGTCGGCGGCGGTGAGGCCCACGGTGCCGTCCATCCGCATGTCCAGCGGGGCGTCGACGGAGTAGGCGAAGCCGCGCTCGGGGACGTCGAGCTGCATCGAGGAGACGCCGAGGTCGAAGAGCACCGCGTCGACCGAGTCGAGACCCAGGGAGGCGAGGACGTCGGGCAGCTCGTCGTACACCGCGTGCACGCCGGTGAAGCGGTCACCGTACGGCGCGAGGCGGGCACCCGCGAGGGCCAGGGCGTCGGTGTCGCGGTCGATGCCGACGACCCGGGCGAGCTCGAAGCGCGCGAGGACCGCCTCGGTGTGGCCGCCGAGGCCGAGCGTGGCATCGACCAGCACGGCACCCTCGCGCTCGAGTGCGGGCGCCAACAGGGCGACGACCCGGTCGAGCAGGACCGGGACGTGGGAGGGGCTCATCGGATCAGGCCTGCCGAGCCAGGACTGCGAGCGCGAGGAAGGCGACGGCGACGGCGAGGGAGGTCGCGGCCGAGAAGACCATCAGCGTCGCGGCGTCCCGGGCCTGGTGGCGGACGCGGCGTGCGGCCTCCCCCTCGGTCAGGGGCGGCGTCAGTGCCGCTGGTGCGATGCTCATCTCGACCCTCGTAAGCGTTCGGTGCTGCCGGTCTGTCCCAGCTGTGCTCGTGGAGAAGCTGTGCCGATCCGCCTGACCAGGTCCCTGCCCGCTCCCTGGGGTCACCCCCGGGGAAGGTGCCATCCTGGAACCGGGGAAGGTGCCCCAGATGGCGGCGGGAGCGGGCTCGAGACCTCGTCCTGCGGATCGCTTTGTTGTTGTTCCTCTGTGCCGTGCGGGTGCTGCTAGTGCGTGGTGCCGGGTGCCGGGTGCTCGTCGAGCTCGGCGAACTTCGCCTGCGCGCCGGTCGAGTACTCCCGCCAGCGGGCGGGGTCCCAGATCTCGATCCGGTCCATCACGCCGATCACGACCACGTCGCGGTCCAGCGCGGCGTACTCGCGCAGCGTGGCGGGGATCCCGATCCGGCCCTGCTTGTCGAGCGAGCCCTCGTCCGCACCGGCGAACAGCACGCGGGCGTAGTCACGGGCCCCGCGCACGGTCATCGGTGTGGCCTGGGCTCGCCGGGCCTCCTCCATGAAGACGTCCGTGGGCCACACGACCAGGCAGTTCTCCTGACCTTGGGTCACCACGAGCCC
>JAOPXG010000029.1 GCA_025965275.1 Nocardioides sp.
GCGGCTGCCCACCGAGACGCACTACCTGGTCACCCTCGGTGGCGAGCACCTCGTCGACCCCGCGACCGTGATCGACCGGATGGAGTACGAGCACCCGCTCTACACGCCGGAGTCCGTCGCCGCCCAGACCCGGCTGCCCGAGCTCGACACCGACCGGGTCGCCTTCGCCGGCGCCTACCACGGCTGGGGCTTCCACGAGGACGGCTCCCGCTCGGGCCTGAAGGCCGCCGAGCGGCTCGGGTTCAGCTGGGACCACCCGGTGGTTGAGGAGGTTGCGCAGGCAACCGCACTCGTTGTCCCCCGCAGCCGACCCGCCACCCCAGCGATCTACGAGACCACCATCCGGCACACCCGGCGCCAGCCGTTCAAGCGCACGTTCACGCACCACTCGCACACCTGGCTGGTCGACCTCGACGACCTGCCCGACCACGGCCTGCTCGGCCGCTTCGAGGCGCGCGACCACCTCGGGGAGCCGGACCGGTCGATCCGCGACAACCTGGCGACCTTCCTCGCCGACCGCGGCGTCACGCTCGGTCGTGGGCGGGTGCTGATGGCCGCCAACGCCCGGGCGTTCGGCTACTGCTTCAACCCGATCAGCGTCTTCTGGTGCAGCACCGAGTCCGGCGAGCCGCTCTGCACGGTCGTCGAGGTGCACAACACCTACGGCGACCGACACGCCTACCTCGTCCACCCCGACGAGCAGGGCCGGGCCCGCACGCCCAAGGAGATGTACGTGTCGCCGTTCCACGGCACCGACGGCACCTACGAGCTCGCCGTCCCGCGACCGGGCGAGGATCTGCACATCGCCGTCACCCTCACGACCGATGCCGGCGCTACGTTCAGCGCGTCCCTCGCGGGACGCCGGTCGACCCGCGGCGCCTGGCGCGCCGCCCCCGCTGCTCTCGGAGGATCGCTGCTGATCCGCGCCCACGGCATCTGGCTGTGGGCCCGGCGACTGCCGATCCAGCCCCGTCCCCATCACCGCCAGGAGGGAGTCCGATGACCCTCACCCCCGTCCGCCCCGCACCGGAGACCTGGCCCGGCCTCGACGCCGTACCCGCCGGACTCCACACGACCGTGTCCGCACGCGTCGCCCGCAAGCTCTTCCTGGCCGCCGTACGACGACTGCCGGTGACCGTGGACCTGGACGGGGAGGTCCACGGTCTCGGCGGGCCGTCGATGACGGTCCACCGGCCCGACGAGTTCTTCGCCCGGCTCGGCCGCGACAAGCTGATCGGCTTCGGCGAGGGCTACCTCACCGGCGCCTGGGACTCCGACGAGCTGGCCGGCTTCCTCACGGTGCTGGCCGCCGACGTGGCCGACCTGGTGCCGCGCAGCCTGCAGCGGATGCGCAGGATCGTGGTCGCCCGGCCGCCGCGGCTGCACCGCAACAGCAAGCGGCGCACGCGCGACAACATCGCGCACCACTACGACCTGTCCAACGACCTCTTCTCGCTCTTCCTCGACCCGTCGCTGAGCTACTCGTCGGCGCTCTTCGAGGGCAACCCGTCCGGTGACCTCCACGCCGCCCAGCTGCGCAAGATCGACCGGTTGCTCGACGAGACCCACGTCGGCCAGGGCACCCGGGTGCTCGAGATCGGCACCGGGTGGGGGGAGCTCGCGATCCGCGCCGCCGCCCGCGGCGCCACGGTCCACTCGGTCACGCTCTCCACCGAGCAGCAGGCGCTGGCCCGCCAGCGGATCGAGGCCGCCGGCTTCGCCGACCGGGTGCACGTCGAGCTCGCCGACTACCGCGACGTCGCCGGCGAGTACGACGCCGTGCTGTCGGTCGAGATGGTCGAGGCGGTCGGCCACGAGTACTGGCCGACGTACTTCCGCACCATCGACCGGGTCCTGGCCCCGGGAGGCCGGGTCGGCATCCAGGCGATCCTGATGCCGCACGACCGGATGCTCGCCACCCGGCGCACCTACACGTGGATCAACAAGTACATCTTCCCCGGCGGCTTCCTGCCGTCGGCGCAGGTGATCGACGAGATCAACGAGCGGCACACCAGCCTGCGCGTGACCAACCGGCTGGCCTTCGGCGCCGACTACGCCGAGACGCTGCAGCGCTGGGACACCGCGTTCCTCGCCGCGGCCGGCCGGGTCAAGGAGCTGGGCTTCGACGAGACGTTCCTGCGGATGTGGCACTTCTACCTCGAGTACTCCCGCGCGGGCTTCGCCTCGGGCTACCTCGACGTCCAGCAGCTCACCCTCACCCGGGAGACCTGATGGCGAGCACGGCCGTCGCGCCCGCCCTCGCCGTGGCGGTGGCGCCCTTCGTCGGCGGCGAGCTCCCCGTGCGGCTGCGCGCCTGGGACGGCTCCGAGGCCGGCCCGGTCGACGCGCCGCTCGTCGAGCTGCGCTCGCCGGACGCCGTACGGCGCATGCTCTGGCGTCCGGGCGAGCTCGGTGCCGCCCAGGCCTACGTGGCCGGTGAGTTGGACGTCCCCGGCGACCTGGACACCGCGCTCACCCACGCCTTCGCCGTCGCCCGCGAGCGCGGCCTCGACGGGGTGCGCGCCACCCCGGCCGCCGTCGCCCGCGCCGTGCGCGCCGCCCTCGGCGTCGGCGCGATCGGCCGCCCACTCGCAGCCCCGAGCACCCAGGCGCGCCCGCGCGGCCGGCTGCACACGGCGCTGCGTGACCGCCACGCGATCAGCCACCACTACGACCTCTCGAACGAGTTCTACGCCGCGATCCTGGACCCGGCGATGGCCTACTCCTGCGCCTACTACACGGCCGACGACATGACGTTGGCGGACGCTCAGGCCGCGAAGCTCGACCTGGTCTGCCGCAAGCTCGGCCTCGAACCCGGCACGCGGATGCTGGACGTCGGCTGCGGCTGGGGATCCCTGTCGCTGCACGCGGCCGAGCACTTCGGCGCCCAGGTCCTCGGCGTGACGATCTCCGCCGAGCAGAAGGCGTTCATCGAGCAGCGGATCGCCGACCGCGGTCTCACCGACCGGGTCGAGGTGCGGCTCCAGGACTACCGCGAGGTGCCCGACGACGGCTTCGACGCGGTCGGCTCGCTCGAGATGGGCGAGCACGTCGGCGAGCGCAACTACCCGGCGTACGTCGAGGTGCTGCGGCGCGCCGTACGGCCCGGCGGCCGGGTGCTGGTCCAGCAGATGTCGCGCCCCGGGCCGAAGGGTGGGCGACACCCGGGTGGTGGCCCGTTCATCGAGTCGTTCATCGCGCCCGACATGCACATGAGGCCGGTCGGCGAGACGATCGCGCACCTCGAGCGCGGGGGCCTCGAGGTGCGCGACGTCCACGCGCTGCGCGAGCACTACGTGCGCACGGTGGCCGGCTGGCTCGAGCGGTTCGAGGGCAACCGGGAGCGGCTGACCGCGCTCGTCGGCGAGGAGGTCGTCCGCGTTTGGCGGCTCTACCTCGTGGGTGGGGCGATGGCGTTCCGGGACGGCAGGATGGGGGTCGACCAGATCCTGGTGGTGCGCCCGGACGGGTCGCACTCGCTGCCGTGGAGGAGAACCTGGTGAGTGACTTCCTGCTCGTCGCCGGCCTGTCGCTGGCGGCGGCGGTCCTCGTCATGGTCGCCACCGCCCTGGCGGCGAAGCGGACCGGGCGGGTCTCGGTCGTCGACGTCGCCTGGGGCATCGCCCTGATCGCGGTGTCGCTCGTCTGCGCGCTGCTGACCGGCACCTGGCAGTCCTGGCTGCTCGTCGGTCTGGTCGGCCTGTGGGGCGCACGGCTGTCCTCCCACATCTTCACGCGCTCGCGCGGGCACGGCGAGGACCCGCGCTACACCGCCCTCCTCGGCGGCTCCCTCGACGAGGTCGGCATCGGTGTCGCGGTCCGCAAGGTGTTCCTCGTGCAGGGCGCGGCCGTCTGGCTGGTCTCGCTGCCGCTGCAGGCCGCCGCCCTCTCCGACGACCTCGACTGGCCCGCGGTCGTCTGGGTCGGCATCGCCGTCTGGGTGGTCGGCGTGCTCTTCGAGACCGTCGGTGACCGCCAGCTCGCGGCGTACAAGACGGACCCCGACCGCGGGCCGGTCATGGACCGCGGGCTGTGGTCGTGGACCCGACACCCCAACTACTTCGGCGACGCCTGCGTCTGGTGGGGCATCTGGCTCGCCGGTGGCCTCGCCTCCGGCTGGCTCGCCGGCCTGCTCAGCCTGGTCGCCCCGCTCACGATGACCTTCTGGCTCGTCTGGGTCACCGGCGCCAGGCTGCTCGAGCGGTCGATGATGAAGCGCCCCGGCTACCCCGAGTACGCCGCCCGCACGTCGATGTTCGTCCCGCTCCCGCCCAAGCGCTGAACCACCACCCCCGGTGGTTGAGGTGCGAGGAGCGCCAGCGACGAGCCTCGAAACCACCCAGGCCTACCTGTCCACGGCGTGCGGGCCGCGGGGGCTTGCGACCGACAGGCTGACAACGGGGTACGGCGGGCGGGGGTCGCGGTTGCTTCCCGGCCCACAGCCGTCCCGGTGGTTGAGGAAGGACGAAGTCCTGTCTCGAAACCACCGCAGCCGACCCGTCTACCCGTCCTCGGCCTGCGGGCAGTGGATCCATGGATCAGAGAATGACGTGGTCACCGTCCGCTTCGGTTGAGGCGGCGATTTCCAGCCGCCGTCCGGCTCACGGTTCGGGCGGGTCGACGTCGTGGTCACCGCCGAAAGATTTTACTTTCCGATTGCTCAGAACCCTGTGGAGAATAGGGTTTTCGGGGTCTGACTGTCGGTGGCGAGTGCTTGGCTATTCATA
>JAOPXG010000185.1 GCA_025965275.1 Nocardioides sp.
GACCCCTCCCACGGCGACGCCGCCGACCAGCCCGCCGTCGGCGCCGCCGCAGTCGCCCGCCGTCCAGCTCGCCGTGACCGTCTCCGCCGGGCCCGGGGGCGTGGACGTCGGCGTCGCCGGCGGCATCGCGGGTCTCCCGCCGCTGCCGCCCGTCTCCGCGAGCGTCCCGCTCCCGGCGACCCCCTGACCCCTCGACGTACAGGCTTGCGTGTCGCCGGATCGGGTAAGAAGGAGTCATGACCGTCAGCCGCCTCATCGCCCGCCCCATGCTCGCGTCGATCTTCATCGTCGGCGCGGCCGCCGCTCTCAAGAACACCTCGGCCTCCGCGACCAGGGCCGCACCGGTGACCGACAAGGTCGTGCCGCTGGCGAAGAAGGCCGGGATCCCGCTCCCGGAGAACCCCGAGACCCTCGTGCGCATCAACGCCGGCGTCCAGATCGCGGCCGGTCTCGCGCTCGCCACCGGTCGCGCCCCGCGGCTGTCCGCCGCCGTGCTCGCGGCATCGCTGATCCCGACGACCGCGGCCGGACACCGGTTCTGGGAGGTCGAGGACAAGGCCCAGCGCTCGCAGCAGCAGCTGCACTTCTTCAAGAACCTCTCGGTCGTGGGCGGGCTGATCATCGCCGCCGGTGACACCGACGGGAAGCCCGGCGTCGCCTGGCGGACCCGCCGGGTCGCCAAGGACGCGCGCCGCGAGGCCAAGCGCCTCGCTCACGACGCTCGTCGCGAGACCAAGCTGGCCCGAGCCCGGATCAGCTGATCCGCAGCCGCCACTAGGCTGTCGCGCGTGACGAGCAGCCCCGACACCTGGCCGGACCCGTGGCCCGCGCCGCGCGCGAACCACCCCGTCGAGGCCGTCGTCTCGCTGCCCGGCAGCAAGTCCCTCACGAACCGGGCGCTGGTCCTGGCGGCCATCGCCGACGGACCGTCCGTCGTCCGGCGCGCGCTGCGCTCGCGTGACACCACCCTGATGGCGCGGGCCCTGACCTCCCTCGGCTCGGCGGTCGACACCTCCGGCGCCGACTGGGTCGTCACCCCGGCTCCGTTCACGGGCGACGCGGCCGTCGACTGCGGGCTGGCCGGCACCGTGATGCGGTTCGTGCCCCCGGTGGCCGGTCTCTCGACGGGCACCGTGGCGTTCGACGGTGACCCGCACATGCGCACCCGGCCGATCGGCGAGATCCTCGGGGCCCTCCGGGGCCTGGGCGTCGACGTCTCCGGCGACGCACTGCCGTTCACCGTCCGCGGCGCCGGCTCGGTCCGGGGTGGCACGGTCGTCGTCGACGCCTCGGCGTCGTCGCAGTTCATCTCGGCGCTGCTGCTGGCGGGCGCGCGGTACGACGAGGGCGTCGACGTCCGCCACGAGGGCAAGCCGGTGCCGTCACTCCCCCACATCGACATGACGATCGCGATGCTGCGCGAGCACGGCGTCGAGGTCGACGAGTCGGACGCGAACAGGTGGGCCGTCGCGCCCGGACCCGTCCGGGCCGCCGACCACCTCATCGAGCCCGACCTCTCCAACGCGGCGCCGTTCCTCGCGCTGGCCGCCGTCTCGGGCGGCGCCGTCGTCGTGCGTGACTGGCCGCGATCGACGACCCAGGCCGGCGACGCGCTGCGCGAGATCCTGAGCACCATGGGCTGCGAGGTCGACTTCGTCGACGAGGGCCTGCGGGTCACCGGCAGCGGCACCCTGCTCGGCATCGACGTCGACCTCCACGACGTGGGCGAGCTGGCTCCGGCCGTCGCCGCGCTCTGCGCGGTCGCCGACGGCCCGTCCCACCTGCGCGGCATCGCCCACATCCGCGGCCACGAGACCGACCGGCTGGCCGCCCTCGCGACCGAGCTGAGCGGCCTCGGCGCCGACGTCGTCGAGCACCCCGACGGTCTGAGCATCGAGCCCGCGCCGCTGCGCGGCGGTGTCTTCCACACCTACGCCGACCACCGGATGGCGCACGCCGGCGTCATCGTCGGCGCCGCCGTCGACGGCGTGCTGGTCGAGAACATCGAGACGACCGGCAAGACGTTCCCGGACTTCGCCCGCTTCTGGTCGGGCCTCGTCTCCCCATGAACGAGCACCGATGAGCAACCGCTACTCCGACCAGGACATCGAGCACTACGACCGTCCCCGTCGGCGTACGCGCCCCCGCACCAAGGACCGCCCGACGTACGACGACGCCGTCGACGGGGTGGTCGTCACCGTCGACCGGGGCCGCTACACGCTGCTCCTCGACGGCCACAAGGTGATGGCCATGAAGGCGCGACCGCTTGGCCGCAAGGGCGTCGTGGTGGGCGACCGGGTCCGCGTCGTCGGCGACACGTCGGGCGACGACGGCGCCCTGGCCCGGATCGTCGAGGTGCGCGAGCGGGTCACCACGCTGCGCCGTACGGCGGACGACGACGACCCGGTCGAGCGGGTGATCGTCTCCAACGCCGATCAGCTGGTCGTCGTCACCGCGCTCGCCGACCCCGAGCCGCAGCCGCGACTGATCGACCGGGCGCTCGTCGCGGCGTACGACGCCGGGATGAAGCCGCTGCTCTGCCTGACGAAGGCCGACCTGGCGGACCCCGAGACGCTGCTGGTGACCTACCGGTCGCTCGGGGTGCCGTGGGTGGTCACCCAGCGCGGCGGCGACCTGTCGGAGCTGCGCGAGCGGCTCAGCGGACGGATCAGCGTGATGATCGGCTCCAGCGGCGTCGGCAAGTCGACCCTGGTCAACGCGTTGGTGCCCGACGCCATGCGCGACGTGGGCATCGTGAACGCCGTGACCGGTCGCGGCCGCCACACCTCGACGTCGGCGTTCATGCTCGCGCTCCCCGACGAGGAGGGGTGGATCATCGACACGCCCGGCATCCGGTCGTTCGGGCTCGCGCACGTGCAGCCGGAGCACCTGATCGAGGCGTTCCCCGACCTCGACGAGATGACCGAGGACTGCCCGCGCGGCTGCACTCACGGCAGCGACGAGCCGGAGTGCGGGCTCGACGAGGCCGTCGCCAACGGCGAGGCCGATCCCATCCGCGTCGCGTCGTTCCGGCGGCTGCTCGCCGCGCGGAGCGAACCGCTGTACTAGTGCTGTTCTACAAGAGCCGACTGGGTCTCGACACGCCGGCCGCGACCTCGTTCCTCGGTCGCGCGGCTCGCTCGACCACCATCAGCTGATCCGCTGTCGCGTCTCAGCTACCCCACACCGCCCGCGCACCGGCGTCACCGGTGAGGACGGTCAGGATCAAGGTCAGGAGCGCGGCCACCGCCAGCAGCACCTCCAGGACATGGCGTACGACGCCGGTGCGAGTGTGCAGCCAGGCCGCCGCGATCGTGACGATCGCGAATCCCGAGGTCGCCAGGCGCAGCTTCACCGCAAGCTGCTGGTGCTTGTGGACCTTCTCGCCGATGGCGCCCTCGGTGTAGAAGGGCTTGCTGTCGCGGAGGTTCACCCCGGTGAGGTACGCCGCCCAGATGGCGGCGGTGGCGACGAGGACGAGCACGAGCATGGGCCAGCGGAGGCGGTC
The DNA here is from genome assembly GCA_025965275.1 of Nocardioides sp. Lineage (GTDB taxonomy): Bacteria > Actinomycetota > Actinomycetes > Propionibacteriales > Nocardioidaceae > Nocardioides. The sequence continues at coordinate 3,509 of JAOPXG010000185.1, forward strand.
GCGCCAGCGCGGCACGAACACGTAGACGAGCGCCGCGGTGGCGGCGAGCGGCCCGAAGACGACCGCGGCGTGCACCACGAGCGGGTGCAACGGGAGTCCGTTGATCTCCATGCCTGGAAGTTAAGCGGCGTTGATGAGAATAGTGTGAGGCCGTGCCGACAGCTGCCACCGACTACACCGACGACCTCCGTCTCGCCCATGTCCTCGCCGACGACGCCGACTCCCTCACGGAGGCGCGCTTCAAGTCCCTCGACCTGCACGTCATGAGCAAGCCCGACCTGACGCCGGTGACCGACGCCGACCAGGCCGTCGAGGAGATGATCCGGCGCACCCTCGGACGGGTCCGCTCCCGCGACGCGATCACCGGCGAGGAGCAGGGTTCGAGCGGCCACAGCCAGCGCCGGTGGATCGTCGACCCGATCGACGGCACCAAGAACTTCGTCCGCGGCGTCCCGGTGTGGGCGACGCTGATCTCGCTGGCGGTCGACGACGAGGTCGTGCTCGGCGTCGTCTCCGCGCCGCTGCTCCAGCGCCGCTGGTGGGCCTCGAAGGGCAACGGCGCGTGGACCGGCCGGTCGCTGCTCAAGGCGACCCGCTGCCAGGTGTCCGACGTACGCCGCCTCGAGGACGCCTCGCTCTCCTACGCGTCGCTGCACGGCTGGGACGAGCGCGACCGGCTCGACGACTTCCTGTCCCTGATGCGGCGCTGCTGGCGCACCCGGGCGTACGGCGACTTCTGGTCCTACATGCTGCTCGCCGAGGGCGCCGTCGACATCGCCGCCGAGCCCGAGCTCGAGGTCTACGACATGGCCGCGCTCGACATCATCGTGCGCGAGGCGGGCGGCCGCTTCACCTCGCTGGATGGCACCGACGGTCCGTTCGGCGGCAACGCCCTCGCCACCAACGGGCACCTGCACGAGGCCGCGCTGTCCTTCCTCGGGTCGCTGCCCGACGACGAGGACGACCCGGACTCGCGCCGCTCTGGACCGGGGTCGGTGTCCAACCTCCACGACCGCCGTTCCAGGGACTGACACGCCCCGCGAGGGGTATACAGGACAGCAGCGGACACGAGTACCGTCGAGGTTCCCACACGGAGGTGCAAGCGATGCGGATCGGCGATGTGCTCAACGCCAAGCCCAGTCACGAGGTCGTCACGATCGGACCCGACGCAGGGGTGCGCGAGCTGGTCGCGAAGCTCGCCGAGCACAACGTCGGCGCCCTGATCGTGAGCTCCGACGGCACCACGCTCGAGGGCATCGTCAGCGAGCGCGACGTCGTACGCCACCTGCACAGCGACGGCACGGTCGTCAACAACACGGTGGCCGCGATCATGACCGCCGTGGTCGAGACCTGCGACGAGGACACCAACGTCGACGAGCTCATGAAGATCATGACCGAGCGCCGGGTCCGGCACGTGCCGGTCGTGCGCGACGACCAGGTGATCGGGGTCATCAGCATCGGCGACGTGGTCAAGCACCGCATCGACCAGCTGGAGTTCGAGCGTGACCAGCTCGACTCCTACGTGCACCAGACCTGACGGCTACCTCTCCGGGCCGCTGCTGACGGCCAGGGCCACGCGGAGCAGGCCAGCGACGTGGGAGAGATGCCCTAGCTAGGGCGCGTCGCTCTCGGCGAGCACCAGGGCGAGGTCGTCGTTCATCCGCTGGCCGCCCCAGTCGAGCAGGTGCGCGACCAGCCGGTCGAGCGCCTCCTCGACGGTGCCTTCGCCCAGCTCGGCCGCGAAGTCGTCGAGGGGGAAGAACTCGCCGCGCCGGTCGCGGGCCTCGACCAGGCCGTCGGTGTAGAAGAGCATCCGGGCGCCGACCGGCCACGGGTGCTCCGAGACGTCCGGCTCCGACCCGAGGCCCAGCGGGAGCGTCGGCTCCCCGGTGTCGACCGTGGTCACCTCGTCGCCGGTGACGAGCACCGGCGGGTGGTGGCCGCAGTTGGCCAGGGTCACCCGGTCGTCGTTGAACTCACCGACGATGGCGGTCACGAACTCCTCCTCGTTCATCATCCGGCTGAGCGTCTCGTCGATGGTGCGCGAGAGGGAGCCGACGTCGGGCGAGGTGAACGCGGCCGCGCGGAACGCGCCGAGGACGGCGGCCGCCGTCTGCACGGCCTCGAGGCCCTTGCCGCGGACGTCACCCACGATGACCCGCACCCCGAACGGCGTCGCCGCCACCTCGTAGAGGTCGCCGCCGACCAGTGCCTCGGCGGTGGCCGAGACGTAGCGGGCGGCCAGGCCGACCGAGCCGATCGCGGTCGGCATCGCGCGCAGCACCGCCTGCTGCGCGGTCTCGGCGATGACCGTCATCCGCTGGAGCCGGCCCTCGCGACGCTCGCGGAGCGCGGCCGACTGCACGCCGACCAGGCCGAGCAGCCCACAGAGCAGGCAGCGGCCGAACCAGTCGAGCGTGCCGGTGGTGCCGTGCCACACGCCGGCACCGAGCGCGCACGCGAGCGCGGCGGCGGCCACCAACGCCGTACGGCGGGCCGTCGTGAGCATGGCCGCGACGACTGCGGAGGCGGCGAACACGGCGATCAGCTGGATCTCCGTGACGGCCGACAGGAGGACGAGCAGGGCCAGGATCCCGAAGCCCGAGACGAGCCCGAGGTCGAGACGGCGCCATCGGGCGAGTGGGGAGGTCACCCGGAGATACTGCCAGTCCCCGTCCTCCGATCGGCGCCGATTAGGCTGAGGTGCATGGACAAGCCTGAGATCGACTTCTTCGACCCTGAGCCGCCCACCGACCTGGTCGTCACCGAGATCACCGAGGGCGACGGCCCCGAGGCGACCGCGGGCGACACCGTGTCGGTGCACTACGTCGGCGTCGCCCACTCGAGCGGCGAGGAGTTCGACGCGTCGTACAACCGGGGTCAACCGCTGCAGTTCAAGCTCGGCGTCGGCCAGGTCATCTCCGGCTGGGACCAGGGCGTGCAGGGCATGAAGGTCGGCGGACGCCGCCAGCTCGTCATCCCGCCGCACCTCGGCTACGGCGATCGCGGCGCCGGCGGTGTCATCAAGCCCGGCGAGACCCTGATCTTCGTGGTGGACCTGCTCGGCGTCAGCTGAGCCTCGTCACCAGGGCAGGTTGTCGGGGACGTCCCCGTCGACCACACGCGCCGACTGCGGCCCGAGCGTGACGACGTCGCCCAGCACGAGCTGACGTCCACGCCGGGTCTCGACCTCGCCGTTCACCAGCACCTCGCCCGCCACGATCACCGGCTTGGCCTCGGCCCCGCTCTCCACCAGGTTGGCGAGCTTGAGGAACTGCCCGAGCCGGATCGATGCATCGCGGATCTGGACGTCGAACGGCTCGGTCATGGGCTCATTGTGCTCTGTGCCGATCAGCCACCACTGACGAGGATGCAGAACGGGTGGCCCGCCGGGTCGGCGAGGACGTAGAGCGGCTCCCCCGCCTCGTCGGTGCGGTCGAGGAGCACCGTGGCCCCGAGCTCCTCGGCGCGACGGCGGCTGCCCCGCAACGCGTCGAGCGTCGGCACCCGGAAGTCGTGGTGCATCTGCTTCGGCACCTCGTCCGACGGCCACGTCGACCGGGCCAGCTCGGCGACCTCCTGGAAGGCGAGCACCCGCCGACCCTCGGCGTCGACGAGCACCAGCCAGTTCTGGTCGTCCTCGCCTCCGTCGGCCGGTGGCTCGTCGCCCGGCCGGTACTGCAGTCCGAGGAGCTCGCGGTAGAACTCCGCGAGCGCCCGCACGTCGGTCGCGTCGATGGCGGTGTGCATCAGCACGGGGTGGATCTCCACGTGTGTCATCCGACCACAGAATGGCGACATGGAGACCCTCGCCAGCCGACAGGTGTACGCCAGCCCCTGGATGACCGTCCGCGAGGGGAGCCGGCACACGCTGGCGCTGGATCTGGACATTGTCTGTACCGGCATCATCCGGGTCGGCTACCGGGAACCGCTGAACGACCATCCCGTCGACTGCACGGAGCTCACCGCAGTCGCCGCACGCCGGGACCTCGCGGTCGCGGTCTGGCGCGAAGGTTCAACAGTCGTGCAGGTCTCCGAGCTCTACCGCCCGTAGAGCACAAGGCCGCCATCCGTCGTGAGGCTTCCCCCGGCTCGCGGGCATGGGTGTGGCCCCGCGGGCCGTGGCCGGCGGGGTCGGGTGGTCAGGTATGTCGTTGGTGGGTGAGGTCGTTGATGTAGACGTGTCCGAGTGGGCTGG
>JAOPXG010000243.1 GCA_025965275.1 Nocardioides sp.
AGGTGCTGGTGCGGGTCGCCGCGCGCGACCTGCCAGCCGGTGCGGTGCTGGGCGCCGACGACCTGCGCACCGTCGGCTTCGCGCCGGGCTCCGTCCCCGACGGACTCGCCGCCGACGCCGCCGGGCGGACCCTCGCCGCACCGCTCCGGGCCGGCGAGCCGGTCACCGACCTCCGGCTGGTCGGCCCGGCGCTGACCGACGGCTACCCGGGGCTGGCCGCGGTCCCGGTCCGGCTCCCCGACGCCGGGATGGTCGAGCTGCTGCGGGTCGGCGACCGGGTCGACCTGGTCTCGGCGGACCCCCAGGGCGGCGGCGCGGAGGTGGTCGCGAGCGGCGTACCGGTGCTGGCGATCCCGGCCGCCGCCGACACGAGCGGCTCCGGCCTGACCGGACGGCTGGTGGTGATCGGCGCCGACCCGGCGGACGTCGCCCGGATCGCGGACGCCGCGGTGCGCACCTTCGTCACGGTGGCTTTCGCCGATAACGTGCTGGGATGACCGGATTCAAGAACTTCATCCTCCGCGGCAACCTGGTCGAGCTCGCGGTCGCGTTCATCATGGCCGCCGCGTTCGCAGCCGTGGTCACGGCGACCGTCACCCTCCTGATGGACCTCATCGGCAAGGTGGGCGGCGCCAAGGACTTCTCCGGCTACCACCCCGGCGGGGTGTCCGTCGGCGCCTGGATCACCGCGGTGATCTCGTTCATCATCCTCGCGACGGTCGTCTACTTCTTCATCGTGATGCCGTACACGAAGGCGAAGGAGCGCTTCTTCCCGAGCCCGCAGCCGGGCACGCCGGAAGACGTGAAGCTGCTCCAGGAGATCCGCGACCTGCTGGCCACCCAGCAGGGCAAGCCCGCGTCCACCGACCTGTAGTCAGTCCCCGCCCTTCGAGACAGTTGCTAGCGCAACTTCCTCAGGAACCATGGTGCGGGGGCACCTGGGCGCGGAGCCACGCGTCGGTGCCGGACTCCCGCGGGCCGTCGTCGTCGCGCTCGTCGCGCGTCGTGTCGGGGAGCCCGTCGCCGAACACCTCGGCGAGCCGCCTGCGGCGCTCCCAGTCGGACTCCGGCTTGCGCTCCCCGCTCACGTGCACAGCCCGGCGTCTGCGAGCGCCTGCTTGTCGGCCTCGTTGGACGAGCCACCGTTGCCGTTGCCGGAGCCGGACGAGGAGCTCGACCCGGGCACGTTGCCCGCGCTGATGACGTCCTCGCTGAGCTTCTTGGTCAGCGGCTCGTCGTGCGCGATCTTGTCCCAGACGTTCTTGGCCTCGGGCTGCTTCCAGACGAGCCGGTTGGGGTCGGAGGGGTCGGGGATGTTCGGGATGGTGATGAACTGGATGTTGTCGAGGCCGATGCCCTGGAACTGTCCGCCGAGCTTCGCCAGCTTGACGATGCTGCCCAGGCCGTCGTCCACGGTCAGCGACTTGGTCGCCGCGTTGAGGAAGCCGACCAGGTGGTCGGGCCGGGCCAGCGTGCCGGCGGTCACGACCTGATGGGCCATCGACGCGATGAACGCCTGCTGGCGCTTCATCCGGCCGATGTCCGAGCCGTTGCCGACGACGTACCGCTCGCGCACGTAGTTGAGGGCCTCGGCGCCCTTGATCTTGCGCGTGCCTGCCTCGATGTTGATGCCGTGGGCCGGGTCGACGATCGGCTCGGGGATGCAGACCTCGACGCCGCCGATGGCGTCGACCATGCCCTTGAAGCCCTCGAAGTCGACGACCACGTAGTGGTCCATCGGGATGCCGGTGAGCTGCTCGACCTGCTGGATCGTGCAGGCCGGGCCGCCTACCGAGAAGGCCTCGTTCCACATCACGCCGTCGGCGCCCGGGATGGTGCTGCCGTCCTCGTCCTTGCAGTCGGGCCGGTTGACGATCAGGTCCCGCGGGATGCTGATGCCGTAGGCACGCTCCCGGTCCGCGGAGAGGTGGAAGAGGATCGTCGTGTCGGAGCGCTGCCCGCCGCCGGTGAGGTTGTCGATGTTGCAGCCCGCGCAGTCGCGGCTGTCCGACCCCATCACCAGGACGTTCAGCGGCTCCTGCGGGCCCTCGACCTCCATCTTGTCCGGTCGGTTGGTCAGCTGGCCGGTCACGTCGACGACGTTGAGGTTGCCGTTCAGGTGCCGGTAGAGCCAGATGGTGCCGAGCCCGGTCACCATCGCCATGACGAGGACGGTCGCCAGCACGATCTTGCCGATCGTGTGCCGTTTGCGGACCTTGCCCCGACGTTTGGGCGCGCTGGCGTCCGGCTCGGCACCGTCGGGCGCAGGGTCGGACACAGGGGTACCTCGGCATCGGTTCGGGGAGGGCACGGCGAGCGTACGTCTCGAACCTTAAGTGTCCCTGTGAGCGGCCTCTCGAAACAAAATAGCGCCGCCGAGGTCAGTTGCTCCAGGCCGACCGGCGCAACGGATCGGCGGAGGCGTCATCGCCCGGGTCATCTTCCCGGTCGCTCCAGGCGTGCATTGGTTCGCCTGCACCGGGTGCGTCGGGATCGGCAGTCCCGTCCGTCTCAACGGTCTCGCCGTCGACCACGTCGTCCTGGGACGAGTAGTCGTGGGAGGAGAGCGCCACCGGGATGGCGTCATCGATTTCCGGTGGTTCGGGATGAGCGGGCCGCAGCTTCGGAGGCGCGGCCGACCACGAGCGGAGTGTCCCGAGGATCTCCGAGTAGAAAACGTCGACGGACGTGAGCACTGAATCGATGAATGACCCGCGACCCCGTCCACGCTTCGTCCCCAGGTTGCTTGACGCCGCGACGCGAAATGACCGCAAGTCCTTCGACGGGTCGACGATCAGAGCGTTCGGATTCTCGCGGACGGTCGACAGCAGCTCGGCGGCGGACGATCCTCGGGCGTGAGCAACGAAGGTCTCGATCCGGGTCGAGTCAGGGGCGGCCTTGAGTTGGCGGACCAGCCAGTTGACCCGGGTCGTCGATCGCCCCTCTCGGGGAGCATCGACATCGACGTGACAGGTGACTCGGGATGCCCGAAGATCCGCCGTGACCACCAGCTCCCCCACCGTGTCAGGTATCCGGATCGCACCGGACATCTGACCGGTCTGACACAGGGATGCCGTCAATGCCTGCACACGAAGTGAGGGGTCGGTCAGTTCCTTGCGGGAGAGCAGGGGCACGACCTCGGTGCCGAGCTGCCGCCCCAATTGAAGACTGGTGAACCGCAAGAGCGCGTCGAAGCGGGCGACTACCTCTGCGATCCCCTTGTCCGAAGGTCGGAGCGTTCCAGCGGCCACCTGATCGCGCATCCCGACCCAGGTCTCGCCCATGTCGTCGAACTCGAGAGCACCCGACTTGCGGTGTTCCAGGTACCGGATGAGCTCGCCGAGGATCCACGCCTGGTCTGGGTCGGCTACTCCGCGGAACTCCTTCTGCATCACCGCTTCAGCGAGAACCTGCGACCACGACAGGTGGTGCAGGGCGACCTTCTTGAGCTTCCGTTTGTCGACCTTGGTCGGGTGTTGGCCCGCCACCGGGGGGATCTCGTTGGAGATGGTGATGACCGCGTCGAAGCCGTTCTCCCGCGCGATGTCGAGGTAGTTCTCGAGCTGTTCGGTCGCCAGTTGGTTCGGACCGGTCTTGACTTCGACCAGCGCAGTCCACGACTTGCCTGCACGAGACACCCGGATGAGGCCGTCCGGGTAGAGACGTTTGTCGCCGAGGTTGAACGGGACTTCGATGTAGGTCTCGAGCGTTCCTGCCGGTGCACCGAACGGTTTCAGGAGCCCGCGGCCGTACTCCTTCACTGCGCTGAGCACGGCGAGCACGGCGGACGTCGCACGCCGTTCCTGCTCCTCGGCGCCGTTGATGCCTGACGTGGGAATCAGTCGTGCTTCATGCCAAGACTCTTCGGCCATGGTGCTTCCACCCCGTTCGTGGCCCCATGGACACCAAGAGCCTCTTCGGCATCATGTCACTCTCGGGCGCGAGTGCGGCCGAATCGAACAACCCCGCCGACTTCGCCTGTTTCCGATACACCGAACGGGTCGTGTGCCCTGGGAGCGCGCCTGGGTCGCTCTCAGCTACACGACTCGATCGCCGTCTCCGGCGACCCGCGTGAAACACTGTGCGCCGACATCACGCACGCCCCAGTAGCTCAGTGGATAGAGCAGCCGCCTCCTAAGCGAAAGGTCGTAGGTTCGACTCCTACCTGGGGCACCACCGCGAAGGCGCAGGTCAGGTCGCCAAGCAAGCCTGGCACCTACGC
>JAOPXG010000039.1 GCA_025965275.1 Nocardioides sp.
CTCCGCACCTATACCGACGGCGAGAAGTCGGTCACCGGCGAGGGCGCCAACCTGAGCGCGCTGATCGACGACCTGGAGAGCAGCCACCCCGGGATCAAGGAGCGGCTGCTCGACGCGGGCGACCTGCGCCGGTTCGTCAACGTCTACGTCAACGACGAGGACGTCCGGTTCCTCGGCGGGCTCGAGGCCGAGCTCAGCGACGGCGACCAGGTCGTCGTCCTGCCGGCCGTCGCCGGCGGGTCTCGATACGCCCTCGCCTAGCGGCTCGGGCTACTCGACCACCGAAGGAATGCGATGACCCGGTACGACAACCTCCTCGCGTCGGTCGGCAACACGCCGCTGGTCGGCCTGCCGAGGCTGTCTCCGCACCCCGACGTACGCCTCTGGGCGAAGCTCGAGGACCGCAACCCCACCGGCTCCATCAAGGACCGCCCCGCCCTCAAGATGATCGAGGAGGCGGAGAAGGACGGCACCCTCCGCCCGGGCTGCACGATCCTCGAGCCGACCTCCGGCAACACCGGGATCTCGCTCGCGATGGCCGCCAAGCTCAAGGGCTACCGGATCGTCTGCGTGATGCCCGAGAACACCTCCGCCGAGCGCCGCCAGCTGCTCCGGATGTGGGGCGCCGAGATCGTGTCGTCGCCGGCCGCCGGCGGCTCCAACGAGGCCGTCCGGGTGGCCAAGAAGGTCGCCGCCGAGCACCCCGACTGGGTGATGCTCTACCAGTACGGCAACGCCGCCAACGCGCTCGCCCACGAGGAGGGCACCGGCCCGGAGCTGCTCGCCGACCTCCCCGGCATCACCCACTTCGTCGCCGGGCTCGGCACCACCGGCACCCTCATGGGCGTCAGCCGCTTCTTCCGCTCCGCCAAGCCCGAGGTCCGGATCGTCGCCGCCGAGCCGCGCTACGGCGAGCTCGTCTACGGGCTGCGCAACCTCGACGAGGGCTTCGTCCCGGAGCTGTACGACGCCTCGCTGATCGACTCGCGCTTCTCGGTCGGCCCGCGTGACGCCGTACGCCGGGTCCGCGAGCTGCTCGAGCTCGAGGGCATCTTCGCCGGCATCTCCACCGGCGCGATCCTGCACGCCGCGCTCGGCCAGGCGGCCAAGGCCGTGAAGGCAGGGGAGTCCGCCGACATCGCGTTCGTCGTCTGCGACGGCGGCTGGAAGTACCTCTCCACCGGGGCCTACGAGGGCACCGTCGACGAGGCCGAGGAGCGGCTCGAGGGCCAGCTCTGGGCCTAGGCCCACCGAGCGGCTGACTGCATGCTCCGTCCGCCGCCTGCCCGCAACCGGACTCCGACGGACTATGGGCCGTAGGCCGATCTGGGGGTTACGGTGGCCACACCCACGCCGGCCCTCCTTCCGGGAGCACCTTTGCGCGAGATCGTCGTCTTCAGCGGCAGCGCTCACCGACCCCTGGCCACCGCGATCTGCGACGCCCTCGGCGTCGAGCTCTCGTCGGTCGAGATGACCCGGTTCAGCAACGACTGCCTCCAGCCCCAGCTCCAGGCGAACTGCCGCCAGCGCGACGTCTACGTCGTCCAGCCGCTGTCGCCGCCCACGCAGGAGCACCTGATGGAGCTGCTGCTGATGGTGGATGCGGCCCGCGGAGCGTCGGCCGCCCAGATCACGGTCGTCATCCCGTACTACGCCTACGCGCGCTCCGACAAGAAGGACGCGTCGCGGATCTCGATCGGCGGCCGCCTCGTGGCCGACATGCTGGTGGCCGCCGGCGTCGACCGGGTGCTGACGATGACCCTGCACGCTCCCCAGGTGCACGGTTTCTTCTCGGTGCCGGTCGACCACCTCACCGCGCTCGGCGTCCTCGCCGACCACTTCCAGGGCCAGGACCTCGCCGACGCCGTGGTGGTCTCACCGGACTTCGGCAACGCCAAGACCGCCAGCCAGTTCGCCCGCCTGCTCGGGCTGCCCGTCGCGGCCGGCAGCAAGAAGCGGCTCGCCGACGACCAGGTCGTGATCGACGCGATCGTCGGCGACGTGGTGGGCCGCCGGGCGATCATCCTCGACGACGAGATCGCCACCGGCGGGTCGATCATCGAGCTCCTCGACCGGCTCGCCGACCAGGGCTGCACCGAGGCGGCCGTCGCCTGCACCCACGGGCTCTTCGTCGGCAAGGCGCTCGAGCGGCTCCGCGAGCACCCGATGATCACCGAGGTCGTCACCACGGACACGGTGCCGCCGCCCGTGGACTGGCCCGAGCTCACCGTCCGCTCGGTGGCCGGTCTCTTCGCCCAGGCGATCGAGCGGATCCACGCCGGCGAGTCGGTCAGCAGCCTCTTCGACGGGGTCGACCCGTCGCTGGGCCCGCCTCAGCCCCGGCTCTTCGACTAGTGGAGACGCGTCAGCGGATCCGCTGATGGTGGTCGAGCGAGCCGCGCGACTGAGGAACGAGGTCGCGACCGGCGTGTCGAGACCCGGTGACCGAAACGGCAACAGCTAGTTGGACACGACCAGCGACTGGTCCGCGTCGATCCCGCTGCCCGGCACGGCGCCCAGGCCGAGCAGCATCGCGGCGAGGTTGGCCACGTCGCCGTTGCGCACCGGCTGCTTCCCGGCGTACGACGGCCGCTTCGTGCCCGGGTCGCGGAAGCCCGGGTTCATCGCGTAGAGGTCGCCGGGGTCGACGCCCGCGCCCCAGGCGACGAACGGGATCCGGTAGTTCTCGATGTCCCGGCGCGCCGAGTGGTCGGTCTTGCCGGTGGCGAACCCGTGGTCGGCGGTGAGGATCACGGTCACGCCACCACCCGCCAGCGCGCGGATCAGGGTGCCGAGCTGCCGGTCGGTCTTCTGGACGGCCGCGAGGTACCGGCTCGACATCGCGCCGTACTCGTGCCCGCTGCGGTCCGGCAGCGAGACGTGCAGGAACGTGAACGTCGGCGCCCCGTCGAGGAGGTCGGCGCGGGCCAGGGCGACCAGCTTCTTCTGGTTCTCCCGGACCGTGTAGCTGTCGATGCCGGCCGGCCAGGACCGTTCGTAGAGGCCGAACTTCGCCTTGGTCGAGTAGAGCGCGGTCGACCCGTCGCCGGCGTGCACCACGGAGAAGATCGACGCGACCGGGTGTCCGGCCGCACGCTGCACGGTGGTGCCGTGACGGTCGTCGTCCCACGTCACCCCGTGACCGTCCCGGGCGGCGTCGATCCGCCGGCTCGTCATCATGCTCGTGTGGTTGGGCAGGGTCACGGTCTGCTCGAACTCGGTGCGGGCGTTCAGCGTGCCCGCCCCCTCGGCCAGCAGCCGGTGCAGCGTCGGCGCGCCCGTGGCGCCCAGCCGGGTGATCGCCTCGGTGTTGAGGCCGTCGACCGAGATGGCGAGGACGTGCGGGTCGGGCGCCGGGGTCGCGGTGGCGCCGGGCGTCGTGCTCGCACCGCGGAGAGCCACCTCGTCGGGTGCTCCTCCTGCCTGGCCGTCGCAGGCGGTGACCGGGACCACGAGGGCGAGGGCGAGGGCGGCGGTGGCGAGGGAGCGGGCGCGCAGCATGCCCCGAACGGTACCCACCGTGACGGCTGTCTCTCGTGACGTGCGTCGCGAGCCACTGCGCGAGAGCGTCCGACCGCCTAGCCTTGCGTGCTGTGCGCTCAGTGACGACGGCCGTCGAGTCGAGGGAAGCCCCGATCGGCATCTTCGACTCCGGCTTCGGTGGCCTCACCGTCGCGCGGTCGGTCATCGACCAGCTGCCGCACGAGTCGATCGTCTACGTCGGTGACACCGCCCGCCAGCCCTACGGGCCGAAGCCGATCGGCGAGGTTCGCGAGTACGCCCTCGAGTGCCTCGACCACCTGGTCGAGCAGGGCGTCAAGGCGCTGGTCATCGCCTGCAACTCCGCCAGCGCGGCGATGCTCCGCGACGCCCGGGAGCGCTACGACGTGCCCGTGGTCGAGGTGATCTACCCCGCGACTCGGCGCGCGGTCGCCGCCAGCCGGACCGGGCGGATCGGGGTCATCTGCACCCGCGCCACGGCCGAGTCGATGGCGTACGACGACGCCTTCGCCGCCGCCCCGCACGTGCGGCTCTTCACCCAGGCCTGCCCACGCTTCGTCGACTTCGTCGAGGCGGGGATCACCGGCGGCGACGAGCTGATCGGCGTCGCGCACGAGTACCTCGACCCGCTGATCTCCGACGGCGTCGACACGGTGATCCTCGGGTGCACGCACTACCCGTTGCTGACCGGCGTCATCTCCTACGTGATGGGCGACAACGTGACGCTGGTCAGCAGCGCCGAGGAGTGTGCCAAGGACGTCTTCAAGATGCTGGTCCGCACCGACCTGATGCGCGACAGCGGCGACCCGTCGTACGCGTTCCTCACCACGGGTGCCCCCGCCGAGTTCGAGACGATCGGGCGCCGCTTCCTCGGACCCGAGATGGTCGCCGCCTCCCAGTTCGTCGGCGGCCTGGCATGAACACCTCACTCGATTCTTCGCGCCCCCGCTCCGCCCCTCCGCGAACAACCGATCGGGGACCGCGTTGAGACTCACGATCGTCGGCTGCTCCGGCTCCTACCCCGGGCCGCACTCGCCGGCCAGCTGCTACCTGCTCGAGGCCGACGACGCCGGCGGCCGCACCTGGCGGGTGCTCCTCGACCTCGGCAGCGGCGCGCTCGGCGCGCTGCACACCTACGCCGACCCGCTGGCCGTCGACGCCGTGCTGCTGAGCCACCTGCACGCCGACCACTGCCTGGACCTCTCCGGCTACTACGTGATGCGCAAGTACCACCCGACCGGTCATCAGCCCCGGATCCCGGTGTGGGGCCCGGTGGGCACCGCCGACCGGATGGCCCGTGCCTACGACCTGACCACCGACCCCGGGATGACCGAGGAGTTCGACTTCCGGGAGTGGGAGGGGTCCGCGCAGGTCGGCCCGTTCGCGATCGAGGCGATCCCGGTGGCCCACCCGGTGCCGGCCTTCGGCCTCCGCGTGTCCGTGGACGGGGTGACCGTCGCCTACAGCGGTGACACCGGGCCGTGCCCGGCCCTCGACGAGGTCGCCCGCGACGCGGACGTCTTCCTGGCCGAGGCGTCGTTCATCTCCGGCGAGGACAACCCGGCCGACCTCCACCTCACCGGCACCGACAGCGCCCGGGTCGCCGCCCGCGTCGGGGTCAAGCGCCTGCTCCTCACGCACATCCCGCCGTGGTACGACCCGGAGACCGCGCTCGCCGAGGCGGTCGCGGCGTACGACGGGCCCGTGGAGCTGGCCCGTGCCGGCGCGTCGTACGACCTCTGACCACCACCCGCCACGCACCCCGTCACTCCGTGCCGGTCTGCGTCGGCGCCCTCAATCTCCCGACGGCTCCTGGACTTCACAGGTTCAGTCCAGCGTCGTGAACGCAGATCGCGATCTGCACCCGGTTGGTGACCGCGAGCTTGTCGAAGAGCCGCGACACGTGCGCCTTGACCGTGGGCACCGAGAGGTAGAGGTCGCGGGCGATCTCGGCGTTGCTGAGCCCGCGACCGACGGCCAGCGCGACGTCGCGCTCACGCTCGGTCAGCAGCGCGAGCCGGGCCTCGGCGTCGGCGGCGCGGACGGCGGTGGAGTCGTCGGCGACGTCACCGCGGAGCCGCCGGATCAGGGTGCGGGTGACCGAGGGGGAGAGCATCGGCTCGTCGTCGACGACCCGCCGGATCGCCTCCAGGATCTGCGCCGGTGGGGTGTCCTTGAGCAGGAAGCCGTCGGCCCCGGCGGCCAGCGCCTCGACGACGTGGTCGTCGGCGTCGAACGTCGTCAGCACGATGACCCGGGGCGGGTCCGGACGGGAGAGCAGCTCGCGGGTCGCCTCGAGCCCGTTGAACTCGGGCATCCGGATGTCCATGAGCACGACGTCGGGGCGCAGCCGACGGGCCAGCGCGACGCCCTGACGCCCGTCGCCCGCCTCGCCGACGACGTCGATGTCGGCCTGGCCCCCGAGCATCAGCCCGAGCGCGGAGCGCACCAAGGGGTCGTCGTCCACGACGAGCACTGATGTCACAGCTGGCACGAGTTGTCGGGGTCCCTGCGGAAAGCGGAGCGAAGCGAGCATCTCCGTGGGGTGGTCATGAGGCCCACGGTATCCAGCCGTGCAGCACGAACGTCGAGCCGTCGCGGCCGTGGTCGAGCCGCCCGCCACGCAGCTCCGCCCGCTCGGCGAGGCCGATCAGACCCAGGCCGGCGCCGGGCGTCTGCGTCGGCCCGAACCCGACCGGGTTGCGGAGGAGGACGTCGATCCCGTCCTCCTCGGATCCGCTCACCTGGACGGTGAGCAGGGCACCCGGTGCGTGCTTGCGGGCGTTGGTGATGCCCTCCTGGATGATCCGGTAGACGGTCCGGCCGACCGCGTCGGGCACCGACCGGTCGGCCACGAAGTCCTCGAGCTCCACCCGCGCTCCCGACCGCGTCGCGTCGGCGACGAGCTGCGGCAGGTCGGCGTACGTCGGCTGCGGGGCGTGGGACAGCTCGCCGGTGCTCTCGTCGCGGAGCACGCCGAGCACGCCCCGCAGGTCGGTGAGCGCCTCGTGCGCCTGCTGCTGGATCACCCCGGCGCTCGCGCGCATCTCGTCCGCGGTGAGGTCGACCCGGAAGGTCAGTGCCCCGGCGTGCATGGAGACCTGGGAGATCCGGTGGGCTAGAACGTCGTGCATCTCGCGGGCGATCTGGGCGCGCTCGTTGCTGCGCGCCTGGGCGACGCGGAGCTCCTGCTCGGCCTCGGCCCGCTCGGCGCGGTTGCGCAGGGTCCAGATCAGCTCGCGCCGGGACCCGACGTACATGCCCCAGCTGAGGATCGCGGCGGTGAAGATCGCGTTGACGAGGAGGTTGAGCCACGCGGGCTCGCCCTTGTTCGTCGGGAAGATCGTGGTGAAGAGCTGGGACGCGGCGAACGCCACGGAGCCGACGACCGCGAGCTCGCGCCACCGGCGCCGGGTGGCGAGCGACGCCAGCGCGAGCACGGCCGGTCCCGCGACGGTGCCGGACACGGCGCTGGCCAGCGCGAGCGCGAGCGCGATCGGCACCGGCCAGCGCCGGCGGAAGAAGACGGCGACGTAGCCCGCGAGCCCGACGAGGAGGTCGGCGACGAACCAGTACGGGTGGTCGTGGGCCTGCGCCGGGGCCACCGGCAGCCACCCGACCGCGCTGATGGCCAGCATGAGCGAGACGCGCCACACGTGGCTCCACAGCCGCAGGGGCGGCTGGTACTCCTCGGGGGCGGGGCGGTCCACGCCGCAAGGCTAGGCGGACCGCCGTCCGGCCGCAGGCTGCCCCGGTCTGCCGCGAACCCCTACTTTGGTCAGCACCTCCTCATCCGCGCGGCCGATGCGACGGCGCCTGCCGGTCGGGCACAGTGGCCCTCATGATTCAGGTCGAAGGACTCACCAGGAAGTACGGCACGTTCACCGCGGTGGACAACGTGAGCTTCGTCTGCCAGCCCGGGAGGGTGACCGGATTCCTCGGTCCCAACGGTGCCGGCAAGACGACCACGATGCGGGTGATGGTCGGACTCACCCCGCCCACCTCGGGACGGGTGACCATCGGCGGTCACCTCTACCAGGACATCCCCAACCCGGGCCGCCACGTCGGTGTGCTGCTCGACGCCTCGGCCCAGCACGCCGGACGCACCGGCCGCGAGATCCTCGAGCTCGGCGCTCGCACCATGGGCCTGTCGTCGTCGCGCATCGACGAGATGCTCGACCTGGTCTCGCTGAGCCGGGCGGAGTCCAAGCGCCGGCTGCGCAACTACTCGCTCGGCATGAAGCAGCGTCTCGGCATCGCGCACGCGCTGCTCGGCGACCCGTCGGTGCTGATCCTCGACGAGCCGGCCAACGGCCTCGACCCGGCCGGCATCCGGTGGATGCGCGGGCTGCTCAAGGGGTACGCCGAGCGCGGCGGCACCGTGCTGCTCTCCAGCCACCTCCTCCACGAGGTGGAGATCATCGCCGACGAGATGATCCTCATCGGGCACGGCCGGATCGTCGCCCAGGGCGACAAGAAGTCGCTCCTGGCCGGAGCGGCCGGTTCGGGCTCGACGTTCGTCACGGCCCTCGACAACCGCCAGCTGTCCGACGCGCTGGCCGCCAAGGGCTTCGTGGTCGCGAGCGCCGGTGACGGCCTCCGCGTCGAGACCGAGCCGGTCGAGGTCGGCCGTACGGCGGCCGAGCACTCGATCGTGCTCACCGACCTGCGTGCCGCCGACGGCGGCCTCGAGGACCTCTTCCTCGAGCTGACGTCCGACACGCAGCGCGAGGTCGTCGCATGAGTGCCACCGCCGCCCCCGGCCTCGGCCACGCGCTGGACCTGTCGTCCACGTCGCCGACGCCGTTCTCCCGGCTGGTCCGGGTCGAGCTGCGCAAGACCTGGGACACCCGCGCCGGCCTGTGGCTGCTGATCTCGACCGCCGTCCTCACGGCCGCGGTCATGGTCATCCAGCTCTCGGTCGTGGTCGCCCAGGACCTCGACGTCTCCTACAACGACTTCCTGACGTCGACGAACTTCTCGATGGCGCTGCTGCTCCCGGTCCTCGGCATCCTGCTGCTGACCAGCGAGTGGAGCCAGCGCACCGCGATGGTGACCTTCTCCCTCGAGCCCCGGCGGCCGCTGATCATCGCGGCGAAGTTCCTGGTCGGGATCGGTCTCGCCGTCGCCGCGGTCGTCATCGCGCTCGTCCTCGCCACGATCTGCAACGCGCTCTACGGGCTGCTGTCGGGCCACGAGGCGGTCTGGGACCTCGGCCTCGGCAACGTGGGCGGCTTCGTGCTGCTCCAGGTGATCGGGATGCTGACCGGCTTCGCGTTCGCCGCGCTGCTGCTCAACTCCCCGGCCGCGATCGTGCTCTACATGGTCTACTCGTTCGTCCTGCCCGGCCTCTTCGGCCTCGGCGCCGCGCTGATCGGCTGGTTCGACACCATCCGTCCCTGGATCGACTTCAACTACGCCCAGGGTCCGCTGGTCGACGCGACGATGACCGGCGAGGACTGGGTGCACTTCGCGGTCTCCGGCTTCATCTGGCTCGTGGTGCCGCTCGCGATCGGTGTGGCGCGCGTGCTGCGCGCGGAGGTGAAGTGACGTGAGCACGACCGCTCCCGGCCTCGGCCACGCGCTCGACCTGTCCTCCACGCAGCCCACGCCGTTCCTCCGACTGGTGCGCGTCGAGCTGCGCAAGTCCTACGACACGCGCGCCGGGTTCTGGCTGCTCGCCGTGATCGGCTTCCTGGTGCTCCTCACCGAGGGCATCGTGCTCGCCGTCGTGGTCACCCAGGACCAGGCGATGACGTACGGCGACTTCGTCGCTGCCGCGGCGTTCGTCACCTCGATCCTGCTGCCGGTGCTCGGCATCATGCTGGTCACCGCCGAGTGGGGTCAGCGCACCGCGATGGTGACCTTCGCGCTCGAGCCGCGCCGCCCGCTGGTGTTCCTCGCCAAGGCCACCGTCGGGATCATCCTCACCTTCGCGACGATCGCGATGGCGCTGGTCGTCGGGCTGGTGTGCAACCTGCTCTACGGCGCGCTCCAGGGTCCGGCGGACTGGGAGTTCGGGTGGGCCGGCTTCTTCGGCTTCCTGATCACGCAGACGTTCGCGATGCTCGGCGGCTTCGCGCTGGCGACGCTCTTCCTCAACACGGCCGCCGCCATCGTGGTCTTCTTCGTCTACCGGTGGGTGCTCCCGGGCCTGATCGCCCTGGGCGCCGCGCTGATGGACTGGTTCGGCACGCTGGCACCCTGGATCGACTTCCAGTCGGCCCAGGGTCCGCTGTACGACATGTCGCTCGACGGCGGCGAGTGGGGACACCTGATCGTGTCCGGCTTCATCTGGCTGGTGCTGCCGCTCGCCATCGGCATCTGGCGGGTGCTGCGGGCCGAGGTCAAGTAGTCACCCAGCTCTCCACCGGGCATCGACCGACACGACACCACCCGGAGGTGGTGAGGAACCGGGAGGCGACACGCTGCAGTCATGTACCTGCAGCGTGTCGCCCGGTGACAGCAGGACGTACGGCATCGGCGACCCGGTCCCTGGGCGGTGCGGATGGCCCTGTCGGAGGTGTCGCAGGGGCGCACTAGGGTCGGGGCATGACAGCAGCACCGCGAGAAGACGGCCGCGCCGACGACGAGCTCCGCCCGATCACGATGACCCGCAACTGGCTCGACCACGCGGCCGGCTCGGTGCTGATCGAGTTCGGCCGCACCAAGGTCCTGTGCGCGGCGTCCGCGTCGCCCGGGGTGCCGCGCTGGCGCAAGGGCTCCGGGCTGGGCTGGGTCACGGCGGAGTACGCCATGCTCCCCGCCTCGACGAACACCCGCTCCGACCGTGAGTCGGTCAAGGGCCGGATCGGCGGCCGCACCCACGAGATCAGCCGGCTGATCGGCCGCTCGCTGCGCGCCGTCATCGACTACCAGGCGCTGGGTGAGAACACGATCCAGCTCGACTGCGACGTGCTCCAGGCCGACGGTGGCACCCGCACCGCCGCGATCACCGGCGCGTACGTCGCGCTGGCCGACGCCGTCGCCCACCTGCGCTCGACCGGTGCGCTGACCGGCGAGCCGCTGACCGGGTCCGTCGCCGCGATCAGCGTCGGCATCATCGACGGTGTCCCGCGCCTCGACCTGCCGTACGTCGAGGACGTCCGCGCCGAGACCGACATGAACGTCGTGATGACCGGGGGCGGCAAGTTCGTCGAGGTGCAGGGCACCGCTGAGGGCGCCGCCTTCGACCGCGCCGAGCTCGACGCCCTCCTCGTTCTGGCGGAGAAGGGCTGCGCCGACCTCACCCGGCTGCAGCACGAAGCCCTGGGCTCATGACCACCCGGATCTTCCTCGCCTCGCGCAACCGCAAGAAGATCGAGGAGATGGAGCGGATCCTCCGCGAGCACCTCCCCGACATCGAGGTGGTCGGCATCGACGAGGTCGACGGCTACCACGAGCCGGTCGAGGACCAGCCGACGTTCGAGGGCAACGCCCTCCTCAAGGCCCGGGCCGGAGTCGCCGCGACCGGGCTGCCGTCGCTCGCCGACGACAGCGGCCTCTGTGTCGACGCCCTCAACGGGATGCCGGGGGTGCTGTCCGCCCGGTGGTCGGGGCCGCCGCTGGGCTCGAAGGCGGGGCAGGATGCCCGCAACAACGAGCTGCTGCTCGCCCAGCTGGCCGACGTACCCGACGAGCGCCGGGGGGCGCACTTCATGTGTGCGGTGGCGTTCGTCCACCCCGGTGGCGAGGAGTGCGCGAGCGGCACCATGCCGGGCCGGGTGATCCGCGAGGTGCGGGGGAGCGGCGGCTTCGGCTACGACGTGCTCTTCGAGGCCGAGGACCGGCCGGGGCTGACCACGGCCGAGCTCAGCGTCGCGGACAAGGACGCGATCTCGCACCGGGGCTGGGCGCTGCGCCGGATGGCGCCCATCGTGGCGCGGATCATCTCGTCATGAGGCGGCACTTCTTCGTCCGTCGCAACCTCGCTCGGTTGCTGCTGAAGCTCGCGCGGTGGAAGACCGTCGGCGAGGTGCCGCGCAAGGGCATCCTGGTCGGCGCTCCGCACACGTCCAACTGGGACTGGGTGCTGACCATGCTCCTCGCGTGGGACAACGACGTGCAGATCCGGCTCCTGGTCAAGGAGTCGTTCTTCAAGGGCCCGCTCGCGCCGATCATGCGGGCGAGCGGCGCCGTCGAGCTCGACCGGGACAATCCCGGCGCGACGATCCGGGCGCTGCTCGCCGACGCCGAGACCGACGAGACGTTCCTGCTCGGGATCGCGGCCGAGGGCACCCGCAGCAAGGGGGACTACTGGAAGTCCGGCTTCTACCGGATCTCCCAGCAGACCGGGCTGCCGATCACGCTGGCCTTCCTCGACGGGCCCTCGCGGACCGTCGGCTGGGGTCCGACGTTCGACCTCACCGGAGACGTCGTCGCCGACATGGATCGGATCCGGGCGTTCTACGCCGACAAGACCGGCATCAAGCCGGAGGGCACCACCGTGCCGCGACTGCGTGAAGAGGGACGCAGCGGGGACTGAGGGCGCGCAGCGTCGCATCTGGTGCCGAAGGGGGGATTCGAACCCCCACGCCCTAGGGCACAGGTACCTAAAACCTGCGTGTCTGCCTGTTCCACCACTCCGGCTGGCGGCGCTCAGTCTAGGGATCGGCCCGGCATCACCGTCGAGGCGGCTACGTGCCGCGACTGCGCTTCGACCCGTACGGGATGCGAACGAGGATGTCGTCGGCCTTGCGACGGCGCCCAGTGCTGCCGCGACAAGAGCCGGCTCCGACAGCCGTGCCAAGTCAGCGTGGTGCGGCGTCTCGACGACGCTCAGGCCCCAGAGGGCCTTCGCTGCTCGACCAAAGAAACTGGCCCGGCCCAGGATCAGACGACCGAGATCGCGGTGGACGAACGGCCGGTGGCGAGCCGGATGAGGTCGACGCCGGCCCCGGTGAGGACAGCGGTCTCGCCCGCGAGCGCCACAGCGGAGGACAACGCATCCGGGGACGGCGTCCACGATGAGCCGGTGGCGGCCGCGATGTCGAGACCGTGGACGACCAGCTCGAAGGTGCGGGTCGGCAGGTAGTCGCTCAACCGCATCCCGCCGGCCGCGGTGGTGATCACCGGGTCGCCGGTCACCGCCCCCAGCGCGGTGGTGACCCGGGCGAGGAGGTCGTCGACGAACGCCGCCGGGTCGGCGCCGAGCGCCTCACCGGCGGCCACGCCGCGCGCCGCCACGTCCGGCGCGGTCGTGGCGCCGGACGCGGCGAGCAGGGCGAAGTAGGCCGCGGCACTCTCGACGGCCACCTCGTCGACCTCCCGCGGGAGGTAGGTCAGCACGGTGACGAGCGAGCGGCTGGTGTGGCCGACCAGGGCGCGTAGGTCCCACTCGCCGAGCCCAGGGCCGGACAGGTCGGCCGGCAGGTCGCGGACCTGGGCCGCGAACACCCGGGCGGCGGACAGGAAGACGTCCACGTCAGGCCAGGTTCAGCTCGAGGTCCTTGCGCAGCTTGGCGACATGGCCGGTGGCCTTGACGTTGTACTGCGCGAGGAACACCTTGCCGTCCTCGTCGACGACGACCGTGGAGCGGATGACGCCCTGGACGGTCTTGCCGTAGAGCTTCTTCTCGCCGAACGCGCCGTACTGCGTGAGCACCGACTTGTCGGGGTCGGAGAGCAGGGTGATCGTGAGGCTCTCCTTCTCGCGGAACGTGGCCAACCTCGAAGGCGAGTCCGGCGAGATGCCGACGACCTCGTAGCCCGCGGCCTGCAGCGAGTCGAGGGAGTCGGTGAAGTCGCAGGCCTGCTTGGTGCAGCCCGGGGTCATCGCCGACGGGTAGAAGTAGACGATCACCTTGCGCCCGAGGAAGTCGCCGAGCGCGACCTCCTTCCCGGTGTCGTCGAGGAGCGTGAACTCCGGTGCGGTGTCGCCGGGGGAGAGGCGCGGGGTCTCGCTCACGGGATGGGCTCCAATCCGATCGGGTTCTTGTCGCGAATAATGCGCAATAACCTAGGGTAGGCACGAAGGTCGATTCATCCGGCCGGGCCCAACCTACCGACAGTCGCGAGGAGCCACGATGCACGTCCCCGACGGGTTCCTGGACGCTCCGACGTCGATCGCCACGGGCGCCGCGGCCGTCGCCTGCGTCGGCACCGCGCTGGCCGGTGCGCGCCGGGAGCTCGACGACAAGACGGCGCCGATGGCGGGCCTGGTCGCGGCGTTCATCTTCGCCACCCAGATGATCAACTTCCCGGTCGCATCCGGCACCAGCGGCCACCTGCTCGGGGGAGCGCTGGCCGCGGTCCTCGTCGGGCCCTTCACAGCCGTGCTCTGCATGAGCGTGGTCTTCCTCGTGCAGAGCCTGCTCTTCGCCGACGGCGGCATCACCGCGCTCGGCACCAACATCATGCTGATGGGCGTCACCACCGTGGTGGTCGGCTGGCTGGTCTTCCGCGGCCTGCAGGCGGTGCTCCCGAAGCGGCTCACGCTGGTGCCCTTCTGCGCCGGCGCGGCCGCACTCGTGTCGGTGCCCGCCGCCGCGACGCTCTTCGTGGTGCTCTACGAGATCGGCGGCACCGCCGACATCCCGCTGCACAGCCTGGCCACCGCGATGATCGGCGTGCACGTGCTGATCGGCATCGGCGAGGCCGTGATCACCTTCCTCGCCGTCGCGAGCATCATCGCCGTCCGCCCCGACCTCGTGTACGGCGCGCGCCGCGTCCTGGCCCGCCGCGAGCTCGAGGTGCGCACGTCGACGGGGGCGGCCACATGAAGGCGATCTCGATGAAGTGGGTCGCGCTCGGGATCCTCGCGGTCGCCCTGCTCCTGGCCGGGGTCGTGAGCTACTACGCCTCCTCCGAGCCCGACGGACTCAACCGGGTCGCGCAGGACACCGGCATCTCCCGCACCGAGAAGCAGCACGCGACGGCCGACGGCCCGCTCGCGGGCTACTCCACCAAGGACGTCGACAACCAGCGGCTCTCGGGCGGGCTGGCCGGCGTGGCCGGGGTCGTCGTGGTCCTCGTGCTGGCCGGTGGCCTCGCGCTCGTCGTACGACGCCGCAAGCCGGTCTCCTGACGTGGGCGCCGGGCACGGCCACAAGCTGCACTTCCACGGGCACTCGCCCGTGCACCGCGCTCCGGCCCACCTGAAGATCCTGACCCTGATCGCGTTCATGCTCGTGGTGGTCGCCACCCCGCGGGAGTGGTACCCGGTCTTCGGGCTCTACCTGCTGCTGGTCGTGGCCGTCATCGCGCTCTCGCGGGTGCCTCCGACCTACATCCTGAAGCGCTCGGTCGTCGAGGTGCCGTTCCTCTTCTTCGCGCTGCTGCTGCCCTTCGTCGCGACCGGGCCGACCACCGAGGTGCTCGGCGTGACGGTCAGCCAGCACGGGCTGCTCGCCGCCTGGGGGCTGCTGGTCAAGGGCACGCTCGGCGTCCTCGCGAGCCTGACCCTCGCCGCGACCACGGAGCCGCAGGAGATCCTGCTCGGGCTGGAGCGGCTGCACCTGCCCGCCCAGCTGGTGCAGATCATGGCGTTCATGGTGCGCTACCTCGACGTCGTCACCGGCGAGATGCAGCGGATGAAGGTGGCGCGTGAGTCCCGTGGCTTCTCGGCGCGCAACCCGCGGCACTGGCCGGTGCTGGCCCGCTCGCTCGGCGCGCTGTTCATCCGCAGCTACGAGCGCGGCGAGCGGGTGCACCTCGCGATGCTGTCGCGCGGCTACACAGGCCGGATGCCCCGATGAGCACGCCGGTCCTCGACGTCCGCGGCCTGGCCTACGCCTACCCGGACGGCCACCAGGCGCTGTACGGCGTCGACCTCCACGTCCACCAGGGGGAGCGGGTCGCGCTGCTCGGGCCCAACGGCGCCGGCAAGACCACGCTGGTGCTGCACCTCAACGGCATCCTCACCGCGGGCGCCGGGTCGGTCTCCGTCAGCGGGCTGCCGGTCGAGAAGGCCCACCTCCAGGAGATCCGGCGCCGGGTGGGCGTCGTCTTCCAGGACCCCGACGACCAGCTCTTCATGGGCACGGTGCGCGCTGACGTCGGGTTCGGCCCGGCCAACCTCGGCATCAAGGGCCCCGAGCTCGACCGCCGGGTGATGCACGCGCTCGACCTGGTCGGGATGGCCGACTTCGTCGACCGCCCGCCCCACCACCTCTCCTTCGGCCAGCGCCGTCGTGTCGCCGTCGCCACGGTGCTCGCCATGGAGCCCGAGATCCTGGTGCTCGACGAGCCGTCGTCCAACCTCGACCCGGCCTCGCGCCGCGAGCTCGCCGACATCCTGCGCTCGCTCGACGTGACGCTGCTGATGGTCACCCACGACCTCCCGTACGCCCTCGAGCTGTGCCCGCGCGCGGTCGTCCTCAGCGACGGGTCGGTGGTCGCCGACGGGCCGACGTACGACGTGCTGACCGACGACGCGCTGATGCGCGCCAACCGGCTGGAGCTCCCGTTCGGTTTCGACCCGCGAACGGTGGGTCCCCGGCCCTGACTGGGTACCGCGCAGGTTGATAGCCTCCAACCCGACCCCCATCGAACGCCAGGAGAACCCCGTGAGCCAGGACACCAAGCAGCTGTCCTCCCTCGAGCGCGAGATCGAGGAGACCAGGGAACGCCTGGCGGGCACGATCGACCAGCTCGCCCACCGGGTCAGCCCGAAGACCATCGCGGGACGCCAGGTGACCACCATCAAGGGCCACTTCGTCGACCTCGAGACGGGCCAGCCGCGCACCGACAACATCCTGAAGGCCGTCGGTGGCGTGGTCGGCGTGATCGCGTTCTTCGTCGTCGTCCGCAAGGTCGTCAGTTAGGTGTCTGACAAGACACCCATCAAGATGCTCCACGACCGGGTGCTGGTCGAGGTCGATCGCGAGCAGGGTGAGCGCCGCTCGTCGGGCGGCATCGTCATCCCCGCGACCGCGGCGATGGGCGCCCGCCGGCTGACCTGGTCGAACGTCGTCGCGGTCGGCCCGCACGCCCGTGCCGTCGAGCTCGGCGACAAGGTGCTCTTCGACGCCGAGGACAAGGCCGAGGTCGAGGTCAACGGCGAGCTCTACATCGTGATGCGCGAGCGCGACGTGCACGCCGTCGCCGCCGAGCGGGTCGCCGACGAGTCGACCGGTCTCTATCTCTAGCACGTAACTTCCGAGCGTCGCCGCCGGTTGAGTCGGCATGCTCCGACGCCTGCTCGCCCTGACCGCCAGCGCCGCACTGCTCCCGTTCGCCGCGGTCGCCCTCCCCAGCGGGGGCGCCGACGCGGCGGCTTCGACGACACCGAAGCCGCGCTACGACGCCACGGTCGCGATCACGAAGCACGGCATCCCGCACATCACCGCCCACGACTTCGGCTCGCTCGGCTACGGCAGCGGGTACGCCGCGGCGCAGGACTCGATCTGCACCCTCGCCGACACCGTGGTCACCGCCCGGGGTGAGCGGTCGCGCTGGTTCGGGCCGACCGGTCGCTACAACGACCAGGTCACCCTGGACGCGTCGAACCTCCAGGTCGACGCGTTCGTCACCGACCTCCACAACCGGCACGTCGTCGAGAAGCTGCTCGCCGACCCGCTGGCCGGGCCCGGCCAGCAGGCCCGCGACATGGTGAAGGGCTACGTCGCCGGCGCCAACCGCTACCTGCGCGAGACCGGCCGCAACGGGGTCACCGACCCCGCCTGCCACGGCGCGCGCTACCTGAAGCCGAACGTCACGCCCCTGGACCTCTGGTACGGCGTCTACCTCGCCAACCTGCTCGCGTCGAGCGGGGTGTTCGTCAAGGAGATCGTCGACGCCGCGCCGCCGTCGGCCGACGACCCGGGCCTGCCCGAGGTCCCGGTGAAGGCCGCCCAGGTCGACCGCGAGAAGCTGCTCAAGGGGCTCGGCCGCGACCCCGAGTCGCCCTTCGGCTCCAACGCCACCGCGGTCGGCGGCGACGCCACGACGACCGGCAAGGGCATGCTGCTCGGCAACCCGCACTTCCCGTGGCGCGGGCGCTACCACTTCACCCAGCAGCACCTCACGATCCCCGGCAGGTACGACGTCGCTGGCGCCTCGCTGATCGGGTCGCCCGCCATCAACATCGGCTGGAACAAGGACGTCGCGTGGAGCCACACCGTGTCCACGGCCTACCGCTTCACGCCGTACGAGTACAAGACGCCCGGGCCCGGCACGACGTACCTCACCGACGCCGGCCCGCAGGAGCTCGAGCACCGCTCCGTGAAGGTGCAGGTCCGCAAGAAGGACGGCTCGCTCGGCACCGCCACCGAGGACCTCTACCGCACGCCTCAGGGCTACGTGATCGATGCGCCCGCGCTGCTGATGCCGTGGGGGCCGGCCAGCCTGTGGGCGATCCGTGACGCGAACGGCGAGCAGCTGCGCACGATCGACACGTTCCTCGACATGGGCAAGGCGACCGACGTGCGTGACCTGCTGCGCCGGCAGGACGCCGGCGGTGGGATGCCGTGGGTGAACACCACGGCGGCCGACCGCGACGGCAACGTCCTGTACGCCGACCACTCGGTCGTCCCGAACGTCCCCGACGACCTCGCCGAGACGTGCATGACCCCGACCGGGCGGGTCCTCGACCAGGTGGCCGGACTGCCGGGGCTCGACGGCACGTTCGCCGACTCGACCTGCGCGTGGCGGACCGACGACGACGCGGTGCGGCCGGGCATCTTCGGGCCGGGCAACCTGCCCTCGGAGATCCGTCGCGACTGGGTGATGAACGCCAACGACTCCTACTGGCTGCCCAACCCCGCCCAGCCGATCGAGGGCTACGCCGGCATCATCGGCTGCGAGCAGTGCGTGCGCACGATGCGCACCCGGATGGTCTCCCACTACGTGATCGACCGGCTCGCGAGCGGAAAGAAGGAGTCGCCGAAGAGCCTGCGCGGCCACGAGCACGCCAACCGGGTGATGGCCGCCGAGGTGATGCGTGAGAACGGGGACCTCGACACCCTCTGCGACGCCACCGGCGAGACCGAGGCATGCCAGGTGCTGCACGACTGGGACGGCCGGTCCAACATCGACTCCGTCGGCGTCCAGATCTTCGAGGAGTTCATCCAGCGGCTCCCGTCGGCTCCGGTCGGTCAGGCCGACCCGGTGTGGCGGACGCAGTTCGACGCCAACGACCCGCTGAACACGCCGCGTGACCTCAACGTCGCCAACCCGCAGGTGGTCCAGGCGATGAGTGACGCGATCGCGTCGCTGCGCGACAGGGGCATCCCGTTCGACGCCACCTGGGGCTCGCTCCAGGTCGCCGGCGACCGCGGCGCCCCGCCGATCCCGCTGGG
>JAOPXG010000250.1 GCA_025965275.1 Nocardioides sp.
ATGGGCCCGGACAGCGCGTTGCGGGCCTCCGGGCGGTTCATGGTGACGATGAGGACGGGCCCACGCTTTTCGACGAGGCAGTGCTGGTCGTCAGGCGTCGTCATCGAATGCAGCCCTTCACGCAGAAATCCGGGGTTGCCACGAACGATAACACGTTCTAGTTTTGCGAGTGAGCATCGCAGCGAGTGAGCATCGCCGCGAGCCAGCATCGCGGCGAGCCAGCGGCGAGCGCTCGCGCGAAGAGCCGGAGGACAGAGTGGCCTACAACATCGCGGACCTCTTCGAGCACGCGGTCGACTACTTCCCGGACCGTCGCGCCCTCGCTTGCGGCGACGACGAGGTGACGTACGCCGAGCTGGAGGGGCAAGCGAACCGGTTGGCGCACCACCTCGCCGACCACGGTGTCGGCGCCGGTTCCCACGTCGGCATGTGTACCCGCAACCGGCTGCAATCGATCGTCACCATGCTCGCCGTCTACAAGCTGCGAGCGGCGTTGATCAACGTCAACTATCGCTACACCGCCAACGAGATCCGCTACGTTCTCGACAACGCCGACGTCGTCGCGCTCGTGCACGAGCGCCGCTACGCCGACCACGTCGCCGAGGCACTCCCGGGCGCCCCCTCGGTGAAGCACGTCGTGGTCATCGAAGACGACACCGACCTCGCGTTCACCGGCGTCTCCTACGAGGACGCACTCGCGTCGGGGCGTCCAGAGCGCGACTTCGACGAGCGCAGCAACGACGACCACTACCTGCTCTACACCGGCGGCACCACCGGCATGCCGAAGGGCGTCATCTGGCGCCACGAGGACGTCTGGCGCACGCTCGGCGGCGGCATCAACTTCATGACCGGCGAGCCACTCGAGAGCGAGTTCGCCCAGGCCGAGTTGGGCAAGATCACCGGCGGCATGGTTCGGCTCTGCCTCGCCCCGCTGATCCACGGCAACGCCCAATGGGCCGGGCTGATGGGGCTGTTCGCCGGCGACACCGTCGTACTGCTCACCCAGTTCGACCCGGCCGAGGTCTGGACCACGATCGCGCGGCGCAAGGTGAATGTCGTCGTCCTCATCGGTGACGCCATGGCCCGGCCCATGATCGAGGCGTTCCAGGAAGGCACCTACGACGTCTCGTCGGTGTACGCCATCTCGAGCAGCGCCGCGCTGTTCTCGCAGAGCGTGAAGAACGAATACCTCGCCGCGCTGCCGAACGCGGTGATCACCGACGCCATCGGTTCGTCGGAGACCGGCTTCATGGGCATCAGCCTGATCACCAAGGACACCGAACAGGGCATCGGCGGCCCGCGGGTGAGCGCCGGCCGGGACACCATCGTCATCGACGAATACGACAAGCCCATTCCGGCCGGCTCTCCGGACATCGGCCGCCTGGCCCGGGGCGGGCACATCCCGCTCGGCTACTACAAGGACCCGGAGAAGACGGCCCGGTTGTTCGTCGAGGTCGACGGCTCGCGCTACACGGTGCCCGGCGACTTCGCGCGGCACGAGGCCGACGGCACGATCACCCTGCTCGGCCGTGGCAACACCTGCGTGAACACCGGCGGCGAGAAGGTCTTCCCCGAAGAGGTCGAGTCCGCCCTGATGTCGCATCCGGACGTCTTCGACGTGCTCGTAGTCGGCGTACCCGACGATCGGCTCGGCCAGCGAGTGGCCGCCGTGATCGAACCGCGGCCCGGAGCGACGCCGACGTTCGAGGAACTCACCGAGCACGTGCGCCACGCGATCGCGGGCTACAAAGTGCCGCGCAGCATCTGGCTCGTCGACAAGATCCAGCGCCTCGCAACCGGCAAGGCCGACTACCGGTGGGCCAACGAGTTCGCGACCGCAAACCCAGGAGATGCTCTGTGCGCACCCCGATCTGCGACCAGCTCGGCCTAGCTTTCCCGATCTTCGCCTTCACGCCCTCCGAGCAGGTCGCCGCCGCGGTCAGCCGGGCGGGTGGGTTGGGCGTGCTCGGTTGCGTCCGGTTCAACCACGCCGAGGAACTCGACGCCGTCCTGACCTGGATGGACGAGAACACCGACGGCAAGCCCTACGGCGTCGACATCGTGATGCCCTCGAAGATCCCGACCGAAGGCACGCCCACCGACCTCGGCCAGTTCATCCCCGAGGCGCACAAGAAGTTCGTCGACGACACGTTGCGCAAGCTCGGCGTGCCGCCGCTGCCCGAGGACGGCGACCCGGCGGCCGAGGGCGTGCTGGGTTGGCTGCACTCGGTGGCCCGCGCCCACGTCGACGTCGCGCTCAAGCACCCGATCAAGCTGATCGCCAACGCGCTCGGGTCGCCACCGAAGGACGTCATCGACCTCGCGCATGCCCACGGCGTGCCGGTCGCGGCGCTGGCCGGCAAGGCGAAGCACGCGCGCTCGCACGTCAACAACGGCGTCGACATCGTGATCGCCCAGGGCACCGAGGCCGGCGGCCACACCGGCGAGATCGCGACCATGGTGCTGGTCCCGGAGATCGTCGATGCAGTGGGCGACGACGCCACGGTGCTGGCCGCGGGCGGCATCGGCTCCGGCCGGCAGATCGCGGCCGCGCTCGCGCTCGGCGCGGGCGGGGTCTGGATGGGCTCGTACTGGCTCACCACATCCGAGTACACCCTCGGCACGGGTGACGCGATGAAGAAGGCGCTCGTCGCCGCCGGCTCCGACCAGACCGTCCGCGCCCGCGTCTACAGCGGCAAGCCGGCCCGGTTGCTCAAGACGAAGTGGACCGACGCCTGGGCCGAGGAAGGCGCGCCCGAACCGCTGCCCATGCCGCTGCAGAACCTGCTCGTCAGCGAGGCCCATCAGCGCATCGCGTTGTCCGACGACCCCGATGTCGTGGCGATGCCGGTCGGCCAGATCGTCGGCCGGATGAACTCGGTGCGTCCGGTGGCCGAGCTCATGGCCGAACTGGTGGCCGAGTTCGACGACACGCTCGGCCGCCTCGACAAGACTCGTTGAGCGCTGGGAACTACGGCGACAGGGTGAGGCGGGCGACCTCGTGCAGTTGGGCGGGATCGTCGCGCGGGGCGGACCGGCGCAACACGGTATGCGCCGAGCGCCCGTCGGCAATGAATTCGGCCAGTTCGTTGCCGAAGTACGGCCCGGAAGTCCGTTTCCAGGTCAGGCTCGGCGGGGGAACGTTGATCACGATGCTCAGGAGCGACCGGACGACGCGGTTGGCCACTCGGCTCCAGAACACCCGGAAGAAGATCTTCATCACGAGCGGGACGTAGTTGTGCAGCGGCGAGCAGGTGAGCTGGTAGACCGGCGACTGCACCGGCTGCGGGAAGTGCGCCTGGGCGGCGTAGGCGTGGTGGACGTCGCCGGAGAGCACACAGATCGTCGCGGGCGCGTCGGGTCGCCGCCCGACCGACGCGATCAACTCGCCGAGCTCCTCGAACGACTTGCGGAACGCCGCCCAGTGCTCGAGATCGGCGGCGCGGCGCAGCCACTCACCGAAGCGGGCCATCCGCGCACCGCGAACGCCGTCGGCCAGCATCTCGTCCCACACCTCGACGTCGTGCAGTGACCGGGCGAGCAGCCAGGGCAGCGACGTGCCGATGAGCAGGTGGTCGTAGTCGGCGTCCGTCTGTTCGGTGATCCAGGCGAACTCGTCCCGGCTCACCATCCGTCGTTGCCCGTCGGCGAGAATCCGGCCACACCGCGAGTCGATCATCACCAGGCGCACCCGGCCGAAGTCGCGGCGATAGGACCAGCGCATGGCCTTCGCGCCGTCGGCCTCCGCGTCGGCCGCGGCGGCGAACGCGCGCAGCAACGGCTCCGCATCGCCGTCGTGCGCCCGCACGTTCTGGAAGAGCTCGTTCTTGCTCAAATCGCTGGGGGACAGGTTGCCCAGGTGCTGGTAGACCCAGTACGAGGACAGGCCGCCGATGATGCGTTCCTCCCACCACGACGTCTTCTGCATGTCTACGCGCCAGGCGTGCGAGGTGTTCCAGTCGTCGCGCACGTCGTGGTCGTCGAAGATCATCGAGGACGGGATCGTGGACAGCAGCCACCGCACGTCGGGATCGGTCCACGACTCGAGGTAGAGCCAGGTGTATTCCTCGAAATCGGCAACCTCGCCCTTCGGACCCTTGGTGATGTCGCGACGGGCCCGAATCCGGCGCTGGGTGGGCTCGGACGTCTCGTCCGCGTACACCTGATCGCCCAGCATCAGGATGGCGTCGGGCCAGTCTGCGGCGTCCCGGGAAGCGAGCTCGCGGGCGTAGCAGGCCAATGAGTCGGCCTCGAAGCGCTTGTCGTTGAGCTTGAGCGACGCGCGGCCGTACCGGCAGGAGCCGAAGGCCAGCCGCACGGTTCGCTGCGACTCGTCGGCCGCCCCGGTGCGGATCCGCGACGGCGGTCGGGACGAGTCGAACGGCGGCCACGCAAGCTCACCGTCGAGGCGAACCTCGTACTCATTGCTCGTGCCCGGCTCGATGCCGGTCACGACGACGAGCGCGTAGTGATGACCGGCGACCGTCCAGGTGCGCTCCCGGCAGCCGAGTACCTCGACTTCGCAGGGCGCGTCCGTCTCCACCCACACCGTCGCATCGGTCGTGCCGACGTGGCGCAGCAACGGGCCGACCAGCAAGCGGGTCACCCAGCCGGTCTACCCGGGTCCGTCCCGACTCAAGCGGGCGTTGCCGCCAACTCCGCACCCAGCCGCCGCAAGTGGGCCGTCGCGCTGCCCAGCGTGAACTCCGTCCGCTTCGCGGCCGTGAAGTACCGATGCGTCGCGCCGTCCATGTCGATCCCGGTGCCTCCGTGGAGATGCACCGCGGTGTGCGCGACTCGGTGCCCGGCGTCGGCCGCCCAGAACTTCGCGGTGGCGAGTTCGGCCGCAGCGGGCAGCCCTTCGGACACCCGCCACGCCGCTTCCCACATCGTCAGTCGGGCCGCTTCCACGTCGATGTACGCGTCGGCCAGGCGCTGCCCGACGGCTTGGAAGCTGCCGATCGGACGGCCGAACTGCTGCCGTTCACGGGCGTAGTCAGCCGTCAGTTCGAGTACCCGTTCCAGCACGCCGAGCTGGTATGCAGCGAGCCCGACGGTGGCCCGGCTGATCAGCCACTCGAGGACGTCCGGGCCGCCGAGGTAGGCGGACTCGTCCAGCTGGACGCCGGCGAGGTCGAGCGAGGCCTCGATGTCGCCGTCGACGATGCGCTGCTCCTCCATGCTGACCCCGGCCTCGGCCGGGCGGACGACGAAGACCGCAGCGCCGTCGGGCGTGGAAGCGGGCACAAGGATCGCGTCGGCGACCGAGCCGGAGGGGACGAGGGCCTTGGCGCCGTCGAGCACCCAGCCGGTATCGGTGCGCTCGGCGCGGGTTTGCGGCGCCTCGGGCCCGTCGGTCAGGTCTTCGGTGAGAGCGGCCGTCAGCAGCAGTTCGCCGCGCCCGGCCGGCGCCGCGAGGGCCTCGCGCTGCCCGGCGCTCCCGAATTCGCCGACCGCGGCCGCGGCGACGGCGATCGACCACAGGTAGGGCACCGGCGCCACCGCGCGACCGACCTCGATCAGCACGCTGCAGTGCTCGGGCAGGCCGAGTCCACCGCCACCCGCCGCCTCCGGCAGGGCCGCCGACAGCACGCCCGACGACGCGAGCTCGGCCCACAGCGAGCGGTCGAGGTGCTCGCCGGCCAATTCGATCTCGCGCAGCCGGGGCTGGGTCACCCGGTCGTCGAGGATCTTGCGGGTGAGTCCCGCGAGCTCCTGCTGGGTCTCGGAGAGGGTGAAGTCCATACCGGCTTACCTTCCGCTCGCGGGGAGACGCAGCCCGACGCCGCCGATGATGTCGCGCTGCACCTCGTTCGTACCGCCGCCGAAGGTCAGGATCAGCGAGGAGCGCACCATCCGTTCCACCCGGCCCTGCCGCGCTGCGGCGGGGGAGCCCGGACGCACGATCGCGTAGGCGCCCAAGACCTCCATGAGCAGGCGGTAGGCCTCGGTGGCGAACTCGGTTCCGAACACCTTGGTGGCCGAGGCGTCGGCCGGGCTCACCCCGGATCCGGACGCGATGCGCCAG
The DNA here is from genome assembly GCA_025965275.1 of Nocardioides sp. Taxonomy (GTDB): domain Bacteria; phylum Actinomycetota; class Actinomycetes; order Propionibacteriales; family Nocardioidaceae; genus Nocardioides. The sequence goes on from JAOPXG010000250.1 coordinate 6,029, forward strand.
TTCATCAACCGCAGGAACTGCACCTTGGCGTGCACCCGGGCCAGGTGGATCTGCACCCATTCCTGGTCGATCACCCGCCGGCCGTCGGCGAGTTTCGTGTTCTGCGCCCACTCGCGTACCTCCCGCAGCGCGGTCAGGATCGGCGCCGCGGAGGTCAGCGCGACCCGCTCGTGGTTGAGCTGGTTGGTGATCAGCGCCCAACCCCGGTTCAGCTCGCCGACCACGGACGTCTCGGGCACCCGCACGTCGGAGTAGTAGGTGGCGCTCGTGGTGGGTCCGGACATGGTGTGGACGGGCGTCCACGAGAATCCGGCCGAGTCGGTCGGCACGATGAGGATGGACAGGCCCTTGTGCCGCGGCGCATCGGCGTCGGTTCGGCAGGCCAGCCACACGTAGTCGGCGTACTGGATCAGGCTCGTCCACATCTTCTGGCCGTTGATCACGAACTCGTCGCCGTCCTTGACCGCCCGGGTGCGCAGCGAGGCGAGGTCGGTGCCGGCGTCCGGCTCGCTGTAGCCGATCGCGAAGTGCACGTCACCCTTGAGGATCCGCTCGAGGAACATGTCCTTCTGCTTCTGGGTGCCGTACCTGATCAGCGTCGGTCCGACGGTCTGGAGGGTCACGGCCGGGAGGTGCACGTCGGCGCGCTGCGCCTCGTTGGCGAAGATCGTCTGCTCGATCTCGCCGAGCCCGTGCCCGCCGTACTCCGTCGGCCAGCCGACGCCCATCCACCCGTCGGCGCCCATCTGGCGCACCACCCGCTGGTAGGTCTCGCCGTGCCGGTCGAGCCCCATGTCGCGACGCTCGTTCGCGTCGGCGAGGCCGGTGAAGTACTCGCGCAGCTCGGCCTTGAGCGCGCGCTGCTCGGTGGTGAGCTCGAGGTTCTTGGTCGTCGGGTCCTCGATCCGGACCTCGTCGGCCCGCACGCCGAGCGCGTGCGAGATGTCGGTGATCCAGGAGAAGTACCGGTGCATCGGGTAGGTCACGTCGACGCCCATACCGCCGTGCAGGTGGTGGCAGGTGCGCATGGCGGCCGGGCCCTCGTGGCCGACCCAGTACGCCGCGACCGCGAGGTCGTCGGTGACGTCGAGGCCGGCACCGATCCGCCAGGCGGCGTTGGCCGCCGCCAGGTCGACCGTGCGCGACGAGATGTAGACGTCGGCGATCTGCATCGCGACGGCCTGGAACTCCGCGAGCGACCGGCCGAACTGCGTGCGGCCCTTGATGTACGTCGCGGTCAGGTCGCGAGCGCCTGCGACCAGGCCGGCGGCCGTCAGGCAGAGCCCGGCGACGGCGAGCTCGCGCAGGGTCCGCGCGGCATCGTCGCCCTCGAGGAGCTCGGCGGGGGCGCCGTCGAGAACGACGGTGTGCTGCTTGGCGCCGAAGGACGAGCTCGACGGCCGCAGCTCGACCCCGGGGCCGGTCGGGTCGACCAGCGCGACGACCGCGCGGTCCCCCGCGGTCGCGGTGACCAGCAGGCGGGCCGCCCGGTCGGCGTACGTCACGCCGATCTTGCGGCCGCTGACCGTGCCGTCGGCGTACGTCGTGGTGGGCGAGGCCGCGATGCCGGCGCCGACCTCGCGCAGCGCCGGGGTCAGCAACGTGTCGCCGGACGCGACTCCCGGCAGCAGCTGCTGGCGCTGCTCGTCGGAGCCGGCGGCGGCCAGGGTCAGCGCGCCGCAGCAGAGCGTCTCCCACACGGGCACCTGGATCGCCCGGGCGCCCGTCTCACGGAGCAGCACGCCGACCTCGGCCAGGCCGAGCCCTTCGCCGCCCTGCTCCTCCGGCACCGCGAGCGCGAGCAGCCCGGCCGAGGCGAGGGCCTGCCAGGTGACATCGCCCTGGTCGTCGGCCCGGTTGCCGGCTCGTTCGAGCGCCTCGCGGACGACCGAGCGCACGGCGTCGATCGCCTCCGCGGCCTCGGGGTCGACCTCGGTGAAACCGTCCTGCCCCACGCGCTGTCTCCTACCGTGTCCGGTTCCGCTGCCGTGCGAAACTGTAACCTGTTCTACTCTAGAAGAGCACGCCCGTCGAGAGTGAGGACCACGGATGAACCCGCTTTCCCTGCGCGGCCTGGTCCGCCGGCGCGTGTACATCCCGTACGCCCGGATCCCCGCGGGCGAGATGGTCGACCTGGCCGGCCGCGGATCGACGTACGTGACCGACACTCCCGGCCCCAGCCCGGACTCCCCGACGATCCTCCTGCTGCACGCGGTGGGCTGCACCGGGCTGCTGACCTGGTTCCCGGCGATCGAGCCGCTGTCGCGGCGCTTCCGGGTCGTGACGATGGACCAGCGCTGGCACGGGCGCGGCATCCAGTCGGACGAGTTCTCGCTCTACGACTGCGCCGACGACGTGGCCGCGCTGATCGACGAGCTCGACCTGCACGACGTGATCGTCGCCGGGTTCTCGATGGGCTCGATCATCGCCCAGCGGGTCTGGCGCCAGCACGGCGACAAGATCGACGGGCTGGTGCTCTGCGCCACGACCGACCGCTTCCGCTCGACGGTCCCCGAGCGCCTCTTCCACGCCGGCCTGGAGACCGCGATGGCCGGCGCCCGCGGCGTCTCCCGGTCCCGTACGGCGGTCCGCGCGTCGCGGCAGGCCGCCCGCACCCTCGACCTCGCGCCGTCCGACATGCACGACTGGGTGCTCCGGGAGTTCCGCAGCACCAGCCCCTGGGCGGTCGGCCAGGCCGTCGCCGCGCTCGGGCGCCACCACTCGCGGCCGTGGCTGTCGAAGATCGACGTGCCGACCGCGGTCGTGGTGACGCTCCACGACAAGGTGCTGCCGCCCGACAACCAGATCGCGCTGGCCCGCCGGATCCCCGGCGCCACCATCCACGACATCGAGGCCGGCCACGCCTCCTGCGTGCTCGAGGCCGAGAAGTTCGTCCCGGCCCTGGTCGAGGCCGCCGTGACCGTCAACGCCCGCCGGCGCGACTTCACCCGGCAGCGGGACGCGAAGCCGCGGGGCTCCGAGACCGCCTGAGCCGTCCTCGGCGATCAGCTGCCGGCGGTCGCCTTCTTCTTCCGGGCCCGCCGGATCGGCGTGGGCGTCTGCTGCGCGACGACCGCGGCCTTGAGCAGCGCGAGCTCGACCGGGAAGCGCTGCACCAGGTCGTCGACGTCCGGCATCGACTCCTTGCAGGCGATGATCCCGACGTGCATCTGGCCGTTGTTGGACATCACGGTGATGTTGAGGCCGGCGCCGTGGAAGACCGGGCCGAGCGGGAAGAGCGCGAGGATCTCGGCGCCCATGAAGTAGAGCGGCACCGGCGGACCGGGCACGTTGGAGATGACCAGGTTGTGCACGACCGGGTGCTTCTCGGGCAGCTTGAGGCCGGCGTACGCGCGCACGGCGAGGCCGAAGGTCCGCGGCGCGGCGAACTCCGCCCAGTCCTGGAGCGAGTCGGCGCTGATCGCCTGGTGGTGCTCCTTGGCGTTCTTGTTGCGCTCGGCCATGTCGCGCAGCCGCTCGAGCGGGTCCTCGGTGTCGGTGCCGAGCTTGGCGAAGAGCGCGGAGACCTTGTTGGCGCCGGTGGAGCGCTTCGACGACGCGCGCACCGAGACCGGGACGGTCGCGAGCAGCGAGTTGGCCGGCAGCTCGTCACGGTCGAGCAGGTAGGACCGGAGCGCGCCGCCGGCGACGGCCAGCACGACGTCGTTGACCGTGGTGCCGGTGGCGTTCTTGATCTGCCGGATGTCCTCGATGTCCATGTTGGCCAGCGCGATCGCGCGGTGGCCGGTGATGGTGCCGTTGAAGGACGTGCGCGGGGCCGAGAACGGCGCGGCCATCGCCGTACCGGCGCGGGCGCGGCCGACGGTCTTGGTGATCAGCTGCGCCGACGGGGTCACCAGGCGTACGGCGTTGAGCGGCCGGGTCATGGTGCTCACCAGCGCTCGACCGAACAGCTCGCGCTTTCGCGGCTCGCGGCCGTACTTCGGCGCCCCGGCCAGGGCGATCGGCGGCGCATCGGCCTCGAGGCTGCAGAGGTGGGAGATCAGGTTCGAGCCGGAGACGCCGTCGACCGTGGCGTGGTGCATCTTCGAGAAGACGACCACCTTGTCGTCCTCGTAGCCCTCGATCACCCACATCTCCCAGAGCGGCCGCGACCGGTCGAGCGGCAGCCCGGCCAGGTGGCCGGTCAGCTCGGTCAGCTCGCCGTAGCCGCCGGGGGCGGGCAGCGCGAGCCGGTGCACGTGGCGGTCGATGTCGAAGTGCTTGTCGTGCACCCAGATCGGGTGGTCCAGGCCGAGCGGCACCGTGCGGAGCCGACGGGTGAACTCGGGGACGTTGCCGACGCTGCTGTCGATCTGGGCACGGAGCCTGTCGAAGCTGTAGCCGTCGGGCATGGTGCTCGGGTCGAGCACGATCACGCCACAGACATGCATCAGCTGGGCGGGCGTCTCGAGGTAGAGGAAGCTCGCGTCGAGCCCTGACAACCGGTCCATCTGTACACCCTCCCAGGCGACGCGCCCCGTTGCTAGAACGCGTTCTAGTTTCCAAACGAGGGCGATCACCCGGCGATACGGGTGACGGACGTCTCATGCCCCGCCGGGACCGGCGCCAACCCCCGTTCTACATTTGTCGGCATGTCCTTCCTGCGCCGCCAGCTCGTCACCGCGGCCCTCACCGCCAACGCGATCCGCCCGGTCCCCGGCTTCCGTGCCGGCATCCCCGCCTTCGCCGCCGGCTGGCTGACGACCGAGCTGGCGCCGCACCTGCTCGCGGTGACGGCGGCCGACACGGCCGCGCACCTCACGCCCCGCCGGCGCACGAAGGCCGGGCTCGCGCTGGCGGTCGCCAACCTCGCGGGTCAGCTCTTCCTCGTCGACCAGGCCCGGCGGGTCGGGACCAAGGCCGAGGAGGCCCTGGTCGACGGCCTCGGCTACGACTACGTCGAGCAGCTCGACGCCAAGCCGACGCCGGCCGAGCTCGCGACGCCGTGGCGCCGGCTGGTCAACCCGTTCCGGATGCGCGACCTCACGGTCAAGGTCGAGAAGGACATCGCCTACGCCCCCGAGCACGGCAAGCGCGGCCTGCTCGACATCTACCTCCCGGCCGAGGGCGAGGTGTCGAACGCCCCGGTGCTGCTGCAGGTGCACGGGGGCGGCTGGACGATCGGCAACAAGGACCAGCAGGGCATCCCCCTCATGCAGCACATGGCCGCCAAGGGCTGGGTCTGCGTTGCCATCAACTACCGGCTCGCCCCGCGCAACCCGTTCCCCGCCCAGATCATCGACGTGAAGCAGGCGATCGCCTGGATCCGCGAGCACATCGAGGAGTACGGCGGCGATCCCGACTACATCGCGATCACCGGCGGCTCGGCCGGCGGCCACCTCACCGCGCTCGCGGCCGTGACCCAGAACGACCCGGCGTACCAGCCCGGCTTCGAGGGCGCCGACACGAGCGTCGCGGCCGCCGTGCCCCACTACGGCGTCTACGACTTCTCCGGCTGCACCGGGCTGCGCAGCGCCGAGCTGATGCGCGACAAGTTCCTGGCGCCCCGCGTCGTCAAGAAGAGCTGGGCCGAGAACCCCGACGTCTTCGAGGCGGGCACTCCGCTCCTGCGGATCACCAAGGAGGCCCCGGACTTCTTCGTGCTGCACGGGGCCCACGACTCGCTCGTCTCGGTCGAGCAGGCCCGGCTCTTCGTCGAGCGACTGCGGGAGACGTCCGGCGCGACGGTCGTGTACGCCGAGCTGCCGGGCGCCCAGCACGCGTTCGACGTGTTCCCGTCGATCCGGAGCGCGCACGTCGTCCGCGCGATCGACCGCTACCTGCACTGGCACTGGAACGGGTGGCGCCGCGAGCACGCGACCGGCACTCTGTCTGCATGACCTCGCCCAGCACCATCGTCGTCGGCTACGTGCCCACCCCCGAAGGCCTCGCCGCCGTCGACCACGCGATCGGCCGGGCCCAGCAGGACGGCGCCACGCTGGTCCTCGTCAACTCCGGTCATCGGGGCAACGACGCGGACCCCAAGTTCGCGCCGGCCGACGACTGGGACGCCCTCGACCAGCGGCTGACCTCGCTCGGCATCGCCCACGAGATGCGCCAGTCCACCCAGGCGCTGTCGTCGGCCGAGGAGATCCTCTCGGCCGCCAAGGAGCTCGGCGCCGACCTGATCGTCATCGGTCTCCGGCGCCGCTCTCCGGTGGGCAAGCTCTTCCTCGGGAGCAGCTCGCAGCAGGTCATCCTCGAGGCCGACTGCCCGGTCGTCGCGGTCAAGCGCCCGGCGTAGCCGTCAGCTGTAGGACGACAGCCGGTCCTGGTCGGCGACGAGCAGACGACCCTCACCGGTCTGCATGCTCGCCTCGTCGGACAGGTCCTCGTCGAGCGTCCACCGTGGCTCGGCCGCGCCCCACTCGTAGTAGCTGACCGCCCCGTCGTGGAGCACGTACAGCCCCTCGGCGGCCAGCCCGGGGCTGCCGTCGTAGGTCTCGATGACCTGGTGGTCGGCGCCGTAGAGGTTCCCGGAGGCGAAGTCGAACGCGTACTGGTCGCTCCCGGACCGGAACGGCACGACGAAGCCGAAGCGGGTGCCGTCGACCGACCCCTGCGGGCCGTCGCGGTCGTAGACCTGCACCTCGGTGTCACCGCCGGCGGCGGCGATGTGCTGGACCGTGACCAGGTCCTGGCCGAACAGCTGGACGACCGGGCTGTCGTCGCGGTCCGACGACCACAGCTGGTCGCCGTCGGTGGCGTCGTACGCCGTGGCCCGCTCGCCGCCCACGGCGACGAAGTCGCCGGCGACCGCGATGCCGGCCATCTCGACGTCGCTCACGCCGCGGTCGACCGACCACGTCGTCCCGCCGTCGACGGGGTCCACGCGCAGGAGCTGGTCGCCCTCGATCACGTAGAGACCCGCTTCGCCGACTCCGACCTCGTCGGCGCTCACCGACCAGAGCCGGTCGCCGCTGTCGAGCTCGCAGGCGACCAGCTCGCCCTCGGTCCAGAGGTAGGCACGGTCGTCGTCGAACCACTGGACGTCGCCGTCGGCCGACCAGAGCTCGGCACCGTCCTTGCTCGCCAGCGCCGTCACCCGGCCGTCGGCGGCGTCGTCGAAGAGGACGACCTCGTCATGGTCGGGTGCGGCCGCGAGGAAGCCCCTACCCTCCACCTGGACCGTCCACGTCTCATGACCGTCACCGTCGAGAGCGACGACCGTGCCCTCGTCGGTCGCGACGTACGTCGCGTCGCCCACCGCCGCCAGGCCCATCAGCGAACCGGAGACCTTCCACGTCCAGTCCCGGTCGGGCTTCTCGGTGACCGCTCCGGGCAGGGCGAGGTGTCCGCCGTACCCGTAGACCTCCGAGTCGACCGGCCCCCAACTCGAGGCCAGGACGCCACCGACGGCGAGGGCGCCGATCACCGCGAGGGCGACCAGGACACCGATCGTGTGACGAGGCCGGGGCCAGACCCGCGGCGGGCGCGCCGGGCCTGCCTCGACCACATCGGCGGCCGGAGGCGCGGGCGGCGGCAGCAGTGAGCGTGGCGGTGCCGGCGGCTCGGCCGGTGGCGCG
>JAOPXG010000266.1 GCA_025965275.1 Nocardioides sp.
GGCATCGTCGACACCTGGTACGAGGGCGAGTCGGCGTGCTTCGTCATGACCGCAGAGCGGTGGACCGATCAGGCGAAGAGCGACTGACCGACGTACTCCCCCGGCTCGATGCCGGGCGGTACGGCGAACAGCGCGGAGCCGGTCACCTTGACGTACTCCATCAGCGCGTCGGACTTCGCCATCGCGTTCTGGATCGGGATGAAATGCGTGTCGGGGTCGCAGACGTAGGCGATGAAGAAGAGCCCGGCGTCGAGGCCGCCGATCGCGTTGGAGCCGTCGACGAAGTTGTAGCCGCGGCGGAGCATCCGGGCCCCGTGGTTGAAGTCGGGGTGCACCAGCCGGACGTGGGCGTCCTTGGCGATGACCGGGCCGTTGCTGCCGGGCATCGAGAAGTCGGGCTCGGTGAACTCGGTGCCGCCGGACAGCGGGGCTCCGGTGTCCTTGGTGCGGCCGATGAAGTCCTCCTGGTCGCCGAGGCTCTGCCGGTCCCAGATCTCGATGTTCATGTTGAAGCGGCGGGCCACCAGGTAGGAGCCGCCGGCCAGCCAGTCGGCCTTGGCGTCGGCGCCAGGCGCGACCCAGACGTGCTCCTCGACGTCCTTCGTCTCCTCGGACTTGATGTTGGACGTGCCGTCCTTGAAGCCGAAGAGGTTGCGCGGCGTGGACTGCGCCGTCGAGGTGGTCGACGTGCGGCCGAAGCCGAGCTGCGACCAGCGCACGGCCACGGTGCCGAAGCCGATCCGGGCCAGGTTGCGGATCGCGTGCACGGCGACCTGTGGGTCGTCGGCGCACGCCTGGACGCAGAGGTCGCCGTACGACTTTGCGGGATCGAGCACGTCGGCCGGGAAGTGCGGCAGCGTGCGCAGCGCCTGGGGCTGACGGTCGGCGAGGCCGAACCGGTCGCGGCCGTCGTCGTCGCGGAAAAGCGTCGGGCCGAAGCCGAAGGTGATCGTGAGCCCGCCGGCCGGCAGGCCGATGGCCTCGCCGGTGTCGTCGGGCGGCAGGTTGATCGAGCCCTCGGTCGGGCCGATCTCCCCGGCGGGCAGGCCCCGGGTCATCCGGTCCGCGGCCTCGGTCCAGGCCTTCAGCAGCGCGATCAGCTGGCCGCGCGAGCTGGTGGTGACGTCGAACGCCGCGAAGTGCAGCCGGTCCTGGGCGGGCGTGACGATGCCGGCCTGGTGCTCCCCGCGGAACGCGAAGGCGTCGCCGCCGCCGGGAGCGGGCTCGCCGTCGGCCGCGGTCGCCCGACCGGCCGCGAACGCGCCCGCGGCGAGCCCGGCTGCGGCGACGCCGCCGCCGACCAGGCCGCGCCGGGAGAGCCCGCGGCCCTGTTTCTCCTGAGGTTGCTGCTCGTTCAGGACAGCACCGCCGCGGTGAGCTGGGACAGCGGCTCGGAGAGCGCGTTGACCGCGTTGGCGAGATCCTTGATCTCGCCCTGGCTGAGCTGGTCGTAGAACGTGAAGCCGGTGTCGGTCTTCTGCGCGTCGAGCAGCTTCTGCAGGTCGGCGAAGCGGGTGGTCAGCGTCTTCGCGAGCTCGGGTTCCTTCTGCTCGACGATCGGCTCGAGGCCCTCGAAGCCCACGCGGGCGCCGTCGACGTTCGCCTGGAAGTCCCACAGGTCGGTGTGCGACCAGTACTCCTCCTCGCCGGTGACCTTGCCGGCCGCGACCTCCTCGAGCAGGCCGCGCGAGCCGTTGGCGATCTGGTCGACCGTGTAGTCGAGGCCCTGGACCCGGTTGTCGAGGGTGGTGATGTTCTTCATCAGGTCGTCGGCGTAGAAGGCGCGCTGCTTCGGGGTGAGCGGCGTGTAGTCCTGCGCGAGCTGGGGCCACAGGTCCTTCTCGATGCGGTGCCAGCCGGTCCACTTCTGCCCGGGCTCGAGGTCGGCCTCGCGGGCGTCGGTCCGCGGGTCGAGGTCGCCGAACGACTCGGCCACGGTCTCGATCCGCTCCCAGTGCGTGCGGGCCTCGGGGTAGAGCGCGCGGGCCTCGTCGTCCTTGCCGGCCTTGTAGAGGTCGACGAACTCCTGGGTCTTCGCGACCAGCTGGTCGGACTGGTCCTGGACGTACGCCGAGTAGTTCGTCAGCGCGGCGTCGACCAGTTCCTGGTCGTCGGCGGAGACGCTCGGCTCGTCGGCCGACTTGGTGACCGTGAAGTCGGCGCGGATGCCGTCGCCCTTCATGCCCGGCTTGCAGGCGGTGAAGTACGACCCCGCGGGCGCGTTCACGACCAGCTGGCGGGAGAGCTGCGGGCCGACGTTCTCGACCTCGGCGACGATCCGGAGGCCGTCCTCGCCCAGCAGGTAGAACTCGGTGACCTGGGAGCCGGCGTTGGTGACGTCGAAGGTGAGGGTGCCCGAGGGGGCCTGGGCCGTCGAGACGTCGCAGCCGTCGTCGGTCGAGGTGACCGAGACGGTGCGGGCGTCACCGGAGTCGCCGCCGCCGCCCTTGGCGTTCTCGGTGCAGGCGGCGACGAGGGGCGTGGCCAGCAGCAGGGCCACGATCAGGGGCGTGCGCATCGGGTCTCAGGATCCTTCGGACGACGGAGCCGACTCGGCGGCTGCGGGGACAGGGTTGTCGCTGGGCGTGTCGGTGGGGGCGACGGGCGTGCTGCGGCGGCGGACGCCGCGGATGAAGAGGGTCATCGTCGGGACGACGTAGAGGACCCAGACCGCCGCCTCCAGCCAGGTCGTGGCCGGCGAGAAGTTGAAGACGCCCTTGAGGATCGTGGCGTACCAGCTGGTGGGGTCGACCGTGTCGGAGACGTCCCACGCCAGGTTGTCGAGGCCGGGCAGGATGCCGGCCTCCTGGAGGTCGTGGACGCCGTACGACAGCACGCCGCCCGCGACCAGGATCAGGAAGCCGCCGGTCCAGGCGAAGAACTTGCTGAGGTTGATCGAGATCGCGCCGCGGTAGATGAGGTAGCCGAGGACGACCGCGGTGGCGATGCCCAGGGCGGCGCCGGCCAGCGGCTGCCACGACGCGTTGCTGTCGCGGGTGGCGGCCTCGGTCGTCGACCAGAGGAAGAGCGCGGTCTCGAGGCCCTCGCGGCCCACGGCCAGCATCGCGACCACCACGAGGCCGAACCACCTGCCCTCGGCCGCGTCGTCGATCTGGCCGCGCAGCTCGCCGCTGAGGCTCCGGGCGGCCCGGGCCATCCAGAAGATCATCCAGGTGACGAGGGCGACCGCGACGATCGAGAGCGTGCCGCCGATGGCCTCCTGGGCCTCGAACGTCAGGCCGCGCGGACCGTAGAACAGCGCGAAGCCGAAGCCGAGCGACACGAGGACCGCGATGGCGACGCCGGCCCAGATCCGCGGCAGCAGGTGGCGTCGGCGGGTCTTGACGAGATAGGCCACGAGGATGCTGACGACGAGCGCCGCCTCGAGGCCTTCACGCAGGCCGATCAGGTAGTTCGCGAACACGAAACCTGATCGTACGCCCAGGGGTTAGGTTTGCCTAACCATGGTTGGGGCTTCTCGCCTGGTGGCTCAGATCGCGCAGCCGTCGGGCCCGCAGGCCTCGGCTTCGCCACCGGCCATCTGCAGGGTGGGGTGCGCCTCGCTCCACGCCTGGTCGAGCACCTGGCTGAACGCCGCGGCGGGCTGGGCGCCCGAGACGCCGTACTTGCGATCGATCACGAAGAACGGCACGCCGGTCGCGCCGTAAGCGCGGGCCTGGGCGATGTCGGCGGCGACCGCCTCCGCGTACTCGTCGCTCGCCAGCACCTGGCCCACCCGGGCCTCGTCGAGGCCGGCGGAGGTCGCGGCCGCGGTCAGCACGGCGTGGTCGCCGACGTCCTCGGCGCGCAGGAAGTAGGCCGCGAGGAGCGCCTCCTTGAGCTCGCGCTGGAGGGCGGGGCCGCCGGTCTCCAGGGCGAGCTGGAGCAGCCGGTGCGCGTCGACGGTGTTGGTGTGCACGGTCTCGAAGAGCCGGAAGGCGAGGCCCTCCTCGGCGGCGACGTCGATGAGCTGCTGCTGCATGTCGCGCATCTCGTCCTCGCTGCGGCCGTACTTGCGCGCGAGCACGCCGGTCGACAGCTCGTGGCCGTGGTGCGGCGCACTGGGGTCGAGCTCAAACGAGCGGTAGACGACCTCCACCTCGTCGGCGTGGTCGAAGGTCGACAGGGCGGTCTCCAGCCTCCGCTTCCCGACGTAGCACCACGGGCAGACGACGTCACTCCAGATCTCGATCTTCACGCTTGCTGGAACACCGGCCGCCGCGGAGTTTGTTCCGGCGCCGAGGTCCGCCGCCACGACCCGTTCGATGAATACCTTGGGGCACATGTCAGACGACCGCGCCGCGAGCCCCTGGAACACCTCGGACTTCTTCTCGCCGGCGGCCTGCGCCGTCGCCGCGTTCGTGCTCGCCACCACGGCCCTGTTCGGGCAGAACGCCCTCACGGTCGGCGTCGCCAACGTGCTGGACGGCTTCTGGGCCGACCAGGGCCCGTCGGGGTACGCCGCGTATGTCGGCGTGGCGACGGTGGCCCAGTTCGGCGCTGTCGTCTACCTGGCCCGGCGCGCGTCCGACGCGCCCGAGCCCTGGCAGCGCCTGCTCGCCCGGGCGGCGGTGCTCGTCGCCGGCATCGCCGCGGTGGGCGGGGTGCTGTCGATCTTCGGCGCCCTCATCTGACACACCTCGAAGACACAATCTGACACGCAGTTGTCATCTTCGGTCACAATGGTCCGATGCGCGACGACCTCATCGACCTTCTCCGCACGATCGATGCCGCCGTGCTGGGCGAGCGGATCCGCTCCGCGCGCGTGCGCGCCGGACTGACGCAGGCCCAGGTGGCCGCTGACGACGTCTCGGTCGGCTACGTCTCCCGGATCGAGAGCGGCCAGCGCCGCCCCGACTCCGCGCTGCTCGTCGCGGTCGCCGGGCGGCTCGGTGTCACGGCCGACGAGCTGCTGGTCGGCGTGGCTCCCGACCGCGTCTCCGAGCTGCGGCTCCAGCTCGACCACGCCGAGCTGGCGCTGGCCACGGGCTCGCCCACCGACGCGCTCGAGAAGGCCGCCGGCGTCCTGGCCGATCCCGCCGTCGCCGAGCTCGCCGAGCTGCGCCGCAGCGCCGGCTACGTACACGCGGGCGCCCTGGAGGCGACCGGGGACCTGCAGGCGGCGATCATCGAGCTCGAGGACCTCGCCGAGACGTCACCCCCCGACCTGGCCTGGATCGAGGGGCTGACCTCGCTCAGCCGGTGCTACCGCGAGTCCGGCGAGCTCGGCCGCGCGATCGAGGTCGGCCTCCAGGGGACCCGACGCATCGAGGAGCTCGAGCTGGACGGGGTCGACGAGGCGATCCGGCTGACCCTCTCCGTCGCGGCGGCCTACTACGAGCAGGGCGACGCCGACTACGCCGCCCGCCTGTGCCGACGCGCCATCGACCGGGCGGAGGCCATGGCGTCTCCGGTCGCCAAGGCGATGGCGTACTGGAACAGCTCGGCCATCGAGTCGATGCGTGGGAACGCCGCCACGGCGCTGCCGATGACCCGTCGGGCGCTGGCCGTGATCGAGGCCAGCAACGACGCCCGCAACGTCGCCCGCCTGCGCACGCAGCTGGGCATCCTCCAGCTGCTGCTGGACCCGCCGGAGCCCCAGGAGGCGCTCGAGGTCCTGACGTACGCCGCGCAGGAGCTCACCCACACCGGGAGCGGCCCGGCCGACATGGCCGACAACCTGCTCGCCCAGGCGCGGGCGCGGTTCCTGCTCGGTGACGTCGAGAGTGCCCGCCAGCAGGCCACCGAGACCGGGAACGCCGTCCGCTCGAGCATGCCGCTGCTCGCGGCCGACGCCTTCGCGCTGCTCGGCCAGATCGCCGTCCACCAGGACGACCTCGACCGGGCTCGCAGCCACTTCCAGGAGGCGGTCCTCCTGCTCAGCGGCGTCGGAGCAGACCGAGCCGCCGCGCAGCTGTGGTTCGAGCTCGCCGGACTGTTCGAGAGCGTCGGCGAACCCGCCGCCGCGCTCGACGCCTACCGCCGCGCGGCAGCCGCCACCGGGCTCGTCGCTACGCCCTCGCGCCGGTCGGCACCGACGCGCACCCGCTGACCGGGATCGCGGTTCAGCAGCACCAGCGCGTCGACGACGTGGTGTGAGCGGTGTCGGCCGACGCCGACTGGACCGCACCCCCGACCCCCACCAGCGACAGCATCGTGACGACGACGACCAGCATCCGGCGACCAGCGCTCATGACGACTCTCTTTCGTGACTCCCGCCACCGCGGAAGGGTTATGTGACTGATACTTGTCATAAGTTGGCAAGTGTGTGGCAGGATATCCCCAGATCGCGCTCGACAGTCGAAACACAGCCGATCCCCCTCCGGCCGTGTACATCTCGGGAGCGCGCGGCACAGGGGAAAATCGCATCGACCCCGCCGGCACACCCCGCCCCCCTCGGGCCGCCGGCGGGGTCGAGCGCTGTCTGGACCGGTGCGGTCCTCGACGCTCAGGAGCCCCTCAGCGTGGGCCGCGAGACCGAGGGCTCGCCCCCGCTCAGATCCGGGGTCCTGCCATGTCCGAAGCCGCCCTCGCGCCCCGACGTGCTCCTCGAACGGCTCGACTCCTGGGCCGCCCGGGGCACTGGGCGCGGCGCGCCTCGCGCTGCTGGGCCGGGGGCTCGCCCGGGGCCGTGAGCTCGTCCTCCCGAAGGGCGCGTCCGGCGTACGCCGGGTGCTCGGCCTCGCGATGATCGCGGGCGTCTGCGTGGCGGGCTTCCTGGCCACCGCCGAGGCCACGGTGTTCCTCGGGGCCCGCACCGTCCTGTAGCCCCGAAATGACGCCGAGCCGGCGGCAGTGTCAGGTGACACTGCGCCGGCTCGGCGGTGGATCAGCGGGCGGAGGTGCCCTCGACGTAGTCGGAGTCGTGCGACTTCACCCACGCCATCAGCTTGCGGAGCTCGCGGCCGGTCTGCTCGATCGGGTGCGCCTCGCCCTGCTGGCGGAACTTGGTGAACTCCGGCGAGCCGTTGTCCATGTCGGAGATGAAGCGCTCCGCGAACTTGCCGTTCTTGATGTCCTCGAGGACGGCCTCCATGTTGGCCTTCACCTCGGGCGTGATGACGCGGGGACCGGAGACGTAGTCGCCGAACTCGGCGGTGTCGGAGACCGACCAACGCTGCTTGGCGATGCCGCCCTCGTACATGAGGTCGACGATCAGCTTGAGCTCGTGGAGGCACTCGAAGTAGGCGACCTCGGGCTGGTAGCCGGCCTCGGTGAGGACCTCGAAGCCGTACATGACGAGCTGCGAGGCGCCACCGCAGAGGACGGCCTGCTCACCGAACAGGTCGGTCTCGGTCTCCTCGGTGAAGGTCGTCTTGATGCCGCCGGCGCGCAGGCCGCCGATCGCCTTCGCGTACGACAGGGCGAGCGGCCAGGCGTTGCCGGACGCGTCCTTCTCGACCGCGACGAGCACGGGGACGCCGCGCCCGTCGACGTACTCGCGACGGACCAGGTGGCCGGGACCCTTCGGGGCGACCATGAAGACGTCGACGCCCTCGGGCGGGGTGATGTAGCCGAAACGGATGTTGAAGCCGTGGCCGAAGACGAGGGTGTCACCCTCGGCGAGCTGCGGCTCGATCTCCTCGGCGTACAGCTTCCGCTGGTGCTGGTCCGGCGCCAGGATCACGATGACGTCGGCCTCCTCCGCGGCCTCGGCCGGGGTGAGGACACGAAGGCCCTCGGCCTCGGCCTTGGCCCGGCTCTTGGAGCCCGGCTGCAGGCCGATCCGCACGTCGACTCCCGAGTCGCGGAGCGACAGCGCGTGGGCGTGGCCCTGGCTGCCGTACCCGATCACCGCGACGTTCTTGCCCTGGATCAGGGACAGGTCGGCGTCGTCGTCGTAGAACATCTCAGCCACGGGGGCTTCTCCTTCTTGTTGGGGTGTTGCGTGGTTTCGAGACAGGCGCAGAACGCCTTCCTCAACCACCGACAGCAGGTGGGGCAGGGATGGTGACCGGGCGCAGGTTGCGCTCGGAGATGGAGCGGGAGCCGCGACCGATCGCGACCATGCCGGACTGGACGAGCTCGCGGATGCCGAACGGCTCGAGCACGCGGAGCAGGTCGGCGAGCTTGTCGGCGTTGCCGACGGCCTGGATCGTCACGGCGTCGGGGGCGATGTCGACGACCTTGGCCCGGAAGAGCTGCACGGTGTCGAGGACCTGGCCGCGGGACTCGGCGTCCGCCTTGACCTTGACCAGGAGCAGCTCGCGGTTGACCGACGCGGGGCCGTCGAGCTCGACGATCTTGATCACCTCGACCAGCTTGTTGAGCTGCTTGGTGACCTGCTCGAGCGGCGAGCCCTCGACGTTGACCACGATCGTCATCCGCGAGACCTCGGGGTGCTCGGTCGGGCCGACCGCGAGCGAGTCGATGTTGAACCCGCGGCGGCTGAAGAGGCCGGCGATCCGGGCGAGCACGCCGGGCTTGTTCTCCACCAGGACCGACAGGGTGTGCCGGCTGTCAGGAACGGCGCTCATCGACGTCCTCGCTTCGCTCCGGGCACCGATGAGGCACTGTGGCGGCTGCGTTGAATGGTTCGTTCGCTTCGCTCACTCACGGACGCACCTCCAGGTCATCGTCGTCGTCGAACTTGGGCGCCATGTCGCGGGCGTACTTGATGTCGTCGTTGCTGGTGCCGGCGGCGACCATCGGCCAGACCATCGCGTCGCGGTGGACACGGAAGTCGACCACCACCGGGACGTCGTTGATCTCCATCGCCTTGGTGATGGTGGCGTCGACGTCCTCGGGGCTCTCGCACGCGAGTCCCACGCAGCCGTAGGCCTCGGCGAGCTTCACGAAGTCGGGGATTCTCTTGGAGTGCAGGTCGGTGTTGGAGTAGCGCTCGTTGTAGAAGAGCGTCTGCCACTGGCGGACCATGCCGAGCGACTCGTTGTTGATGATCGCGACCTTGATCGGGATGTCGTTGATCGCGCAGGTGGCGAGCTCCTGGTTGGTCATCTGGAAGCAGCCGTCGCCGTCGATCGACCAGACCGTCGAGTCGGGCATGCCGACCTTCGCGCCCATCGCGGCGGGCACCGAGAAGCCCATGGTGCCGAGCCCGCCGGAGTTGATCCAGGTGTTCGGGTGCTCGTAGCCGATGAACTGCGCGGCCCACATCTGGTGCTGGCCGACCCCGGAGGTGTAGATCGCCTCCGGGCCCGCGATCGCGCCGAGCCTCTCGATGACGTACTGCGGGGAGAGCCCGCCGTCGGTGGGCTTGTCGTAGCCGAGGGCGTACTTCTTCTTCACGCCGGCGAGGAACTCGACCCACGCCTCGTAGTCACCGGTGTGGCCCGCGTCGGCCTCCGCCTTGAGCGCCACGATCAGGTCGCCGATGACCTCGCGGCAGTCACCGACGATCGGGACGTCGACGGCACGGTTCTTGCCGATCTCGGCCGGGTCGATGTCGGCGTGGATGATCCGGGCGCCGGGGGCGAAGGTGTCGAGGTTGCCGGTCACCCGGTCGTCGAAGCGGGCGCCGAGGCTGATGATGAGGTCGCTGCGCTGGAGGCTGGCGACCGCCGGGACGGTGCCGTGCATGCCGGGCATGCCGAGGTGCTGCGGGTGGCTGTCGGGGAACGCCCCGCGGGCCATCAGGGTCGTGACCACGGGCATGCCGGTGAACTCCGCGAGGATGCGCAGCTCCTTCGACGCCCGCGCGCGGATGACGCCGCCGCCGACGTACAGCACCGGGCGCCGGGCCCCGAGGATCAGCTTCGCGGCCTCCCGGATCTGCTTCGAGTGCGGCCGGGTCACCGGGCGGTAGCCGGGCAGGTTCAGCTCGGCGGGCCAGGCGTACGTCGTCATCGCCTGGAGCGCGGACTTCGCGACGTCGACGAGCACCGGGCCGGGGCGACCGGTCGAGGCGATGTAGAACGCCTCGGCGACGGTGCGCGGGATGTCGGCCGGGTCGGTGACCAGGAAGTTGTGCTTGGTGATCGGCATGGTGATGCCGCGGATGTCGGCCTCCTGGAAGGCGTCCGTCCCGATCTGCATCGCGCCGACCTGGCCGGTGACGGCCACCATCGGCACGGAGTCCATGTGGGCGTCCGCCAGGGGGGTGACCAGGTTCGTGGCCCCGGGACCGGAGGTCGCCATGCAGACTCCCACCCGCCCGGTGGCGGCGGCGTACCCCTGCGCGGCGTGGCCCGCGCCCTGCTCGTGCCGCACCAGGATGTGCCGGATCGAGGAGTCCATGAGGGGGTCGTACGCCGGGAGGATCGCGCCGCCCGGGATGCCGAAGATGTGCTCGGTCCCCGCGGCCTCCAGCGATCTGATCAGGCTCTGTGCGCCCGTCATCTGCTCGCTCATCGGATCTGCTTCCTGTCTCGCTGCTGCCCGTGCCCTGCCCAACAAAAAACCCCTCGGCCCGGTGGGGCGGCGAGGGGTGACGTGCGCGCTCGAGTCGAGGTCGACTCAGCCCACACGTCGCGTGCGTACAAGAATGTCCTTGCGCATGGGCTCACGGTAGCCGCCCGCCCTCGCAGCCGTCATCTGAGTCTGCCACGCGTCCCAACATGCGGGACGGGCGTCTCACTCCGCGGCAGGCTCGCGGCCGTCCGCGGTGCACACGCAGACCTTGTTGCCGTGCGCGTCGGCGAGCACCCAGAAGGCCGGTACGTCGTCCGTGCTGACCAGGGTCCCGCCGGCGGCGACCGCGGCCGCCACCCGCTTCTCGGCGACCTCGCGCGGGACGACGATGTCGAGGTGGAAGCGCTGCTGGACCTCGCCGGTCGCGTCGGGAGCGGGCTGGAACCAGAGCGCGTTGTTGCGGCCTCCCGGGTCGACGACGTCACCCGGACCGGCGTCGTAGTCGAGGACGGCCGCCCAGAACGGCTTCACCTCGTCGGCGTCGGGCACGTCGAGCGCGAGCTCGAGGGTGGAGACCTCCCGCGGCGCCGCCTCGACACCCAGCTCGGCGGCGATCTCGGAGATCCGGCGGGCCAGGGCGACGTCGCGGCTGGTCACCCCGTGCACGTCGTGGCTCTGCAGGTCGACGTCCACCTGGGGGTAGGTGAGCACGACGTCGGGGTGGTGGTCGGCCTCCTCGGCGGCCTCGGCGATCCGGGTGACCAGCTCGAGGCCCTTCACGAAGCTGCCGGTCTTGAAGCGGGCGTGCAGCTTCACGAGGAAGAACCGCCAGTCGTCGAGACCCTCCTCGGCCACCACCTCGGGGTAGCGGAGCGTCTGCTTCGGGTCGCGGTTCTGGATGTCTCGCTCGCTGCGCTCGCTCATGGGAGCACCACCTGTCCGATCGGTCCGGGGTT
>JAOPXG010000348.1 GCA_025965275.1 Nocardioides sp.
CATACGTCGTGTCCACCCGCGGCGCCACCCGCCCCCTCGACAAGTACCGGTGCGTGATCTCCAGATCCGGGTACGGCGACCCCGCCCCCACCGTCTGCCTCGTCGCACCATCACCGAACCGCCACCCATAACCGGCCGGCCAGATCCGCAGCTCCACCCGCTGACCCAACAGACTCACCGTGCGCATGAACTCACCGTTCTCGGTGTAGAAGTTCGTCGCGAAGTTCACCAACGTCCGCCCACCCGGCGGCTGCACCACCAACTCCGACGCCGGCAACGGCAACCGCCGGAACGCGCGGCCCACCACTCCTGGTGTTACCTCCGGCGTGGACTCGGCATCGCCCGGAGCCTGGCAGAACGTGAACGGCCCGACGCCGATGGTCAACGCCTCCTGGACGCAGAGCGGATCGAGGTCCGAATCTCGTACTGAAGAGGTCAGCGACACCTGCTCACCGCCGCCTGAAGGCGCGTCATCGCAGACGTAGACCGAGTTGATCTGGGTAGCGCCCTGGACCATGGTCACGTGGTCGACGTAGCCACACCCGGCGAACGCAGGCGTCGGCACGATGCTGCAGACCGCCGCGATCATCAGAAGGACGACGAACCGCCTCATCAGGACAGGTACCCCAGGAACTTGACGCGCCACTGATCGTCTTCCTTGGTCAACTTCACCTGGACGATGTGCCGCTCGACCTCGTAGGTCACGGGCTCAGCGCCCGCCTCGGGAACCGTGCGTCCTGCGGCGTACTTGAGCCCGGCGCTCACCTTCGCCGAGTCGTCCGACTCCGAGATCACCTTGGACGCGACGACCGTCCAGCCGTCGGTCTCGTAGTGACCGCCCTTCTCGTAGATCTCGCGGATCGGGTCGAGCGAGTTCCGACATGTCTTACAGGTCGCGGCGCTCAGCGCTTCTGCGTCGGCGGTGTCGCCAGTCGCTAGCGCCCCATTCCTGGCGTCGACCCAGGCGACGAATGCCTCAACAGGGCCCATCGATGCCACCGGCGACGTGCTCTCCTCCGTCGGCGCACTCGTCGACGGCGTGGGAGCGAATTTGGGCTCGGGGTCGTCGTCGGAGCAGGCGCCGAGCGCGAGCACCGACACGAGGGTGAAGGCGGTGATGACCGTCCGAGTACGGGTCACGACCAGCATCATTCCCCGTCCCGGCGAGGAACGAAACGGCCCGGCTCGAGCCTGTGGAGAGTCAGCCGCGGGCAGCGCGGAGAGCGGCCTTGATCATCGGGACCTGCATCGGGAGGCGGGCGTACGACGCGACCTTGAGGCCGGTGTTGTCGTTCGTGGCGGCGTCGACGGCCATCTTGATGTTGCCCGGGTAGACGCCGACCAGCAGGAGCGCACTGGCCCACCCGGCGGCGCGGCGGGTGGCGGGGACGGCGAGGCCCGCGGCGCAGGCGAGCTCGGCGACGCCGCTGCCGAGGATGACCTCGCGGTGGGCGGGGACCCAGCTCGGCATCAGGGGCAGATAGAACTCGGGCCTGGCCAGATGGACGACGCCGCTCGCGGCGAAGCCGAGGGCCAGGAACGTCGTGCTGCGGCTCAGGGACATGCCCCGAGAGTACGGAAGGGCTCAGAACATCACGGTGGCGAAGCGTTCCGTCTCACGGAAGCCGACCCGCTCGTAGGCGGCGCGCGCCGAGGTGTTCCAGTCGTTGACGTAGAGCGACACCACCGGCGCGACTTCGCGCCGGACGATGTCGACGACCGCGGCCATGCCTGCCGTGGCGATGCCCTCGCCACGGCGGTCGGGCGGGACGTACACGCCCTGGATCTGCGCGGCGTACGCCGTGGCGCACGCGACCTCGGCCTTGAAGACGAGCCGGTCGCCGTCGAAGCGCGCGAAGGACCAGCCGCGGTTGATCAGCTGGGCGACCCGGGCCCGGTAGAGCTCGGCGCCGCCGCCCTGCTCGGGCGAGACGCCGACCTCCTCCGTGTACATGGCGACGCAGGCGGGATAGAGCTCCCCCATGTCGGCCTTCGTCGTGCGCCGCACCTGTCGGTCGGGCGCGACCAGCGGCTGCCCGGCGATCTCGAGGTGCGGCTGCTCCCAGCGGGTGTCCCGCGGCCGGCCCCAGCTCGAGGCGACGCCGTTCCAGAACACGCGGACCGCCTCCTGCGGGCCGACGATCGTCGACACCGTGCGACCCCGGGTCAGCGCGCGCTCGGCGAAGGCCGCGGCGTCCTCCGGACGCGCCTGGATCGGCACCAGGTTGGCCCCGACGTGGCAGGCGGCGATCAGGTCGCCACCGTCGAAGCGACCCCACATCTCCCCCCCGAGCCAGCGCGGCTCGAGGTTGGTGGTGGTCGCGCGGTAGTCGACGAAGACGTTCACGACCGGGTCCTGGCGGGCGAGCGCCAGAAAGGCCCCCAGGTCCGCTGCTCCGAGCGGGCGAACACCGTGGCGGGTCGTGAGCACGATGTGAGCCTACGCGGAGCCGGGCCCGGGCAGGTCACCTCTCGAGGACTCGCTCGTCCGTCGACGAGAGGTCGCCAACATCAGGACCCCGATCAGGACCCCGACCAGGACCAACCCGGCGACCAGCAGCACGACGACGACGGCGATGAGCACCAGCAGCGTGCCACCCGGCACCAGGAAGTTCGACTCGTACGGCGGGGTCATCACGTCTCCTCGAGGATCGCGCGTCGGCGGTCGTCGTACTCCGCCTGGGTGACGAGCCCCTCGTCCAGCAGCTCGCGCAGCGCCCTCAGCCGGGCCGCCGCGGTCGCCGCCGGTGGAGCGGCAGCAGGAGCGGCACCCGGGTCAGGCCGGGGGCGCAGGTTGGACGCGAGGTACGTCGCCTCGAACCCCTCGTCGGTCAGCAGCGCCATGGCGGTCGCGTCG
Organism: Nocardioides sp.; assembly: GCA_025965275.1. GTDB lineage: Bacteria > Actinomycetota > Actinomycetes > Propionibacteriales > Nocardioidaceae > Nocardioides. Next base: position 2,858 of record JAOPXG010000348.1, read on the forward strand.
CCCTCGCTCATCCCCGACTCGCGGGCCATCCGCCGGGCGGTCGAGACCTTCCACACGGTCAAACCGATGCCCGCCAGCACGACGAGCACGAAGAGCACCGCGAAGCCGCCGACACCGCCTCCGGTCGGGGTGGCTGTCTCGTACGACCGCTGCCAGCTCGAGCCGTCCCAACTGCAGGTCGGCAGGTCGCCGTTCGCGTTGGTCCGGAAGCACGAGTCGGGCGGGTCGTCCGGGCCGCCGCCAGC
>JAOPXG010000063.1 GCA_025965275.1 Nocardioides sp.
CTCGATCGGTGGTTGACGGAATCAACCGAATGGTCACGGGGTTGCGGCTTGTACCCGGAGTGCGGCCGCGCCCGGGAGACGATCCGGATCCCAGGGAGCACGCGTGGCACGCACCGATCGCAGGACCGACTACCGCGTGACCTTCCTCGTGCTCTGCGTGGGCGTCTCGTCGTTCTCCTTGCTGCAGTCGATGGTCAACCCGGTGCTGCCCACGATCGAGGCCGCGCTGGACACCGACCAGGCCACGGTCACCTGGGTGCTCACGGCGTACTTGCTCTCGGCCTCGGTCTTCACCCCGATCATCGGCCGGGTCGGCGACAAGGTCGGCAAGGAGCGGATGCTGGTCTTCGCGCTCGCCGCTCTCGCCGTCGGCTCGCTGCTCGCGGCCGTCGCCCCCAGCATCTGGGTGCTCGTCGTGGCCCGCGCGATCCAGGGCATCGGCGGCGGCGTGCTGCCGCTGACCTTCGGCATCATCCGCGACGAGTTCCCGCGCGACAAGGTCGCCGGAGCCGTCGGTACGTCGGCCGCGCTGCTGGCCGTGGGCGGTGGCGTCGGGCTGGTCATCGCCGGTCCGGTCGTCGACGCGTTGAGCTACCACTGGCTCTTCTGGATCCCGATGGTGATGACGCTCATCGCCGCGATCGCCGCCGCCGTGTTCGTGCCCGAGTCTCCGGAGCGCACGCCGGGCCGGATCAACATCGGCACCGCCGTCCTGCTCTCGGCGTGGCTCGTCGCCCTCCTGCTGGCCGTGAGCCAGGGCCACAGCTGGGGCTGGAGCTCCGGTCGCGTGATCGGCCTGTTCGTCGCCGCCGCCGTGCTCCTGCCGACCTGGGTGATCGCCGAGTCGCGCAGCGCGATACCCCTCATCGACATGAGGATGATGCGCATCCCGACGGTGTGGACGGTCAACCTGGTCGCCCTGCTGTTCGGCATGGGCATGTACTCGATGTTCGCGTTCCTGCCGCAGTTCCTGCAGACGCCCCAGCTCACCGGCTACGGGTTCGGCGTCTCGGTCACCGAGTCCGGCCTGCTGCTCCTCCCCCAGACCGCGGCCACGTTCGTCGCCGGCGTGTTCTCCGGCCGGCTCGCGGCCCGCTACGGCTCGAAGGCCGTGCTGGTCGTCGGCGCCACCCTCACGGCGCTCGGCACCCTCGGCCTGACCCTCGTGCACGACCAGCTGTGGCAGATCGTGATCGAGACGACGGTGCTCGGCCTGGCCTTCGGCCTCGCGTTCGCGGCGATGTCCAACCTCGTCGTCGACGCCGTCCCGCAGACGCAGACCGGGGTGGCCAGCGGCATGAACGCCAACATCCGCACGGTCGGCGGCGCCCTCGGTGGCGCCGTCCTGGCGAGCGTCGTCACCGCCGGCGCGCGTCCCGACGGGTTCCCGGTCGAGGCGGGCTACACCCACGGCTTCGGCGTCCTGGTCGTGACCTCCGCGCTCGCCGCGCTGGTCGCGGTGTTCGTCCCGGTGGTGCGCGCGAAGACCCACGTCGTGCCCGGCCCGCAGGCCGAGGCGGAGGCCACCAAGGCCACGCCCGCGCCGCTCACCGCCGGCCACTGACGAGTTCGGAGCCTGCCCCACCGTTTGTTACCGTCGACGCTCTGGTCGTTCGGGGGACGAGGGGTGTGGGTGTGAAACCGAGGTTCTCGGGTGTGATCCTTGCTGTCGCGATGGCGCTGGCCGGGTCGCTGCTGACCGTGCCGGCAACGGCGCCAGCCTCGGCGCGAGCGGCGGTGACCGTGGCGAAGAAGCCGTGGGAGCCCGCCACCGGCGGGTTCTTCAACGACCCGTGGGGAGACACGGAGTCCCAGTTCCGCATCGAGCGCCAGATCGTCGCGGCCATCCGGCACGCCAAGCCGAAGTCGCACATCCGGATCGCGGTCTACTCCTTCGACCGGGTCAACGTCGCCAAGGCCCTGATCAAGGCGCACCGACGCGGCGTCTACGTGCAGGTGCTGCACAACGACCACCAGTACACCAAGGCCATGAAGATGCTGAAGAAGGCGCTCGGCACCAACCGCGGCAAGAAGAGCTGGGACTACACCTGCAGGACCGGCTGCCGCAGCGTCCAGGGCGTCCTGCACGACAAGATCTACCTCTTCGAGCACACCGGCGGCGCCCGGGACGTCGTGATGACCGGCTCGGCCAACCTGACCCGCAACGCGACGGTCCACCAGTTCAACGACCTGCTGGTCAAGAAGGACGCGCCGAACCTGCACTCGATGATGCTGCAGCTCTTCTGGGAGCTGAAGAAGGACAAGACGGCCAAGCCGCTCTACGAGCACAAGGTGCTCGCCAACTACCAGCTCTGGGTGATGCCGCACCCACGCACGACCTCGGCGAACGACCCGCTGATGCGCATCCTGCGGCAGGTCAGGTGCCAGGGGGCGAACGGCGGCACGGGCACCCACGGACGCACCAAGATCCGCGTCTCGATGCACTCGTGGGCCAGCGACCGCGGCACCTACATCGCCCGCAAGCTGCGGCACCTCTACGCCGACGGCTGCGACGTCAAGGTCATGTGGGCCCTGGCCGGCTCCACGATGAAGAAGACGATCGGTGCCACCACCCCGCGGGGCCAGGTGCCCCGCCACGCCAACGGCTACAACACCGACTGCGACGAGCTGCACGAGGTCGACATGTACAGCCACCAGAAGTACATGACGATCTCCGGCCACTACGGCGCCGACCGCTCGGCGTCGTACGTCTTCACCGGCTCGAGCAACTGGACCTTCTCGGGCATCAGCGGCGACGAGATGATCCTCCGCGCCACCGGGGCGAACTTCGTCAAGCGCTGGAACACGAACTTCACCTACATCTGGGAGCACCGGTCCCGTCCGGTCGACGGTCCCGGGGGTTTCCGTCCCCCGCCCCCGACCTGTGCCTCCGCCCGGGCCGGCGCCACCGAGCGCCGGGTGTCCACCACCACCACCGACCCGTCCTTCTCCGGGCGGCACTGGGAGAGCGACTGACCCGTCGGGCGTGGTGCCCGTGTGGCCAGAGTGACTGTTGGTACCTTCTGGCGAGTGCGGAGAACCAACCTGTTGCTCGCGTGCGCCCTGATGCTGGTCGGCGCGCTGACGGGGTCGCTGCTGGCCGGTGCGCCGGCGACGGCCGACCCGAAGCACGGCCACGGTCACGGCCAGGCCCAGGCCCAGCAGGTCGAGGAGGCGCCGTGGGCACCGACCAACGGCGGGTTCTTCAACAACCCGTGGGGTGACCGGCGCGCGAAGTTCGAGATCGAGCGGCAGATCATGGCCGCCATCGAGCACGCTCAGCGGGGCTCGCACATCCGGATCGCGGTCTACTCCTTCGACCGGATCAACGTCGCGAGGGCCCTGATCGCCGCGTACCGGCGCGGGGTGCACGTGCAGGTGCTGCACAACGACCACCAGTACACGCCCGCGATGAGGATGCTGAAGAAGGCGCTCGGCACCCACCGCGGCAAGAAGAGCTGGGACTACACCTGCAAGACCGGCTGCCGCAGCGTCCAGGGCGTCCTGCACGACAAGATCTACCTCTTCGAGCACACCGGAACCGCCCGCGACGTCGTGATGACCGGCTCGGCCAACCTCACCCTCAACGCCGCCGCCCACCAGTTCAACGACCTGCTGGTGAAGAAGGGCTCGCCCTCCCTGCACCAGACGTTCCTCCGGCTCTTCCGCGAGCTCAAGAAGGACAAGACGGCCCGGCCGCTCTTCGAGCACAAGACCCTGGACAACTACCAGCTCTGGGTGATGCCACACCCCCACAACACCGCGGCCAACGACCCGATCATGAAGGTCCTGGACGACGTGAAGTGCTGGGGCGCACGCGGCGGCACCGGCACGGACGGCCGCACCAAGATCCGGGTCTCGATGCACTCGTGGGCCGGCGAGCGCGGCACGTTCATCGCCCGCCGACTGCGCCATCTCTACGCCCGCGGCTGTGACGTGAAGGTGATGTGGGCCCTCGGTGGCGCCGAGATGAAGCGCATGTTCGACCGGCCCACCCGGCGCGGCCTGGTCCCGCGGCGGGCCGACGGCTACAACACCGACTGCGACGTGCTGCACCAGGTCGACATGTACAGCCACCAGAAGTACCTGACGATCTCCGGCTGGTACGGCGACGACCGGTCCTCGTCGTACGTCTTCACCGGGTCGAGCAACTGGACGTCGTCAGGCATCAGCGGCGACGAGCTGGTCCTGCGCGCCGAGGGGCCCGTCCTGGTGAAGGACTGGAACACGAACTTCAACTTCATCTGGCACAAGCGCGCCCGGGTCGTCGGTGGCGACGGCGGCTTCCGCCCGGAGGCGCCGTACTGCCCCTACTACTACCGGCCGATGGCCGGCACCGGCCTGACCTTCTCCGGCCGGCACTGGGAAGGCGACTGACCCCGCCGCCTCTTGTCAGCGCCGCGTCGTGACGTACTTCGTGTACGCCGCGGCGCTCCAGCCGACGCCGTTCCTGGCCCGGATGCCGACCCGGAGACGCTTGCCCGCCGGCAGCCCGGAGAGGGTGGCCTTGAGCTTGCCGGGGCCGACGTCGAGCACCCTGCCCTTGCACGCCAGGCGGTAGCCGGTGATCGCGCTGCCGCGCCCGTCGGGCCTCGACCAGGTGACGGTGATGCTGCGCTTGCCGGCCTTCGCCGACCCGACTCGCGGCGGCAGCGGCACGGTGGCCGGCACCACCGCCGGCGCGGACACCGTGCCCGACGACCCGTCGCCGGTCATCGCGCGGACGCTGAAGACGTAGCTGGTGCCGTTGGTGAGTCCGGTCGCCCGGAAGGAACGGGCGTCCGCCGGCACGACGTCCGGCTCCTCGCCGGGGCTGCGGCTGATCTCGAAGCCGGTCACCTCGGCGGTGGTCTCCGGCAGGTCCCAGGTCACGCTGGCGCTCGCGTTGCCCGGAGTCGCGCTGACGTCGGTGGGGTCCGGCGCGGTCGGCGGGCTCGGGGGCCCGATCGTGACCGCGACGACCTCGCCGCCGAGCTGCAGCGACAGGGAGTCACCCGTGGTCTCGCGCTCGGGGGCGGCGCCGTCGGACGGCCGGTAGAGCGCGAGGTCCTTGCTCTGCCCGAGCTTCAGGGTCACGTCGGCGGGGGCGACGTCCACCCGCGTCTGCTCGACGGGGTCCCAGACGGACACGTCGCGCCAGAGCAGCAGCACGAACTGGCCGTTGCGCTTCTGGGTGAGCACGTAGCGCGCCTCGCCCGCCGGCAGCCCGTCGGCCTCGATGGCCAGCGAGCCGGGCTCGAACGACGAGCTGCCGGGGTCGGCGAGCAGCCCCAGCAGGTTCTGCATCGCCGTGTAGGCCGGCTTGGGGGTGAGGTCGCGGTGCAGCAGCCCGAAGTTGGCCTCGGGGTTGGTCAGGTCGGGGTCGGCGAACTCGTCGATCAGCTCGTAGCTGTACATGCGCTGGTCGCCGCGCAGCACGTGCTCGAGCAGCAGCCGCGGCATGTAGGTCCCGGCGACGTCCTCGGGGACCGGGCGGTGACCGTTGCCGGTGCCGAGCGCGTTGTGATAGCCCGCCTCGGTCGTGATCAGGGGCTTGCCGGGGATCGACGTGCGAAGGGCGTCGGTGATCTGCTTGATCTGGTTGGAGGGTCGGTAGCCGCCCGGGTACATGTGCGCGTTGGCGACGTCGGCGTTCTCCGAGAGGTCGCCGGCCGCGGCGTAGTTCTGCTTGAAGGCGAGCGCCGGCGACAGCACCGGCAGGTCGGCGGTCGCCGGGTTGGCCTTCGCCGCGGTGTAGAGCTGCTCCTGCCAGCTCTTCACCTGGGGCACCCAGTAGGAGGCGTCGGCACGGCTGAAGTGGTCCCACTCGTTGACGCCCTCCAGGCTCTCCACGGCGCCGGCGGGCAGCTGGGTCGCGACCGTGTTCACGTAGTCGGCGGGCGTGTACCCGGAGTCCGGTCGGCCCATGATCAGGTCGAAGGCGATGCCCCGCTGGGCGACGGTGCTGATTGCGGCGTACTGCCGCGGTGCATTCAGGAAGAGGTCGTCGCGCACGTGCCGCACCCCGAGGTCGTCGAGCTTCTGGGCGACGGCGTCGGCGTCGGCGTACGGCGTGTCGAGGAAGTTCAGGTGGATGCCCACGCCGTAGCTGTCGACCACGGAGTCGGCCGGGATCGCGGCGATCCGCGTGACCGCGCGGCCGGACGAGGCCCTCCCGGGATCCGCCGCGCTCGCCGGCGCGGCTCCCAGGACGGCGCCCTGGGCGGCGATCGCCAAGCCCAGCGCGGAGAGCAGACCTGCCCGAATCAGCCGCATCTTCCCCACCCTAGGCACGAATCGCGGCCGGTACGGACCGCTGTGACACGTGCCATAACCCCGGGACCGGGGTTTTCGTTACGCCCGGATGAGGTCAGCAACCGGGCGTTTCGACTACCTGGACGGCATCCGTGCGGTCGCGATCGCGGCCGTCCTCGCCCTGCACTGGTTCAGCTGGTACGTCCCGCTCTTCCACGGCGGATCCATCGGTGTCGACGTCTTCTTCGTGCTCAGCGGCTTCATCATCACCACGATGCTCTGGCGCACCCAGGTCACCGACTCCTGGGCGGCCGCCTGGGGGTCCTTCCTCCGGCGCCGCGTGCGGCGCCTCTACCCCGCTCTGCTCGGCCTCGTCGTGGGCGGTGTCGTGCTGTACGCCGTGGTCCCGTGGGCTCCGGTCGGCCCGGTCGAGGTCGTGCAGCGCGGCGCGATCGTGCTCGGCCAGGGATCGGCGATGTGGGCCGCCGACCACCACGGCAGCCTCTGGCTCCCCGGGCTGCAGCCCTTCGGGCAGACCTGGTCGCTGGCCGTCGAGTGGTACTTCTACGCACTGTGGCCGGTCGCCGTGCTGGGCGCGCGCTCACGCGGCTGGAGCGCCGGGCGCCTTGCCAGGTTCAGCCTCGGCGTCGCCTTCGCTCTCTACCTGCTGTCCCTGCCGCTCGGTGCCTTCTGGTTCTACTTCGGCCCGTCGGCCCGCTCGGCCGAGCTGCTGGTCGGAGCCTCCCTCGCCCTGTTCTTCGTTGACAGGGTCTTCATCGACGGCGGTCGCCCTGCCCGGCCACGCCGGCACGCGTCCGCGGCCGCGGGCGCCGCTCTCGTCGCCATCGGCAGCTACGCGCTGCTCGGGCCCGACGCGCACAGCGCCGTCTACCGTTGCGTCGGGGTCCCGCTCGCGGTGCTCGCCACCGTGGTGCTGATCCACACCGGCTACAGCAACGCTGGCTCCGACAACACGGGCGGCCCGGTGCACCGGCTGCTCGGGCACCCCTGGCTCGCGGGCGTGGGGCGCGGCAGCTACAGCCTGTACCTGTGGCACATCGTGCCGTTCCTGCTGCTGGAGGATGCGCCCCTGCCGAAGCCGGTCTCCGGGCTGATCGCCGTCACCGCGGCCATCACCCTGACCGTGCTCAGCTACCGCTTCCTGGAGAAGCCGTTCCTCCGCGCCCGCAGTGACGTCCTCGGCCCGCGGCGCCCGTTGGTCGAGCAGGCGGCGTAAGAGCCCGTCGGGTTGCCGGGAGCCGAGGTGGGCACGATGTGCGCATGCGCAGGTATCTCGTGGCCCTCGGTATCGCCCTCGCGGCGTCGGTAGCAAACGTCACGTTCGCCGCTCCCGGCCAGGCCGCGACCGCCGCTCCGCTCTGCTCCGACAAGGTCGTCAGCGACGCCGCCGACGTCCTCGACGACGGCGCGGTCGAGCGGGCCGCCGCCCGGTTCGGCGACCAGGTGACCGTGAAGGTGCTGACGTTCACCACGACGAAGGGCCAGGACCTCTACGACGTGCTCCTCGACGCCCGGGCGCAGTGCCACGGCTGGGGCTTCAAGGCGGACGGGTCCCAGTCGCTGCTGATCCTCGGGGTCGCCGTCCAGGACCGCCAGCTCGGCAGCCACTACGACGGCAAGGCCCTGAACACGTTCGAGGCCGCCCGCGACCACGCCGAGGTCGACGGCATGGGCGCGAACTTCGGCAACGGCGACTGGACCGCCGGCATGGTCGACGGGCTGACGATCTACGCGAAGGCCTACGCGCGCACACCCGGCTCCGGCAACCACGGCTCCGGCAACCACGGCACCGGTGGTCCGGGGACCACCCCCGACAGCGGGTCTCCGCTCGGCGGCGGCATCGACGAGACCTCCGGGTCGGGCAGCGGAGCCGGTGGCGGCTGGGTCCTGGGCGGGTTGCTGGTGCTGGTCGTCGGCGCAGCGGCGGCGTACCTCGCGGTCGTGCTGTGGCGACGCCGGACCGTGACCAGGAACGCCCGGGCGACGCTGAGCGGCGCGACCGACGAGATGGCCACGGCGTGGGTGGAGCTGGACGCCGGGCGCGAGTACGTCGCGGCCCGCGTGGAGGCGCTGCCCCGGGTCTCGGACGCGACCCTGACCCGGATCCGGACCGACCACACCGCGGCCGTCGCGATGCTCGAGGCCGCCACCGCCACCTACCTGGAGAGGTCCCAGACCTACTCGACCGAGGCGGTCCCCGAGCTGGACGCCGACGAGGCCTCCGCAGCGGTCAAGCCGGTCCAGGAGACGACCGCCCAGCTGAAGGCCGCCAAGGACGCGCTGACCCGCGTCGAGGAGTCCGTCACGGCGTTCGAGCAGGTGCGCGACCGGCTGCCGGCCCGGGTGGCCGAGCTGCGCGCCGCGGCGACCCGGCTCACCGCCCTGCTCGAGCAGCGCCGGAGTGAGGGCTACAAGACCGGCGACCTCGACGGCGCGCCGACGGCCGCCGAGCAGGCCGCCCGTGACGCCGAGACCCTGGGTGGTCAGCTGCGCTTCGGTGACGCCGACGCCCTGGTCGCCGCCGCCATGACGACCCTGGCCGGCCACGAGGCCTGGCTGACCGGCCTCCCCGACTACCTCGCCGACCTCGCCAGCGACACGACCGCCCTGGAGGCCCGGGCGATCGAGCTCGACGCCGCGATCGCCGAGGCCTCCGTGACGACCGAGCACCTCGAGGCGATGTACGACGCCTCCTGCCTGGAGGGCGTGCGCGCGCGGGTCGACGCCGCCAAGGTCGCCCGGACCGCGCTGGCCGACGCCCTGGCGACGATCCGGGTCAACTCGTCGATGACGACCCAGGAGTTCCGGCTGGCGCGGGAGCAGATCACCGCCGCCCGCACCGCTGCGGACACCATCGCGACCGACGCCGCCGCCCCCGGGGTGCGCGAGCGCGAGCTCGACCAGCTGACCACCGAGCTGCCGCTGACCGCGCAACGGCTGGCCGCGGAGGCCACCGCGCTCGCGGCCCAGATCGAGTCGAACTCGGCCGCGGTCTCCTACCTGACCACCGTCCCCGAGGTGGCCCCGATCGGCGCCGAGGCGGCCGCGCTCGGCCAGCAGGCCGCGGCGCCCCAGGCGCCGCTGCTGCTCCTGAAGACCCAGCTCGACGCCGTCGCCGAGCGGCTGGCCGGCTGCACCAACGTCGTGGTGACCGTGCTCGCGGAGTACGACGAGACCCAGCGCGCGCTGCGCGCCGCCGAGGCGGCGGTCACCGAGGCGCAGAGCGAGGTCTCCCGGGCGGACGTCGGCAGCCGTGCCCGCGCTGCCGCCGAGGAGGCCGCGGGCCTCCTCGACCAGGCCGCCGCGCTCGCCGTCCTCGACCAGATCCGGGGCGGCGCCGACGCGGCGCGCAGCCGCGCCAACGACGCCGTCGCCATGGCCCGCCGTGACCGCCGCGAGGCCGAGGAGCAGCGCGCGGCCGCCCGGCGTGCCGCGGCCGCCGCCTCGTCGCGCAGCTCGTTCTCCGGGTTCGGTGGCGGTGGCGGTGGCGGCTCGCACCACTCGGGCGGCGGGGGTGGCGGTGGCTCCCGCGGCTTCGGCGGCGGTGGCGGCTCGCACCACTCGGGCGGCGGCGGCTCCCGCGGGTTCTGACCGCCCGTTGATCTCTGCCCGGAGCGGGGCAACCATCGACCGTGCTTCGTCGTCCCACCGTCGTGAAGGCGACTATGGCTGTCACCGTGGCCGTGATCGTGGCGTGGACCAGCGCGGCCTGCGACGCCTCCACCGGTGGCCCGGCGGCCGCTGCGCCGTCGCTGTCGGCTTCGACTGGCAACGCTCTCGTCCTCGGACCTCGCGGCGTAGGGCCGCTTCGGTTGGGCATGCCCCATGAAGAGCTCCTGGGGACCGGAACGGCACGAGACCCCCTCGGTGCACGTCACGACGGGTGGCCGCGGGGCTGCCGGGTCGTCCACTACCGCGCCGACCGGTGGGGCCGCACTCCGGACGACACGCTCAACGGAGCCCTGTCCTCCCGACACGGCCTGGAACAGCTGTCCGCGACGCCGCGGATGACCACGCCGGAGGGCATCAGCCTGGGGTCGAGCGTCCAGGACGTCAGAGCCGCCTACGGCCGCCCCGGCGTGCAGGCGTGGGACCTCGTCGTGGTCCCGGCCGGCGCGGAAGCCGTCTACCGCATCCAGCTCTCGAACGTCGTCACGTCGATCTCGCTCGAGCTGCGAGACCTCGACTGCAGGAGATGAGCTCCGAAATCAGCCAGAGCTGAGTCCGGCAGCAAGGTGTGTTGCCATGGGGTGAAAATGATCAGCGGCGAAGACGCCCCGTGACTGCACCATCAGGGCGCCTACTGGACAGCAATGGGCGGTCACTTCAACGAGCGGAGAAGCCGTGCACGAGCCCACACAGACAGCGGTCATCATCCCAGTCGGTCCTGCCGAGGCCGCGGTAGCCAAGCACCGGATTCGCTTGGACCTCGCAGCAAGCTGGGGAGTGCCTGCCCACGTCACCGTGCTGTTCCCGTTCCTTCCTCCAGCGGAAGTCGACGACGACATCGTGCGCCGGCTGACCAGCGTGTTAGCCGCTGCGGCCCCCTTCGAGTGCTCGTTCAAGACGTGCGAGTGGTTCGGGGAGGACGTGCTGTGGTTGGCGCCAGATCGCGACCAGGAGTTCCGCGACCTCACAGACAGTGTCGTCTCGGAGTTCCCTGACTACCCGCCGTACGGCGGCCAGTTCGACGACGTTGTCCCACACCTGACCGTCGGTGAGGCGAGGTTCGGCACCATTGCCGAGCTCAGGGCGGCTGCCGTCGACGTCAGCCGCCAGCTACCGATACCCGCACGTATCGATCACGCCTTGCTCGTTGCCGGCACCGACCAGCCGAGCTCGTGGCGAACCGTGGCCCGACTGCCACTTGGTGCCGCCGGCCAGGCCTGATGTACGCCGTGCCCGGCCCGGTTCCGCGCCGGCGTACCGGCTCCCAGGTCCCGCGCCACACCTACCTTTCCGCGACCGATCCCGGGCGCGGTTTCAGCAGCGAGCCGGACACGCCGCCGGTGGCAGTCGTCAGCCGAGAACGTGGTTGGCGGACTCTTACCCACTCATCGCACTTTGCTGCCGAACTCAGCCGGAGCTGAGCACGCCGAGCTTGACCAGCGCGGTGACCAGGTCGTCGGCCGCGGTCGCCGTCGGGTTGAGCCCGATCCGGCGCGCGACGTCGTGCCGCAGGTCCGCGTCGAGCCGGCCGTGCGCGTCGAGGTCGGCGAGGAACGCCGCGAACGGCCGATCCTGCGCGGCGACGACCTCGCCGGGCACCCAGTCGAGGATGTCGGCGGGATGGAGCGCGCGGTCGTACGACGTGCGGTCGGGCACCAGGAAGGCGAGCGGCCGGTCGAGCAGCAGGTAGTCGACCCAGACGCTGGAGTAGTCGGTGACCAGCCCCGACGACGCGCCGAGCAGGGCGTAGAGGCAGACACCGGCGTCGACCAGGTCGTCCTCGTCGATGGTCACGACGCCCGGCCAGCGGCGCCGGTCGGCGTCCATCGGGTGCGGCTTCACGACCAGTTGGATGCCGCGCTCGCGCAGGCCGTCGCGAAGTGCGGTGAGCTCCTCCTGGCCGTCGTCGGTGGCCGCCGGCCCGCCGTGGTCGCGGACCCGCACCGCCCCGATCGCGCGGGCGCGGCGGAACGTCGGCATCCAGACGACGAAGTCGCTGGTGATGCCGAGCCGGGCGAGGCGGTCGAGACCGGGCGGGTGCCAGAGCTGGTCGGTGCGCGGGTTGCCGGTGACCAGCACCCGGTCGGCCGGTACGTCGAAGGCCCGCGCCTGGAACTCCGAGAAGAGGGGTGTGCTGCCCACCAGGTAGGTGCTCGCGATCATCGCCCCGACACTCCTCCCGGGGGTGATGTCCTTGGGTCCGTCGCCGTGCCAGAGGTTCACGATCGGCTTGCGCGCACACGGCCGCGGGCTGCCGTACAGGCCGTGCGTGAAGAGCACCGCCTCGGCGCGCAGGTAGGCCCACAGCCCGGCCAGGCTCGCCTTCGGCACCAGGACCAGGCCCTGCGCCGCCAGCGCGCTGATCTGCTCCGGCACCGGCCCTCGGTCGCGCAGCCAGACCACGCGACCGTCGTAGCGGCGCACCAGCGCCCTCGCGACCTCGACGCCGTTGCCCTCGGTCTCGGGGCTCGCCGTGACCACCACCGACCTTGATGGGGGCACCACGAGCGACAGCACCCGCAGGGTGATCCGAAGCGTGCCGAGGACGACGGAGAGGACGCCATTCCTGATGTGACTGGTCCTCACGGCGCGACCATCTCCTCCTCGGCG
>JAOPXG010000001.1 GCA_025965275.1 Nocardioides sp.
CCGCGCTCCGGGCCGCCGCCGCGCTGCTCGCCGCCCGGGCACACCCGGCGCCGGCGCGCCGGCGCCCCCAGAAGAACGCCTGGGTGCTGCTGGCCGAGGTCGCGCCCGAGCTCGCCGAGTGGGCGCAGTTCTTCGCCGCCGGGGCGGCCAAGCGCGCCGCGGCGGCCGCGGGCTCGACCCGCGCGGTCACCGAGCGGGAGGCCGACGACCTGGTCCGCGACGCCGACCGGTTCCTGGCCGTCATCGAGCGCTCCCTCGGCCTGGTGCCGCACGCCGCGACCACCGGGCGGGTGCCGGTGGCCCGGGCCGGCTGAGGCCCTAGGGTTGGCGCATGCCCGAACGGCCCAGTGAACGGCCCAGAGAACGTCGCAGCGCCGCCCGGACCTCCGTGGTGTGGGACGCGCTGCGTCCTGTCCTGGACTCCGGCCCGCTCGACGTGGTCGACATCGGCGGCGGCACCGGCGGGTTCGCGGTCCGGGTCGCCGAACTCGGCCACCGGGTGTCCGTGGTCGACCCGAGCCCCGATGCCCTGGCCGCGCTGGACCGCCGGGCCCGTGAGCTCGGCGTGAGCGTCGCCGGGCTGCAGGGCGACCTGTCGAACCTCCTCGACGTCACCGGTCCGGGCGGCGCCGACGTGGTCCTCTGTCACGGGGTGCTCGAGGTGGTCGACGACCCCGTCGCGGCGCTCGCCACCCTGCGCGACGTGCTCCGCCCGGGCGGGACCCTGAGCCTGCTGGTCGCCCAGCGGCACGCGGCGGTCGTCGCCCGCGCGATGGCCGGACACTTCGCCCAGGCGCTCGCCATGCTGGACGACCCGGCGGCGGGCGCGGGCCGCAGCGGCCACCGGTTCACCCACCCCGAAGCGGTCCGGCTGCTCGCCGACGCGGGCTTCGACGTCACCGCGGTCCACGGCGTCCGGGTCTTCGCGGACCTGGTCCCCGGTTCGCTGCTCGACCTGGAGCCGGGGGCGACGGCCGCCCTGGTGGAGCTCGAGCGGGCGGTGTCCGAACGGGCGGAATACCTCCCGCTCGCCACCCAGCTGCACCTGCTCGCCCGCTGACCGCTCGCGGGTCCGCCGTGCCACGTCCGCGGCGGGCGGGAACGGTTCGATCACGAATTTCCCGATCCCGCCTACCGTGACGACCACGCGCTGCCTAGACTTGGGATACGCCGGACAGGTCTCGCCGGCGACGACTTGTTGGGGAGGAACGGTGCCACTCTCGGAAGAGGAGCTCCGACTGCTCGAGCAGATGGAGCGCGCCCTCGTCGAGGAGGACCCCAAGCTCGCCTCGACCCTGCGGGGTACGGCGTTCCGTCGCTCCGCCCGGCGCCGGGCCATCGTTGCCGGGGCGTGCTTCGTGCTCGGTGTCGTGGTGCTGATGACCGGTGCGGTCGCCCGGATCACCCCGATCGGCATCGCCGGCTTCGTGATCATGCTGGTCTCGGCCACCATCGCGCTCACCGCTCTGCGGGGGCAGGCCCAGACCGCTTCCGACCCGCGCACCGCCGTGCACCCGAGCCACGGCTTCACCGTCATCGACGGCGGCCGCACCGGCCGGCTGCGCCGTCAGCGCCGCAGCGGCGGCCACTCCTTCATGTCCCGCGTCGAGGACCGGTGGCGCCGCCGTCGCGAAGACGGCGGGTATTGACTTCACGACCGTTCGACTGAGGTGGCTGGGTCTCGACACGCCGGTCGCGACGTCGTCCCTCAGTCGCGCGGCTCGCTCGACCACCATCAGCGAGTCCGCTGGCGCGTCCTCGCTCAGTTGACTCGGTCGACGACCCCGCCGAACCGCGCCTCGACCGTCGGCGCGGCGGCCCGGGCCGGACGGGTCACGGTGAGCACCGACCGCGGCCACCACTCGGCCCGGCGGCGCGCCGACCGCGGGGCACCCCCGGCGAGCGCGGCGACGCAGGCCTCGCCGTCGGAGCGCAGGGTCGAGCGGTTCGCGGTGGCGCCGGCCCGCGAGTAGCGGAGCAGCTCGAGGTCGAGGACCAGCCGGTCGAGCGCGGCCACGCCCTCGGGTGCGACGTCGGCTCCGTGTGCGGGACGCTCCGTGGTCCACTCGTCGACCGGGGCACCGAGGTGGTCGACCAGGACGTCGCGGGTCGCGCGCGGGGACCGGTCGGCCGGCCACGGCACGCCGAGGTCGACGGCGGTGTCGCGCAGCTCGGCCCAGATCTCCTCGGGGCCACCGGCGAGCCGGTGCTCACGCCGCCGCCGGCGGACCAGCCGCGGCAGCATCAGGCCGGCGAGCACCAGGACCACGCCCGCGAGCCCGCCGCCGACCGGTGCCCACGGGAAGCCGGAGCCGGCATCGCCGTCCTGGCCCCCGGTGGAGGCGGGTTCGAGCTGCTTCGTCGGCCGGTCGGCCGGGCCCGACGAGGAGGCGCCGGGGCTCGTCGACGCGGACTCGGTCGGGTCGTCGTCGGTGCCGGGCGTGTCGGGGATCGTGTAGGCGGGCACGTCTTGGGCGCGGCCCGCCGGGGTGGGCTCGAAGCGCACCCAGCCGGCGCCGTCGAAGTAGAGCTCGGGCCAGGCGTGCATGTCGCGCGCGCTGTAGATCCAGGTGCTCGGACCGGCCTGGGTCGGGGTCAGGAAGCCGATGGCCACCCGGGCCGGGATGCCGAGCACCCGGGCCATCACGGCCATCGAGGCGGCGAACTGCTCGCAGTAGCCCGTGCGGCCACCGGCGTCGTCGCTGAGGAAGCTGACGAGGGCGTCGTTGCCGCTGCCCTCCTCGGTGTCGAGGGAGTAGGTGAAGCCGCCGTCCTCGCGGAACCAGTTCTGCAGCGCCACCGCCTTGTCGAAGCGGGTCGGCTGGTCGCGGGTCACCTCGACGGCGAGGTCGCGGACCAGCTGCGGCAGGTCGCTCGGGACGTCGGTGAAGATCTCGCTGACCTTGCCGCTGGAGGTGCCGGCCTCCTCGAGCTGGGCCGCCGTCAGGTCGAGGTCGAGCGCGCCCATCGTGTAGTGCAGGCCCGCGGTCGACAGGTCGTCGTCGCCGGCCAGGAAGTCCATGGTCTGGTCGTCGTAGCGCCAGTCGCCCTCCGCGTCGATCCGGCCCAGCGGTGTCTGGGTCGGCAGCCAGGTCGAGTCGAACGCCGGGAACACGGTCACGTCGTACGGGATCTCACGGCGGCTGACCCGGGCCCCGACGCCCGTGGGCGCCGGGAGCTGCCCGTCGGCCGTCTGGTCGACCGGCACGTCGCGGTTGCCGGGCGTCCACTCGGCGTCGGTGTAGCGGGTGAGCGTCAGGATCCGGAGGTACGCCGGGTGGGGGTCGGTCGTCGTCACCTTGACGAGGGGCGTGTCGTCGCCCTGCTTGAGGTCGCGGACCAGGTCGGCCGTGGGGTTGTCGACCCGGATGTCGCTGCCGTTGCCGTTGCCCGGCCCGAAGTCGAAGACGTGGAGCCCGAGCGAGGGGATCAGCGCGGGGAGGAAGACGGCCAGGGCGGTGGCGACCCCGCCGACGGTGCCGGCCGTGGCGCGCACGGTGTGTGCGCCCGCCCCGTAGGCGATCGGGTCGCCGGTCTCCCGGTCCTCACCGAGCGGCCGGCCCCACCGGGTGACCTGGTCGCTCTCCTGCAGGTAGAGCATCGTGAGGAAGCCGGCGGTGGTCAGCACGAAGATCCACCAGGAGATGCCGTCGCCGACCATGCTCACCGGGATGGTGTAGATCGTCAGCAGCGGCAGACCCGCGAGCGGTACCCGGTGCAGGGTGCAGGCGAAGAGGTCGACGAGCAGCAGGCAGCCGAGCCCGGACAGGATCAGCACCGAGTCGATCGGGGGAGCGCTGGCGGGCACCGGGGCGGCGAACCCGTTGGCGGTGTGGACCGCCTCGCTGAGCGCGGTGTGCAGCTCCGTCCACGCGCCGCCGACCGGGATCGGCGCCCCGGTGATGAGCAGCGAGGCGACCATCCCCGAGACGACCACCTGGACGAGCACGACCAGCGGCGCCGGGAAGCGCCACCAGCGGGTCGCCAGGCCGGTGCCGCCGACCACGATCGCGAGCAGCATGAGGGGGTTGAGGTAGCCGCCGGGCACCGCGGAGAACCCGCGCCAGGAGGACATCGCGATCCAGGCCGTGCCGGCAGCGGTCGCGGTCAGCAGCGTGCTCGCGGCCAGGCTGCCCCGCGAGCGGCTCATCGGACGACCTCCCGGGAGGCGACGACGCCGCGGGAGCTGTGGGCGCTCATCCGCCCGAGCTCCTGCCAGACGGCGTCGAGGCGGTCCCGCGGTCCGAGGGACACCGCGCGCCAGCCCTGCTGCCCGAGCCGCGCGATGGCGGTCGACTCCGTGGTCGCACCGACCCACGCGTCGACGTCGACGGCGATCGCGAAGGCCGCCCCTGCCTGGTGCTGCATCCGGCGCAGCATCGGCTGGTCGGTGGGCTCGACCCCGCCGAAGACGGCGACGGTCAGGCCGCCGTGCGACCCCTCCGTCAGCCAGCCGGTGTCGATACGGGGCTGCTGCACGGGCTGGATGACGGCCAGCGCCTCGAGCAGCGGACCGGTGTTGAGGTCGGCCGCCCTCAGGTGCCACGCGCTGCTCGGGTCCTCGCCGGTGGCGGTGACCAGGCGGACGGCGAAGCCGCGATGGGTCAGGTGCACGGCGACCGACGCGGCCGCCGAGACGGCGGCCTCGAGGGACGACGCGATGCCCTGGCCGCGGTGCGACTGCAGCCGGTTGTCGAGGAAGAGCGTCGCCCGGGACTGCCAGGGCTGCTCCTCGCGGCGCACCATCAGCTCGCCGAAGCGCGCCGAGCTGCGCCAGTGCACGCGGCGCAGGTCGTCGCCGCGGCGGTACTCCCGCACGGTGACGTCCTCGGCGCTGCCGATGGCGAAGGCGCGCGGCCGGTTGTCGCCGGAGCCGGTCCAGGCGCCGCCGAGCGGGATCTGGGGGAGCTGCACGGTCCGGGGCGTCACGATGAGCGGGACCGTGGTCCGGAAGGTCCGGCCCAGCTCGACCAGGCCGAAGGGGTCGCTCACTCGCACCGACATCGGACCGATCTCGAAGCGGCCGCGCACGTCGGAGCGCACCTGGTAGCTCACCGACTGGCGCCAGCCCTGACCGATGCCCTCGAGCACGAAGCGCGGGCGGGTGCCGAGGACGTACGGCACGTGGTCCTCCAGGAGGAGCACGCCGTTGGGGCCGCGGCCCTCGTTGGAGAGCGCCAGCGTCACCCGGGCCGGCTGGCCGGCCGCGACCAGCTGCGGGGTGACGGTGCGGACCAGGGCCAGCCGGTAGCGGTTGCGGCCGACGACCCAGGCCGTCAGCAGCGGCAGCGCGACCACGAGGATGCCGACCCGGGTCAGCGCCGACTGGTCCAGCACGACCGAACAGGCGATCGCCGTGATCCCCGCTGCCAGGAACGCCCGTCCCCGGACGGTGAGTCCGGCCAGCGCCTCCCTCATGTCAGCTCCCCCTCGGCAGGTGTCGTCAGTGGACGGCGTCCGGCACGGGCACCGTGCCGAGGACCGCGTCGAGGACCGCCGTGGTCGAGCGACCGCTCATCGCGGCCTCGACGCTGGGCAGCAGCCGGTGCGCGAGCACCGGCCGGGCGAGCCGGAGCACATCGTCGGGCAGCACGTAGTCGCGTCCGCTGATCGCCGCCATCGCCTTGGCCGCGCGGACCAGGTGGAGGGTCGCGCGCGGCGAGGCGCCGAGGGTCAGCTCGTCGGAGCGCCGGGTCGCGGAGGTGATCGCCACGGCGTACCGCTGCACCGCCGGGGAGACGTAGACCTGGCCGACGATGCCGATCAGCTTGCGCACCTCGGCGGCGTCGGTGACCGGCTCGAGGTCGTCGAGCGGGTTGGCGCCGGTGTGGGTGTCGAGCATCGCGATCTCGGCCGCCTCGACGGGGTAGCCCACGGAGACCCGCGCCATGAAGCGGTCGCGCTGCGCCTCGGGCAGGGCGTAGGTCCCCTCCATCTCGATCGGGTTCTGGGTCGCGATCACCATGAACGGCGTGTCGAGCTGGTAGGTGAAGTTGTCGACCGTGACCTGTCGCTCCTCCATGCACTCCAGGAGCGCCGACTGGGTCTTGGGGGAGGCACGGTTGATCTCGTCGCCGACCACGATGTTGGCGAAGACGCCGCCCGGCCGGAACTCGAACTCGCGGGTGTCCTGGTTGAACACCGAGACGCCGGTGACGTCGGACGGCAGCAGGTCGGGCGTGAACTGGATGCGGTGCCAGCTGACGGCCAGCGACGCGGCGAGCGCTCGGGCCAGCGACGTCTTCCCGGTG
>JAOPXG010000021.1 GCA_025965275.1 Nocardioides sp.
GTCGGTCAGCTGGAGCGCGGTGTAGGTGTCGGTGAACGGGATCTTCACGTGGGTCGGGCCGAACGGGATCACGCTGAACGTCACGAACGCCGGCACGGTCGCGATGACGGGCGCCAGCAGGAAGACCCACTTGTCGGCGGCCTTCGGGATGATGTCCTCCTTCAGCGCCAGCTTCACGCCGTCGGCGAGCGACTGGAGGAGACCGAAGGGGCCGTGCACGTTGGGGCCGATCCGGTTCTGCATCCGGGCCACGACCCGGCGCTCCCACCAGATGTTGAAGAGCGTCAGCAGGACCAGGATCAGGAAGATCAGCAGGGTCTTGATGGTGATGACCCACCACGCGTCGTGGCCGAAGGCGGAGAGGTCGTCGGCCTCCATCGGGGCCAGCATCGCGGTGATCGGTGCACTCGAGATCATTCGGGGCCCCCGCGGAATCGTGAGTTGGAGGAGCGAAGCGGGGGGAACTCAGGATTGCGTGGGGTGTTCATGATTCGGCTCCCTTCACGGTGACGCGGCTGCCTGGCGAGGCCAGGTCGGCGAGCACGCCGTTGCCGAAGGAGTTGGCCGGGACCCAGACGACGTCGTCGTCGAGGTCGGCGGGCTCGGCGGCGATCGTCACCGAGCCGCGGTCACCGGTGAGGGTGACGGTCGCGCCCACGGCGTCGTACGTCGTCCGGCTGAGGCGGGCGACCGGCGCGCGGCCGGTGGCGAGGTAGGCCTTGTCGCCGACCTGGAGCGAGCCGTTGTCGACCAGCTGCTTCCACGTCGCGAGCGCGAACCCCTCGGTGGTCGAGGAAGGACGAGATGCTGTCTCGAAACCACCGAGAGAAGCCCGCGCGCCGTCCCAGGGGCCGATGTCGCTCATCTCGCGCTGCGCCTCGGCGACCGTGCGGAAGCCGAGCGGGCTCCCCTGCCCGAGCTGGGCGAGCTCCTCGGCGATGCCGGCCAGGATGCGCAGGTCGGGCAGCGAGGTGGGGCTGGAGAAGACCGCCTCGAACGCGCGCGGGCGGCCCTCCCAGGTGACGAACATGCCGGCCTTGTCGATGACCGGGGCGACCGGGAACACCACGTCGGCGACGCGGGTCACCTCGGTCTCGCGCAGCTCGAGGGCGACCACGAACGACGCCGCCTCGATCGCGGCGCGGGTCGCGGCCGGGTCGGAGGTGTCGTCGGGGTCGACGCCACCGATGACCAGGCCACCCAGCTCGCCGGACACCAGAGCAGCGACGATCGCGTCGGCGTCACGGCCGGCGGTCTCGGGCAGGTTGTCGACGCCCCACGCGGTGGCGGCGTCGACGCGGGCGGCCGCGTCGGCGACCGGCCGGCCGCCGGGCAGCAGGTTGGGCAGGCAGCCGGTCTCGATGGCGCCCCGGTCGCCGGCGCGACGAGGCACCCAGGCGAGCCGGGCCCCGGTCTTGCGCGCCAGGCCCGCGGCGGCGCTGAGCGCGCCGGGCACGGTGGCCAGTCGCTCGCCGACCAGGATCACCGCGGTGCCGTCGATGCCGAACTCGGCGTGCTCGACGAGACCCTCGATCGCGGCGGCCTCGGCCCCGGGCGCCGTGCGCACCAGGTGGCCGGCCATCTTCGCCAGGCCGCGCGAGGTGTACGGCGCGATCGCGACGACGCGAGTGCCTCCCCCAGGTCGGGCAGAGTTCGACGCCTTGCGCAGCCGCAGGAAGATCGCGCCGGCCTCGTCCTCGGGCTCGAGGCCGGCGAGGACCACGGTCTTCGCGGTCTCGAGGTCGGCGTACGTGACCGGGTTGGTGAGCACGACCTCGGACGCGAGGAAGGACGTCTCCTCGGCCGAGAGTGGGCGGGCCCGGAAGTCGATGTCGTTGGTGCCGAGCGAGACCCGGGCGAACTTGCTGTAGGCGTAGGCGTCCTCGGCGGTGACCCGGCCACCGGTGAGGACGCCGACTCCTCCGGTGGTTCCTGAGGAGCCGAGGGACGAGGCGTCTCGAAGGGCGGCGCGGAGCCCCCGGGCGGCGACGTCGAAGGCCTCCGGCCAGGACGCCGGACGCAGGGAGCCGTCCTCGTCGCGCACCTGCGGGTAGGTCAGCCGCTCGGGCTGCGTGGCGTAGTGGAACGCGAAGCGGTCCTTGTCGGTGATCCACTCCTCGTTGACCTCGGGGTCGTTGCCCGCGAGGCGGCGCACCACCTTGCCGCGGCGGTGGTCGACCCGGATCGCGGAGCCGCAGGCGTCGTGCTCGGCGATGCCCGCGTTCGACACGAGGTCGAAGGGGCGCGCGCGGAAGCGGTAGTCGGCGCTGGTGAGCGCACCGACCGGGCAGATCTGGATGGTGTTGCCGGAGAAGTACGACTCGAACGGCTCGTTCTCGTAGATGCCGACCTGCTGCAGCGCACCGCGCTCGATCAGCGCGATGAACGGGTCACCAGCGATCTGCTCGGAGAAGCGGGTGCAGCGGGCGCACAGCACGCACCGCTCGCGGTCGAGGAGCACCTGGGCGGAGATGTTGATCGGCTTCGGGTAGGTGCGCTTCACGCCCTCGAAGCGGGTCTCGTCGCGGCCGTTGGACATGGCCTGGTTCTGCAGGGGGCACTCGCCGCCCTTGTCGCAGACCGGGCAGTCGAGCGGGTGGTTGATCAGCAGGAACTCCATGATCCCCTGCTGCGCCTTGTCGGCGACCGGGCTGGTGGCCTGGGTGTTGACGACCATGCCCT
>JAOPXG010000068.1 GCA_025965275.1 Nocardioides sp.
TCGCTATGAAGCCCACGGCCGTCGTAGTCACCTGTGACTAGGTCCTCCTAGTCCGTTCGGGCCATTCCTGACCATGGGTTAGGTGCGGAGCCGCCGACCTCGAAAGACTGGCCCCGACCTCCTCCACTCTCGGGAAGGGCCACATGAAAGTCGAGCACCGGCGTCCGCTGATCGCGTTCATCGTCGTGATCGTCGCGTGCCTCGGCCTGATGGCCCACACGGTCCGTACCGACGCCCTCGGCAGCCGCGGTCGCCTCGACCCGGCCCGGACCCTGGCCGGCGCGATGTTGGTCCCGAAGGCGCCCGACGCCCCGGCGGAGGCGCCGGTTGCCGCTCCACCCGTCGTGCCGTCCGCGCCGGCGGACCCGACGCCGCCGGCGCACGCCACCCGGGCCCGTCACCAGCCGGGCCACCAGGGCGAGGCCGAGCACGTCGCGGCCGCCGTCGGCTCCGACGCGGCGACACACCAGACGGGGCCTGCGCCGACCACCCCGGCCGCGCCGGCGACCCCGACGATCCCGCCGGCGCCGCAGCAGCCCGAGCACGGCCCACAGCACCACGGCACCGACCACGACACCGGGCACGCCGAGGGGCTGCACGACGTGCCGGAGCACGGGACCGGCCACGACCGGGGTCACGACGACGACCACGGTCACGACGGGGGCCACGACCACGGCGACGACGACCACGGCCACGACGGGGGCCACGGCCGGGGTCACTGACCCCGGACGGTCACTCCGGGACGGGCGCCAGCTCCGCGGCCACCGTGAGCTCGGTCGAGCCCTCGGTGGGCGTGAAGACCAGGTCGCCGGTGATCTTGCCGGTCTTGCGCAGGTCGTCGGCCGCCAGCTCCGCGGCCCGCACCAGGGCCTCGGGTCCGGTGATCTCCACCCGCGAGAGCTCGGCGCGCATCGACACCTTGGCGCTGGACTTCGCGCCGCGGATGCCGATCAGGGCAGCGGCGACCGCGTCCAGTGTGGTCGAGTCCGACGCGGCGGCCGAGCCGAGCTCGACGACCGTCGGCCAGGCGGCGAGGTGGATCGAGCCCTCCTGCCACCACGACCAGACCTCTTCGGTGACGTAGGGCAGGAACGGCGCGAGCAGTCGCAGCTGCACGTCGAGCGCGATCGCGAGGGTGGCCCGCGCCGACGCGGTGGCCGCGCCGCCGTCCTCGTCGTACGCACGCTCCTTGACCAGCTCGAGGTAGTCGTCGCAGAACTCCCAGAAGAACTTCTCGGTGGCCTCGAGCGCCGAGGTGTAGTCATAGGCCTCGAAGGCGTCGGTGGCCTTCGTGACGACCTCGGCCAGCCGGCCGAGCAGCGAGCAGTCGACGGCCTCCGAGACCTCGAACGGGTTGACGCCGGTCGCGCCCACACCGCCGAGCACGAACTTCGACGCGTTGAGGACCTTCATCGCGAGCCGGCGCCCGACCTTCATCTGCGTCTCGTCGAACGGCGAGTCCAGGCCCGGGCGGGCCATCGCGGCCCGCCAGCGGACGGCGTCGGCGCCGAACTTCTCGAGGACGTCGGTCGGGACGACGACGTTGCCCTTCGACTTCGACATCTTCTTGCGGTCGGGGTCGAGGATGAAGCCGGAGACGAGCGCGTGCGACCAGGGCGCCGTGTGGTGCTCGTACTCGGACCGGACCACTCGGGAGAACAGCCAGGTGCGGATGATGTCGTGCGCCTGGGTGCAGAGGTCCATCGGGAAGACGCGCTGCCAGAGGTCGTCGTCGGACTCCCAGCCGCCGGCGATCTGCGGCGTCAGCGACGACGTCGCCCAGGTGTCCATCACGTCGGGGTCGCCGAGGAAGCCGTTCGGCTTCCCGCGCTGGTCCTCGCTGTAGCCGCTCGGCGCGACCGTCGACGGGTCGATCGGCAGCTCGTCCTCGCGGGGGAGCAGGGGGTGCTCGTAGTCGGGCTCGCCCTCGGCGTCGAGGGGGTACCAGACCGGGAACGGGATGCCGAAGAACCGCTGCCGTGAGATCAGCCAGTCACCGTTGAGGCCGCTGACCCAGTTGTCGTAGCGGTGCTTCATGTGCGCCGGGAACCACTGGATCTCGGCGCCACGCGCGAGCATCTCCGACCGGATGCCGGGGTCGCGGCCGCCGTTGCGGATGTACCACTGGCGGGTGGCGACGATCTCGAGCGGCTTGTCGCCCTTCTCGTAGAAGTTCGTCATCCGCTGCGTGGGCTTCGGCTCGCCGTCCAGGTCGCCGGACTCGCGGAGCTTGGCGACCATCGCCTCGCGGGCGGAGAACGCGGTCTTGCCCTTCAGGTCCTCGTACGCCGCGGCCGCCGTCTCGCTGCTCAGCCAGGCCGGGGTCTCGCGGGAGAGCCGGCCGTCGCGGCCGATCACGGTGCGGACCGGGAGGTTGAGCTCGCGCCACCAGGTGACGTCGGTGAGGTCACCGAACGTGCAGCACATCGCGATGCCCGCACCCTTGTCCATCTCGGCGGCCGGGTGGGCGACCACCGGGACCTCGACGCCGAAGACCGGGCTGGTGACCGTGGTCCCGAAGAGCGGCTGGTAGCGCTCGTCGTCCGGGTGCGCGATCAGGGCGACCACGCTCGGGATCAGCTCGGGACGGGTCGTCTCGATGAACAGGGGAGCGCCGTCGGGCCGGTGGAAGGCGATCCGGTGGTAGGCGCCGGGGTAGTCGCGCGCCTCGAGCTCGGCCTGCGCGACCGCGGTCTGGAACGTGACGTCCCAGAGGGTCGGCGCCTCCTGGAGGTAAGCCTCGCCGCGGGCGAAGTTGCGCAGGAACGCCCGCTGGCTGACGGTCTGCGCCTTCGCGCCGATCGTCGTGTAGTGCTGCTTCCAGTCGACCGAGAGGCCGAGCGTCCGCCACAGCGACTCGAAGACCTCCTCGTCCTGCACGACCAGCTGCTCGCACAGCTCGATGAAGTTGGGCCGGCTGATCGGCACCTGCTTCTTCGGGTCCGGCTTCTCCGGCGGGGTGAAGTCGGCCTCGTAGGGCAGGGACGGGTCGCAGCGGACGCCGTAGTAGTTCTGCACCCGACGCTCGGTCGGCAGGCCGTTGTCGTCCCAGCCCATCGGGTAGAAGACCGACTTGCCACGCATCCGCTGGAAGCGCGCGATCAGGTCGGTGTGGGTGTAGGAGAAGACGTGGCCCACGTGCAGGCTGCCGCTCACGGTCGGCGGCGGGGTGTCGATCGAGTAGACCTTGTCGCGCGGCTGGGTGCGGTCGAAGGCGTAGGTGTCGTCGGCCTTCCAGCGCTCGCTCCAGGTCGCCTCGAGACCTTCGAGCGCGGGCTTGTCCGGTACGACGACCGCGCGCCGTTCGGCGGGGGTCGGCTCCGGTGCCTTGCTCTGTGTCTCGGTCATGCCCGAAATCCTAGTTCGCGCGGGTCGTCGCCGAGAAACCGGTTGCGGGTTCAACCGCCGGTCGGCGAGCGTGCGGGACGTGACCAGCCTGGAGTTCCTCGATGATCCCGCGGCCTTCCTCGCCGCGGCCGAGACGCACCTCTCGGCCGACCCGGTGCTCAACACCGTGATCGCGTCGGTCACGCAGCGGGCCGCCGCCGCTGA
>JAOPXG010000085.1 GCA_025965275.1 Nocardioides sp.
CGCGCGCGGCGCGTTGGGTGCGCTCGGCGAGGCCGCCGAGGGCCGCCTCGGTGGCCTCGTCGCCGAGCACGGCGCTGCCGCCCAGCCGGGTCCAGAGGCCGGTGCGCAGGTCGGGGCGGTCGGCCGAGCGGTAGCCGGCCGGCCGCGCCTCAGACGACGAGCTCATCGTCGTTCCCGCGGTGGATCAGGATCTGGCCCTGCTCCTCGAGCTGGCGGATCGTGCGGATCACCGCCTGCTGCGCCTCCTCGACCTGGACGAGGCGGACGGCGCCCAGCAGCTCGACCTCCTCGAGCAGGGTCTCGGCGGCCCGGGCGGACATGTTCGCGGTGATCTTGTCGCGGACGGCGTCGCTGACTCCCTTGAGTGCGAGCGCGAGGTCCGTGGACTCGACCTGGCGCAGCACCAGCTGCACGGAGCGGTCCTCGATGGTGAGGATGTCCTCGAACATGAACATCCGGCTGCGGACCTCGTCGGCCAGCTCGGCGTCGAGCGCCTCGAGGCCCTCGACGATCTGGCGCTCGGTGATCCGGTCGGAGCGGTTGATGATGTTGACCAGCGGGTCGACGCCGCCGACCCGGGACATCTCGGTCGGCTGGAGCACGGAGGAGAGCTTCCGCTCGAGGCTGGCCTCGACGGCACGGATGATCTCGGGCGAGGTGCGGTCCATGACCGCGATCCGGTGCGCGACCTGGGCCTGGAGGTTCGACGGCAGGCCGGAGAGCACCAGCGACGCCTTGTCCGGGGTCATGTGGGCGAGCACCAGGGCGATCACCTGCGGGTGCTCGTCGGCGATGAAGGTCCGGACCTGTGCCGGGTCGGCCCGGTGCAGGAACTGGAACGGCATCTGGATCGCGGCGGCCTGCAGCCGCTCGATGATCTCCTTGGCCCTCTCGTGGCCGAGCGACTGCTCGAGCATGGTGCGGGCGAACGCGAGGCCCCCTTGGGCGATGTTGGCCCGCGCGGTCGCCATCTCGGTGAACTCGGCGATCACCGCGCTGCTCTCGGTGCCGTCGACGTAGTCGAGGCGGGCGATCTCGGCCGAGATCGCCTCTACCTCGGCGTCGGAGAGGTGGTTGAGCACGGCGGCGGCGTTGTCGCGGCCCAGCTGGATGAGCACGATGGCCGCCTTGCGGACCCCCATCGTGGCGAGGTTCATCGTCATCACGGACGCTCCACCAGCCAGCCGCGGAGCAGCGCGGCGACGTCGTCGGGCTGCCTCTCGGCGAGGTTGGCGAGGTCGCGGCGCAGCCCGTCGGCGGCCGTCTGGTCGGCACTCTCGAGCGCGGCGAGGGCCGGGGAGGTCTCGAGGGCCGCGGCCGCGGCGGCCCGTTCGAGGGCGTCGTTGCGCAGCTGCTCGACGAGGTACGTCGTGGTCTCCTCGCGGCGCCGGCCGCGACGGCGCGAGCGCAGCCAGGCCAGCAGCAGCATCGCCAGCACGGCGACCGCGATGCCGATGTTGCGGACCAGCTGCCACATCTGCTCGGTCTTCGCGGCCTTGGCGGCGGCGGCCAGCTCGGCGGCGGCCGCCTCGTCGGCGGTCCGGTCGAAGGGCATCGTCGTCACCTCGACGGTGTCGCCCCGCTGGGGGTCGATGCCGACGGCGGAGGCGATCAGGCTCTGCACGTCGGCCGTGTTGATGTTCTGGGCCGCGGCGGTGTCGAGGACGACGCCGACGTGCAGCGAGTTGACCGCGCCCGGCGCCGTCTCCCGGTGCTCGACGGTGGTCTCGACGGCGTTGTCGGAGGTCCGCGACTCCTTGGTGTAGTTGGAGCTGCCGGGGCCCCCGCTGGTGACGGAGTCCATCTGACCGTCCGGGCCGACGACGCCGCTGGCTCCGCCGCTGCCCGCCGGGCCGTCGTACTTCTCGGTGCTGGTGCTCGACGAGAGCGGCGGCACCTTCGTGTTCTTGCCGTACGTCGTGGACTCCGAGACCGACTTGTCGAAGTCGAGGTCGGCCGTCACCTGGACGGTCGAGTTGCCGGGCCCGAGGACCCGGTCGAGCATGCTCTGGATCTGCTGGCTCTTCTGTTTCTGGAACTCGGTGACCTGCTGGTCACGGGTGCTGGCGCCGAGGCCCCCGGTCTCCCCGCTCGACAGGACCTTGCCGGACGAGTCGGCGACCGTGACGTCGTCGGGGTTGAGGCCGTCGACGCTGGCGGCGACGAGGTGCACGATCGCCTGGACCTGCTCGGCGTCGAACGTCGTGCCGGCGGAGGTGTCGATCAGCACCGAGGCGGTCGGCGGGTCCTGCTCGTCGGCGAAGACCTTCGTCGGCGGCAGCGCCAGGTGGACGACGGCGGTGTTGACACCGTCCACGGCCTCGATGGTCTTCGCGAGCTCGCCCTCCATCGCGCGCTTGAAGTCGGTCTGCTCCTGGAACTCCGAGGTGGAGATGTCCTGGTTGTCGAGCAGCGAGTAGCCCTCGTCGCCGCCCTGCTCGGGCAGGCCCTGGCCGCTGAGCGCGATCCGGGTCGAGTAGACCTCGTCGCGCGGGACCATGATCGTGCTGCCGCCGTTGGCGAGCTCGTACGGCGTCCCCTGGGAGTCGAGCTCGTCGACGATCGCCGAGGCGTCCTCGGAGGCGAGGTTGCTGTAGAGCGGTGCGAAGTTGGGCGTCGAGGCCCACGTGAACACCATGAAGGCGGCCAGCACGAGGGCCGCCGTACCGATCACGGCGACGACGCGCTGCCCGAGCGTGAAGGACAGGAAGGTGGTCCGCAGGCGGGTCAGCGTGCGGGTCAGGTTCTGCTTCATCCGATCGGCATCCGCATGATCTCGTTGAACGCCTCGAGGGCCCGGTTGCGCACGGCGACGGTCAGCTGCGCGGTGACCGATGCCTCGGTGGCAGCGATCGTGTAGTCGTGGATGTTGTCGAGGTTGCCGGTGGCGGCCTGGACGGCGAGCTTGTCGGACTTGTCCTGCACGGACTCGAGCCGGTCGAGACCGTCGAGGACCAGGTCGCCGAAGGCGGCACCGGCCTTCGAGCTGCCGGCGACGCTCGGGGCGCCGGTCGACAGCTGCGGCGCGACGTACGGCGTGAAGCCGAGGGCCTCGATCCCGCTGACACTCATCAGGCACGACCGATCTGCAGGGCGCTCTGGTAGCTGTCCTGGGCGTCCTTGGTGACCTGGACGGAGGCCTGGAAGCCGCGCTGGGCCATGATCAGCTGGGTCATCTGGCTGGACAGGTCCATGTCGGGCGCGCGGACGTAGCCGTCCGCGTCGGCGAGCGGGTTGCCCGGGTCGGACACGAGTCGGCCGGCCGGGTCGCTCTGCGCGATGCCCGCGACCTCGACGCCCCCGCCGGCGGCGGAGCGGATGATCAGCATCTGCGCCTGGAAGGCGTTCTGGCTGGTCGGCGTGACGGTGTTGACGTTGGAGATGTTCGACGCGAGCGTGTCGAGCCACGTCTGGTGCACGCCGAGCGCGGAGCCGGCGATGGTGAGCAGGTCGAAGGCGCCCATCAGGAGCCCGCCACGGTCTTGATGAGGTCGAAGCGGTCGCTCGTCGCCCGCGTGATCATCTGGTACTGGAACTGGGACTGGACGGCCGCCAGCGTCTCCTTGCGGAGGTCGACGTTGTTGCCGTTGGCGCCGACGGGGGTGTCCGTGGCCACCAGTTCCGGGGCGCCGATGGCGCTCGGGTCGCCGGACGCGATGGCGGCCCGCAGGCTGCTCTCGAAGTCGACACTGCTCGCCCGGTAGCCGGGGGTGTCGACGTTCGCGATGTTGTCCGCGATCACCCGCTGTCGCAGGGCGATCCCGTCCAGGGCCGAGCTCAAGATGGCGCCGACAGGGTCTGAGTGCGCGAACGACACGCCTGGCCTCCGTGTAAGACGAGGTTTGGGTGCCGTTCCGTCGGCGGGGGGCGAGCCGTCCGTGTGCTCGCACGGTCCTTCGGCACCGAACCGATCGATCTGAGGGAAAAGCCGAGGACTTCCGCCCGGTCAGGCTTCGAGGTCGACGTACACCGCGTGGTCGAGCCGTCGCCCGGTCGCCCGGTCGACCCGGTCCGCGAACCGGTGCTGGCGCCGGGCCGCGCCGAGGGCGGCGACCAGACCGTCCTCCACCGCCAGCTGCCGGCCGCGGATCGCGACCGCGCGCTCGGCGAGGTCGGCCGGGAGCGGACCCTGGAGCCGGGGCTCGTCCCACGGCTCGTGGTCGGGCGCGGGCTCGCGGGTGGGGTCGGCCAGGAACCGCTCGGCGAGGATGACCTCGAGCTCGAGCCGGTCCAGCGCGGTCTCCCAGTGCAGGTGCCGCCGGGCGGCGACGTCGTGCTCCGTCAGGTGCGCCGTCGGGGCACTCATGCCGTCGCCGCCAGGAGCGAGCCGGCGGCGTCGCGCCAGGTGTCGCGCAGGTTGCTGACGACGTGGAGGCAGAAGTCGGTGATCGTCAGGTCCTTGGCCAGGTTGGCCCTCACCAGCTCGCTGTGCAGGTAGTCGTACAGCGACGCGAGGTTCGCGGCGCCGTCCCACGCGTCGACCTTGAGGCTGGCGTTCAGCTCGAGCACGATCTCCTGCGCGTGCAGCAGCGGCTCGTGAGCACCGCTCGGCTGGCCGTTGCGGAGGGCGTCGGACGCGCGCTGCAGGTCGAGGGTGAGCCGGTCGTACAGCATCACGAGGAGCTGTGAGGGGGTCGCGGTCGAGACCGTGGCGGCCAGGTAGGTGTCGCGGGCGTTGTTCATCATCGGTTTCCTTCCGTGGTCACGATGAGTACGAGGGCAACGAGGCGATCTGGCTCGCGAGCCAGGTCCCTTGGCTCTGCAGGCTCGAGAGCGCGGTCTCGAGCGACGTGTAGGTCCGTTGCAGCGAGGTGCGCCGCAGCTCCAGCCGGCCGTCCCAGTCCTCGATGCTCTTGGTCAGCCGATCGATCGTGGAGGTGCGTCCGGTGATCGCCGACGCGATGGTGCCGGTGGTGGGGTCGCTGGCTCCGGTGGCGACGGCGGCCAGCCGGGCCACCCAGCCGTTCTCGGCGGGGGTGGCGCCGGACGTGAACTTCGCGGCCACGCCGGCGGGGTCCGCGGCGTAGGCGGTCGAGAACTTCTCGGCGTCGAAGACGAGCTTGCCGTAGCGGTCGGTCTGGATCCCGAGCGACGCCATCGACGTCGAGGTGTCCGAGCCGAAGACCGTGTTGAGCAGCTCGCTGCGCAGGCTCCGCGCGGTCGAGTCGCCGGCCAGCACCCCGGCGGCGGTGGTCGCCGTCTTCGCGGCGGTCTGGGCGTCGATCGAGCTCAGCAGCGAGTTCAGCTGGTCCACGAGCGCGCCGACCGAGGCCTTGACCGCGGAGGGGTCCTGGGCCACCTTGACGGTCGCGGTGGAGCCCACCGTGGCGCCGTTGCCGAGCGTCACCGAGACACCCGGGACGAGGTCGGTGAACGTGTTGGTCGAGGAGGTCGCGGTGATCGCGAGGCCCAGGCTGACCTGCGCGTCGGAGCCGGGTCGCACCGCGGTGCCGCCGAGCAGGTCGGTGCCGTCCGAGCTCGTGAGCGTGAACGACGAGTCCGCGCCGGTGGCGGTCGACTCGGTGAGGAGGCGGTAGCTCCCGTCGGCCACCTTGACCGCGGTCGCGGTGACGCCGGTGTCCGCGGTGGCCGCGTTGATGGCGCTGACCACCTCCGCGAGCGTGCCCCCGCCGGTGCTGATGTCGTGCACGGTGCCGTCGTGCGAGGTGAGCTTCACCCCGGAGCCGGTGGTGACGACGTCGGTGAGGGCCGCCGGGTTGGTGAAGGCCACCTGGTGGGTCGCGGCCAGCTTGTCGACGGTGATCGAGAAGCTCGAGGCGGACGCGGTGGAGCCGACGGCGACGGTCACGCCGGAGCCCGACACGGTCCCCTTGAGGGTCTGCCAGGTGCTGGCCTTGGCCAGGGTGGTGGCCCTGCCGGCGAGCAGGGCGCTGTCGGTGTTCAGCGCCCGCAGCGCGGTGAGCACCGACTTCTCGGCGTCCTGCTGGGTGCGGAGGCGATCCTGGGGGACGGCCTCCAGCTGCATGAGCTGGTCGATGATCGACGCGGTGTCGAGACCGCTGACGAGACCGCTGACGCTGCTGGTGGCCACGGGATCCTCCGGGTCGGTTCACGAACCGGGGCCGGACGACCCCGGATGCCCCGGGAGAGCGGTCGGGCACTCTCCCGGGGACGGGTCTCGTCGGTGGGGTCAGCCTCCGGCCGACCCCACCGGCGAGGTCAGCGCAGGAGCGAGAGAACGCCCTGCGGGGCCTGGTTCGCCTGGGCGAGCATGGCGGTGCCGGCCTGCGACAGGATCTGCGAGCGGGTGAAGCTCATCATCTCCGACGCCATGTCGGTGTCCCGGATGCGGCTCTCGGAGGCCGAGAGGTTCTCCTGGGTCACGTTCAGGTTGTTGATGGTGTGCTCGAACCGGTTCTGCATCGCACCGAGCTTCGCGCGGGCGGTGGAGACACCCTTGATCGCCGTGTCGATCAGGTCGGTCGCGGCCTTGGCGTTGGTCGCGCTGTTGAGCGACAGCGAGCCGACGCCGAGGTTGGTCGAGCTGAAGCCGGCGTTGGCGCCAGGAGCGGCGTCGACGGACGTGCCGGTCAGGCCGCCGCCGATCGTGATCGCGCCGGGCAGGCCGTCCTTGGACGACACGACCAGGCCACCGTTGTCGTCGACCGACGCGGTGTAGTTGGCCTTGAAGTTCGTGTCGCCGTTCAGCGCGGTCGCGATGGCGTTCGCGTCGGTCTCGGCGGCGAGAGCGGCCGTGGTCGTGACGACACCGTTGTGGGTGAACGTCGCGGCGGTGCCGTCGAGCGCCGCAGCACCGTTGGCGAACGTCGACCGCGCGCCGCCGGTGCCGGTCGAGGTGATGTCCACCGCGATCGAGTCGGTGGCGCCGGTGCCGTAGCCGACCTGGAAGTTCTTGCCGACGTAGTTGCCGTCCAGCAGCTTGACGTTGTTGAACGTCGTCGAGGTGGCGATCCGGTCCAGCTCCTGGGTGAGAGCGTCGTTCTCCGACTGGATCGCGGCACGGGAGCTGGTGTCGTTGCTGTCGTTCGCGGCCTGGACCGACAGGTCGCGCATGCGCTGCAGGATGGAGTGCGTCTCCGTGAGCGCGCCTTCAGCGGTCTGCACGACCGACACGCCGTCCTGGGCGTTGCGGACCGCGACCTTGATGCCGCCGACCTGCGAGCGCAGGCCCTCGGAGATCGCGAGACCGGCAGCGTCGTCGGCGGCGCGGTTGATGCGGTAGCCGCTGGAGAGCTTCTCGAGCGACTTGCTCATCTGGCCCTGGGTGACCGACAGGTTGCGGTACGAGTTCAGGGCGTCGATGTTCTGGTTGATGCGGAGACTCATGGTGGTTCCCTTCCTGGAATCGAGTCAGCTCTGGAACCCGTCCGTGGGTTCCGTCACCGGCATCGATCGGCGAGGAGAGGACCGGCCTGAGCGGTCTGTGCA
The DNA here is from genome assembly GCA_025965275.1 of Nocardioides sp. Lineage (GTDB taxonomy): Bacteria > Actinomycetota > Actinomycetes > Propionibacteriales > Nocardioidaceae > Nocardioides. The sequence goes on from JAOPXG010000085.1 coordinate 7,411, forward strand.
GAAAAGCTTGGGGGAATTGCTGCGCAGACCGCTCCGGCGGGCTGAGTCGTTCAGGCCTGCTGTGTCAGGCGGAGGCGTTGACCGAGGTGTCGGGAACGCCGTACCGGCGTACGCCGGCAGCGTGGCGGGCAGCCACCGCCGCGAAGTAGGCCTCGCGACGCTTCGAGGCACACCCGTGGGGCCGGGCGTGCGCGGGGACGAGGTCGGGATCGAGCTCGTGGTTGAGCGCATCGCGCAGGAGCACGAGCGCTTCGGCGCGCAGCTGGGAGATCCGCGACTCGGTGACCCCGAGGGTGGCGGCGATCTCAGCCATCGGCCGTTCGGCCAGGAAGTACTGCTCGACGACCAGACGCAGTCGCTCGGGCAGCTCGGCCACCGCCTCGGTCAGGTACGTGAGGCGCTCGCGGTGCTCGAGCGTGGCCTGCGGGTCGGGGGTGGAGCTGACCAGCGACTCCCCGATCCCGTCGTCCTCGGACGCGTGGAGCGAGAGCACCTGGGCCCGCGCGACGTCCTCGTCGTTGGCGGCGATCTCGTCGAGGCTCAGGCCGACGGCCTGGGCGATCTCCGCCGCGCTGGCCGGGCGGCCGAGCAGGGTGGCGAGCCGGGCCCGGGTGGCGTCCAGCTCCCGTGCGCGGCGACGCACCGAGCGCGAGGCCCAGTCGATGCTGCGCAGCTCGTCGACGATCGCACCACGGATCCTCGTTGCTGCGTACCGGTTGAACGGCACTCCCCGAGAAGGGTCGTACGCGTGAGCGGATTGAACGAGAGCAGTGAGTCCGGCGGAGCTGAGGTCGTCGCGGTCCACGTGGGACGGCACCCGGGACATGGTTTCGCGGACGATGTGTCCAACCAGTGCCATGTGCTTCACGATCAACGCCTCGGAGCCCGGCGGGACGTCGTTGTGCAGTGTCACGAGAGCAGAGTTTGCACGGCCGGACGTTGGGTGTCCGCTGAATCAGAAAAAGATGCGAGGACCTTGCGTTTTATGCATGTGACCCTCGTCATGGGTCTCCGACGCGGCGCGACAGAACTTCTCAGCAACCGTGGGCAGCGTCCGATTGGCATGGTCGGACCCCCACCCAGAAGGGGTCTAGACCGGTCCGGCACCGGGCGCCGATCGTTGACGGGAGCAGCGCATCGTGGAGAAGCTGACGTGGGTCCTGTGGCGGGAGCGGGAGCTCCTGGAGGGCCTGCTCCACCGACTCGAGATGGAAGAGCTGGTCATGTCCAGCGGACGCACCCGGTGGCTGCCCGCTGCGTCGCGTGACGTCGAAGAGGCGGCTCGCCAGATCCGCGAGATCGAGCTCCTCCGTGCCGTCGCCGCCGACGAGGCCGCGGCCGCTGTCGGCCTGGACCCCAATCCCAGCCTGAGCGCTCTCGTGGCCGCCGCCGACGAGCCGTGGCGTGCCATCCTCGCCGAGCACCGCGAGGCCTTCACGGTCCTGAGCGAGGAGATCGTCCGCGCCGGCGCAACGACCCGGAGCCTGATCTCCGCCGGCCTGCGGGCCGCCCACGAGACTCTCCTCGACCTCGGCACCCCGGCGACGACGTACTCGGCCGCCGGCGCGGTGACCGTCGGCGCCACCCGCACGGCCGGCCTCGATCGGAGCCTGTGACATGAGCGGCTCGTTCGCCTCCATCAACACCGCGCTGACGGCGCTGCGCTACCAGCAGGCCGCCCTGGACGTCGCGAGCACCAACGTCGCGAACGTCGGCACCGACGGCTACGTCCGGCGCCGCGTGGTCGGCGAGACCCTCGGCTCCGGGACGACGCCGGTGCTCTGGTCGCGCGCCGACGGCATCGGCAACAACGGCGTGCAGGCCGGCCGGCTGGACCGGATGACCGACGCGCTGCTCGACAGCCGGGTCCGACGCGAGCACGGCCGCCAGTCCTTCCTCGATGCGCGGGCCGCTGCGCTGGCGCGGGTGGAGACCGGCCTTGCCGAGCCCGGCGACTCCGGCGTCGCGGCGGCGCTCACCGACTTCCGCAAGTCGTTCCACGACCTCGGCAACGCGCCCGGAAGCGATGCGGCGCGCAGCCAGGTCGTGTCCGCCGCCGAGACCGTGGTGGACGCCGTCCAGCTCCAGGCCCACCACCTCGCCGACGAGGCGTCCGACCAGCGGTCCCACGCCCTGTCGGCCGTCGACGAGGTCAACTCCCTCTCGACGCAGCTCGCGGCCGCGAACCGCACCATCGCGTCCGCCCGGGCCGGCGGCAGCGACACCAGCAACCTGATGGACCAGCGCGACGCCCTCGCCCTGCGGCTCTCCGAGATGACCGGCGCGACCGCGACCGAGAACGCGCAGGGCGGCATGGACGTCGTCCTCGCCGCCGAGAATCCGCCGGTCGCGCTCGTCACCGGCTCGAAGGCCGCCGGCCTGACGATCACCGGCGGCATCGCCGCGGACGGCAGTGCCACCTCCGGCACCGTCGCGTTCACGCTCGACCCGGACATCGCCGGCGGGACCACCGCGCTGGCGGCCCCGCTCGGGGGCGACCTCGGTGCGACCGCCCGACTCCTCGACGTGGACCTCCCGAACTACATCACCGGGCTCGCCGACGTGGTCGACAGCCTCGTGGCCCGGGTCAACACCGCGCACCAGGCCGGGTACGACGCGGCCGGCACCCACGGCGGTGCCTTCTTCACCCTCGACACGACCACCGGCCTCGACCCGCTGGCGAAGCTCAACAGCTTCGGCGTCGCCGTCACGGCGGCGCAGGTGGCGGTCTCGTCGGTCGCCGACGCGAGCAGGGACGGGGGCAACGCCGGCCCGCTCGCGGACGCCACCAACGTCGACGACCGCTATCAGCGACTGGTCAACGGCTTCGGCAGCACCGTGGCCGGGGCCAAGGGCCTCGTCGACAACCAGGCCGCCCTCACCGCGCAGGTCGACTCGGCGCGCGAGCAGCTGACCGGCGTCTCGCTCGACGAGGAGACCGTGAACATGCTCGCCGCGCAGCGCGCCTACGAGGCGGCCGCCCGGGTGATGACCACCGTCGACTCGGTGCTCGACACCCTCATCAACCGGACCGGAGTGCGCTGATGGGCACCGTGCGGATGACCCAGGGCATGCTGAGCAACCAGGCCCTCACGGGCATGCAGACCGGCCTCAACCGCCTGGCCAAGGTGCAGGAGCAGCTCACCACCGGCCGCATCATCAACCGGCCCTCGGACGACCCCACCGGCGCGACCTCGGCGATGCGGATCCGTGGGTCGCTGGCCGACCAGGGCCAGTACGTCCGCAACGCCGACGACGGCCTGGGCTGGCTCAACCAGATCGACTCCTCCCTGTCGAGCGCCACCGACCAGGTCCGCCGTGCCCACGACATCGCGCTCCAGGGCGCCAACACCGGCTCGCTGGGCCCGGCGGCGCGCGAGGCGCTGGCGACCGAGGTCGACCAGATCCGGGCCGGGCTCGCGTCGACCGCGAACACGACCTACCTCGACCGGCCGGTCTTCGGCGGGATCACCGCCGGGTCGGCGGCCTACGCGGTCGACGCCGGCACCGGGGCCGTCACCTACCTGCCCACCGTGGCGACGACCGAGGGCGTGGGCCGCATCGTCGCCGAGGGGGCGAAGATCCGGGTCGACGTCGAGGGGCCCACGGCGTTCGGGCCTGACGGCGACTCCGTCTTCGACCACCTCACGGCACTCGCCACGGCGCTGCGGGCCGGAGACACGAGCGCGATCCTCGGCTCGGTGAGCACGATCGAGGCCGACGGCAAGCGGATCACCAACGTGCAGGCCGACGTCGGTGCGCGGACCAAGCGGATCGAGCAGGCCCGGACCGCCGCGAGCGACGCCCAGCTGGGCCTGACGTCCTCGCTCTCCGAGGTCGAGAACACCGACATCGTGCGCGCCACCGTCGACCTGAAGCTCCAGGAGGTCGCCTACCAGGCCGCCCTCGGGGCGACCTCCCGCGTCATGCAGCCGAGCCTGATGGACTTCCTGCGATGATGGGCGCACCCGGTACGACGGAGGCCCGGACGACCCGACCCGCTGGAGATCCCGTGACCGACGTCCCCGTGATCGAGCTGGTCCGGTCGCTGCCCGGCTTCCCCGAGCTGAACCGCTTCGCGCTGGTCCAGCTCGACGACGCCGGCGAGCTCTGCAGCCTGACGTCGCTCGACCAGCCGGGGCTGCGCTTCCTCGTGGTGCCACCGGCCCGGTTCTTCCCCGACTACGCACCCGTCGTCGACGACGCGACCGTCGCCGACCTCGAGATCGGGTCCGCCGAGGACGTGCTGGTCCTGGTCGTCCTGACCGCCGGACAGTCGCTCGCCGACACGACCGCCAACCTCGCCGCGCCCGTGCTGGTCAACCCGGCCACCCGTCGTGCGGCGCAGGTGGTCCTCGACGAGCCGGGCCTGCCCGTCGCGGCCCCGTTGCTGGGCTGACCGGGCATCAGCCCGTACCGTGATTCCATGCTCGTTCTCAGTCGTCGCGCCGGTGAGAGCATCGTCCTGGGCGACGACATCACCGTCACCGTCCTCGAGGTGCGCGGTGACGTCGTACGGATCGGCATCGACGCACCCCGGTCGCTGAAGGTGCACCGGGCCGAGCTGCTCGCCCAGCTCGAGGAGAGCAACCGGCAGGCCGCGTCGCCCAGCGAGGACGTCGTCGCCGAGCTGTCCCGCGCCCTGGGGCGCGAGCGCGACTGACCCGCTCCGACTCCGCCGCCGGCGGGTGTCCTGCGTCCCATCGGTTGCCGATGTCAACCTTTCGGGAATATAGTTGCCCACGGCAACCTTTTACCGATCGTGAATCGAGCTTCCGTGTCTCAGGCGTCACCCGCCCCCGTCGCTGCCCCGTCCTCAGGTGAGGCCGGTCAGATGACCCACCGCCAGATCCTCGAGGCCCTCAGCGGCCTGCTCCTGGCCATGTTCGTCGCGATGCTGTCGAGCACCGTCGTGACCAACGCGCTTCCCCGCATCGTCAGCGACCTCCACGGCAGCCAGACCGGCTACACGTGGGTCGTCGTCGCCACCCTGCTGGCGATGACCGCCACCACCCCCATCTGGGGCAAGCTGTCCGACCTCTTCAGCAAGAAGCTGCTGGTCCAGCTCGCCCTGGTGATCTACACGATCGGCTCCCTGATCGCGGCCCTGGCTCCGAGCATGGGGGTCCTCATCGGCGCCCGCGTGGTGCAGGGCCTCGGGGTCGGCGGCCTCACCGCCCTGGTCCAGGTCGTCATCGCGACGATGGTGTCGCCGCGCGAGCGCGGCCGGTACTCCGGCTACATGGGCGCCGTCTTCGCCCTGGCCACCGTCAGCGGCCCGCTCGTCGGCGGTGTCATCGTCGACTCGGCCCTCGGCTGGCGCGGCTGTTTCTTCGTCGGCCTCCCGTTCGCGGTGATCGCCTTCTTCCTGCTCCAGAAGACCCTGCACCTGCCCGTGGTCAAGCGTGAGGTCCACATCGACTACCTCGGCGCCACGCTCATCGTCGCCGGCGTCTCGATCCTGCTCGTCTGGGTCAGCCTCGCGGGCAACCAGTTCGCCTGGGAGTCGGGCACGACCGCGCTCCTCGTGGCCGCTGGGATCGCGGTCATCGCGGCCGCGATCTACGTCGAGGCCCGGGTCGCGGTCGAGCCGATCATCCCGCTGCGCCTCTTCAAGGACCGCACCATCGCCCTGGCCACGACCGCCTCGGTGATGATCGGGGTCGCGATGTTCGGCTCCACCGTCTACCTGAGCCAGTACTTCCAGACCGCGCGCGGCATGAGCCCGACCGAGGCCGGCCTGATGTCGATCGCGATGGTCGGTGGCCTGTCCATCTCCAGCGTGGTGAGCGGCCGGGTCATCAGTGCGACCGGTCTGTGGAAGCGCTGGCTCGTCGGCGGCATGGTCCTGGTCGTCATCGCCCTCGGCCTGCTCGGCACCATCGACGAGACCACCAGCCTGGTGGCCATCGGGGCCTTCATGGCGATGCTCGGCATCGGCCTCGGCGCGACCATGCAGAACCTCGTGCTGTCGGTGCAGAACAACGTCAAGATGGCCGACATGGGATCCGCCAGCTCGGTCGTCGCGTTCTTCCGCTCGATGGGCGGCTCGATCGGCGTCTCGGTGCTCGGCGCGCTGCTGGCCTCGCAGGTCGCGGCCAACGTGGCGTCCGCGACCGGCGGGTCGGTCAACCACGAGAGCCACGAGGTGCCCGACATGAGCACGCTCTCCGGGCCGGCCCGGCTGATCGTCGAGCACGCTTTCGGCGAGTCCTTCGGCAACATCTTCATGATCGCGACGCCGTTCGCGCTGATCGCGCTGGTGTGTGTCCTCTTCATCCGCGAGGTGCCGCTGCGCACGTCCAACCTCGACGCCGAGGCCGCGGTCTCGCCCGAGGCGGCGGCGGAGCTGCACCATGCGAACGTGACCAAGTGAGCACGACGATGACTACGGCGACCGCTGCCCGGGCCGACCTGCTCGGCGGGCTCGAGGAGGAGGTCGGCGTGATGATCCGCCGGATCCGGCGGGTCATCGGTGAGCGGGCCCGGGCCGTGCACCCGGACCTGCAGTCCTCGTCGTACCTCATGCTCTCCTGGCTCGCCCAGCACGGACCGCAGCGGTCGTCCGCGATGGCCGAGGCCTTCGGCATCGACAAGGGCGCGATCAGTCGCCAGGTCCAGCACCTCGTCGACCTCGGCCTGGTCGACCGCACGCCCGACCCGGCCGACGGCCGCGCCACGCTCGTGTCGGCCAGCGTCGACGCGGCCGCCCGCCTCGCCGAGGTCAAGGACGACCGCCGCCGCTGGCTCGACGACCGCCTGGGGGACTGGCCGGACGCCGACCTCTCCGAGTTCGTGCGGCTGCTCAGCCGCTACAACGCGGCGCTCGACGCCTGAGGGATCAGGTCAGCCAGACGGCGGTGTCGGCCGGCAGCTCGGTGTCGACCGGGCCGCTGGCCATCAGCACCTCACCGGACGGCAGTGCCACCGGCTCGGCGCCGCAGTTGAGGACGACCGTGACCGGCCCGCGCCGGAAGGCGAGCACGTCGTCGCCCAGGTCGAGCAGCTCGATGTCGTCGCCGGCCGTCGTCGCGAACGTCCGCCGGGCCGCCAGTGCCGCCCGGTAGAAGGACAGCGTCGAGTCGGGATCGGCCGACTCCGCCTCGACCGTGAGCTCGGCCCAGTCGTCCGGCTGCGGGATCCAGGGCTGGCCGGTGCCCGGACCGAAGCCGTACGGCGCGGCGGTGCCGCTCCACGGGATCGGGACCCGGCAGCCGTCGCGGCCGGGCTCCCCGGTGCGCACCCAGAGCGGGTCCTGGCGGAACTCGGGCTCGACCTCGACCTGCTCGAGCCCGAGCTCCTCGCCCTGGTAGACGTAGGCGGACCCCGGCAGCGCGAGCATCGTGAGCGTGGCCGCCTTCGCGCGGGCCAGCCCGGCGGCGCCGCCGCCGTAACGCGTGGTGTGGCGCACGACGTCGTGGTTGGACAGCACCCATGTCGGCGAGGCGTCGACGGGCTCGACCGCCGCGAGGGTGCCGGTGATGACGTCGGAGAAGGCCTGCGCGGACCAGGGCGCGAGCAGCCAGGCGAAGTTGAAGGCCTGGCTGAACTCGTCGGGGCGGACGTAGCGCGCCATCGACTCGGGCGTCTGGGTCCACGCCTCGGCCACCATCATCCGGTCGCCCTCGTACTTCGCGAGCACCTCGTGCCAGCGGCGGTAGACCTCGTGTACCTCGGGCTGGTCCCACATCGGCTCGTCGACCTCGGTGAGCTCGACCATGGACTCGCCGGCGGACGCGCCCCGGACCGGCTCCTCGGCCTCGGCGCGCACCTGGTCGCGCAGGGTCTCCACCTTGAACAGGCCGTGGGCGACGTCGACGCGGAAGCCGTCGACCCCGCGGTCGAGCCAGAAGCGGAGCACGTCGACGAACATGTCGCCGACCTCCGGGTTGCGCCAGTCGAGGTCGGGCTGGCTGGAGTCGAAGAGGTGGAGGTACCACTGGCCGTCGGGCACCTGGGTCCAGGCGGGGCCGCCGAAGACGGACTTCCAGTTGTTGGGCGGGTTGTCGTCGACGCTGTCGCGGAAGAGGTAGCGCGCACGCTCGGGGCTGCCGGGGCCGGCCGCGAGGGCCGCCTGGAACCAGACGTGCTCCTCCGAGGTGTGGTTGGGCACCAGGTCGACGATCAGCTTGAGGCCGTGCTCGTGGGCGCGCTCGACGAGCTCGTCCGCGTCGGCGAGCGTGCCGAACAGCGGGTCGATGTCGCGGTAGTCGGCCACGTCGTACCCGTGGTCGCGCTGCGGTGACGTGTAGAAGGGCGACAGCCAGATCGCGTCGACGCCGAGGTCGCGCAGGTAGGGCAGTCGTGCCGTGACGCCGGGCAGGTCGCCCACGCCGTCGCCGCTGCCGTCGGCGAAGCTGCGGGGGTAGATCTGGTAGGTGACGGCGTTGCGCCACCACTCCGGGGCGTCCATTTGATCGTTCAAAACCATGGTTCCCATCGTAGATCAGCCGAAGGCCGCCGGGTCGACGGCCACCCACACGTGCTCGGCCCGGGCGACGACCCGGCCGTCCGAGTCGTGCAGTGTCGACGCGGTGAAGGTCTTGCGGCCGTCGCTGCCGAGGGCGAGGCCGACCACGACGTGCTCCTCGCCGACCACCGGCAGGGCGTCGACCCGTGTGGTCATCCGGGCCAGCACCATCAGCCGCTCCTCCAGGTCACCGGCCCAGCCGCCGATGCAGTCGAGCGCGGCCCAGGTCGCCGCGAGCGACACCCGCGGCGTGTCGTCGAGATGGGTGGGGACGTCCTCCGCGACCGTCGGGTCGGGGGTCCAGGTCGCCGCGACCCGCGCGGCGCCGTCCTGGTCGTCGACCCGGCCCGGGAAGATCCGCAGCCCGTCGTCGCGGTCGACGCCACAGGCGAAGCAGGTCGGGAACGGGTGGAACGACAGGCCGGCGTACGACGCCTCCGCGGCCCGCGCCACCTCGACCGGGACCGGCTCCACCAGCGTCGGCTCGGCGTCGGTCAGCTCGGCCCGGGCGACCACCTCGCCGTCGAGGGTGGCCTCGGTGACGCCGTCGCGCGTGACCACCGGCATCGGGGTGTCCAGCGGTGGCGGCCTGCGCAGCGACACCGAGACCGCCGGCCACGGTTCGGCGCGGTCCTCGGGAAGGGCGGCGCCGACCAGCGCCGCGAGGGCGCCGGCCGTCCAGCCGCCGTTGCCGGACGACGGAGGGCCGCAGAAGCGGCGGGGCACCAGCAGCTCGGGCATCTCGCACACGCTGACATGCCGAGCCGCCTCAGGTCCACCCCGTCCGCGCACGCCGCGCTCCCCAGGCGGTGGCTGTACTTCTCGGTCGCCGGGGGCCACGCCGTACGCATGCCTCGACGCTAGGTCGGCCCCGCTGCACCCGGAACCGCCCGCGGTCTCGGCCGTCGCAGACCGAAGTCAGCGGATCTCCTCCCAGCGGGCCAGAGCCTGGAGCCGCTCGGCGGCGTGGTCGACGACCGGTGCGGGATAGCCGGCGGCCTCGCGGTCGTCGGGGCTCGGGTCGTGCGGGTCGCGGACGTCGGCGAGCTCCGGGACCCAGCGCCGTACGTAGCGGCCGTCGGGGTCGAACTTCTTGCCCTGCGTGGTCGGGTTGAAGACCCGGAAGTACGGCGCCGCGTCCGTGCCGCAGCCGGCCGTCCACTGCCAGCCGTGCTGGTTGGACGCGAGGTCGCCGTCGACCAGCCAGCGCATGAAGTGGCGGGCGCCGTGCTGCCACTCGACGTGGAGGTCCTTCACGAGGAAGCTCGCGACGATCATCCGCACCCGGTTGTGCATCCAGCCGGTCGCGAGCAGCTGGCGCATCCCGGCGTCGACCACCGGGAAGCCGGTCCGACCCTCGCGCCACGCAGCGAGCCCCGCGCCCGGCGCGTCGTACCGCATCCGCGCGAAGGCGGGCTTCAGGTAGTCGCGGGCGGTCTCCGGGCGCGCAGCCAGCACCGCTGCGTAGAACTCCCGCCAGGCCAGCTCCTTGCGGTACGTCGCGGCGCCGGTGCTGCGGAGCCTCGCGAGGTCGGCGAGCAGCGTGCGCGGGTGGACCTCGCCCCACTTGAGGTGCACCGACATCCGCGACGTGCCGTCGACACCCGGCCGGTCGCGATCCTCGTCGTACTCCGCGACCCGGTCGAGGAAGTCCGCCCACCGCGCGCGGGCCGCGTCCTCGCCGGCCTCGGGCAGCACCAGCCCCTCCGGCAGGTCGGGGTCGGGGATCTCGACAGTGCTGCTGGGGTCGGTGAGGCCGAGCCAGGTCGCCCCGGACGGCGGGTCGACCGGTCCGCGCCAGCCGTGCTCCGCCCAGGCCCGGTGGAAGGGCGTGAAGACCTGGAACGGGTCGCCCGCCCCGGTCGTCACGCGGCCGGGCGCGACGGCGTACGGCGACCCGGTGCGCACCAGCTCGATCCCGTGCTCGGCCAGTGCCCGCTCGACGGCGGCGTCGCGCGCCCGGCCGTAGGGACCGAAGTCGGCGGCCACGTGGACGCGCTCCGCGCCCACCTCGCGGGCGGCGTGCACGACGGCCCGGACGGGGTCACCGCGCACGACCGACAGTCCGGCGCCATCCAGGGAGGCGTCGAGCGCGCGCAGCGAGGCGCCGAGGTAGGCGCGGCGGCTCGGTCCGGCCGGCTCCCACAGCGCCGGGTCGAGCACGAAGAGGGGGAGGACGACGCCGTCGGCGCACGCCTCCAGGAGGGCGGGGTTGTCCCCGAGTCGCAGGTCGCGTCGGAACCACATCACGGCAGGCATCGCGCTCCAGCCTGCCAGCGCCGTGGGCGAGCGGCCCGGTCTGAGGACCGATGCGCAAGAATGTGCAGGTGAGCGACCTGATCGACACCACTGAGATGTACCTCCGGACCATCTACGAGCTGGTCGAGGAGGGCATCATCCCGCTGCGTGCCAGGATCGCCGAGCGTCTCCACCAGAGCGGCCCCACCGTCTCGCAGACCGTCGCCCGGATGGAGCGCGACGGCCTCCTCACCGTCGAGGGCGACCGGCACCTCCAGCTCACCGACGAGGGCCTGCGGCTCGCGACCCGGGTGATGCGCAAGCACCGCCTCGCGGAGCGGCTGCTGACCGACGTGATCGGGCTGGAGTGGGAGCTGGTGCACGAGGAGGCGTGCCGCTGGGAGCACGTGATGTCCGAGACGGTCGAGCGGCGGCTGCTGAAGCTGCTGGACCACCCGACGGAGTCGCCGTACGGCAACCCGATTCCCGGTCTCGACGAGCTCGGCGAGATCGAGGTCGGCGAGGAGTTCATGGAGGGTGTCGAGCCGCTCTCGAAGGCGGCCGGCCCCGACGAGGGCCGGGTCCTGGTCCGCCGCATCTCGGAGGAGATGCAGAAGGACGAGGTGCTGATGAGCGCGATGCGTCGGGTCGGTGCGCTGCCGGACAAGACGATCACGGTCGTCTCGACCGCCGAGGGCGTGCTGGTCGGGTCGGGCGGCGAGACCGCGGAGATCGTGCCCGAGGCGGCCGACCACATCTTCGTGCGCAAGCTCTAGTGCCGCACTAGTCAGGTCCCCCTCAGGGGGTGACTCAGATCACTTCATGGCGGGTTTTTGTGGACATTCCTTTGACCTTTTGTGGATATTGGGTGGCTGCCCGCCACATAGGTTCTTGCTCGGCTGCTCTCGGGGACAGACAGCCACACCGTCGGTCGGGCGCTGACGTAGGGGGATCATCATGGAGTTTCTCGAGCTGAACGGGCCTGCCCGCGTGGAGGGCGACCACTTGCTGGTCGTGGCCCACACGCGGACCAAGCTGACGCGGGGCCTCGACCACGGCGAGGCCGTCGTGGTCCGGACGTCGACCGGCGAGCTCCACGCCGCGCGGGTGCTGGACATCGGGTTCGAGCCCGAGGACACGATCTACACCCTCGACCTGGGCGCGCGCCTGCCCGAGGACCTCGCCCGCGAGCGGGTGGCCGGCCTCGACTCCGACGTCCACGACCTGCCGCTCCACGAGCTGGTCGACCTGCTCGGCGAGCTCGCCCGCGACGAGACCCTCTGCGGCCACGGCCACGGCCACGGTCGCTGACGCCCCTGATGACGCTGCCGCTCCGCGGAGGCGTACGTCGAGTCCCGGAGGGGTAACGACGGGGGATGTCCCCCGAGATCATCGCCGGCCGCTACCGCGTCGAGCGTGCTGCGGGTCGCGGCGGCATGGGCACCGTCTGGCTCTGCCGGGACGAGGTGCTCGGACGTGAGGTGGCCGTCAAGGAGGTCGGGGTGTTCCCCGGCGAGTCGGCCCCCGACCTCGCCCGCGCCCTGCGCGAGGCCCGGTCGTCCGCCGTCCTGAACCACCCGCACGTCGTGTCGGTCTACGACGTCGTCGAGGCCGACGACCAGATCTGGCTGGTCATGGAGTTCGTGCCCGGCACCACGCTCTCCGAGCTGGTCGCCCGTGAGGGGCGGCTCGACCCGGCTCGCGTGGCGGCGATCGGCGCCCAGGTGGCGGACGGTCTGGCCGCCGCGCACGCGCGTGGCACGGTGCACCGCGACGTCAAGCCCGGCAACGTGCTGGTCGACGGCGACACGGCGAAGATCAGCGACTTCGGGATCGCGCGCACCGACGGTGACGCCCAGCTCACCCGGTCCGGGCTGGTGACCGGGACGCCTCTCTACTTCTCGCCCGAGCTGGCTCGCGGCGAGGACGCCACGCCCGCCTCGGACGTGTGGGCGCTCGGAGCGACCTTGTACGCCGCGGTCGAGGGCGCGCCCCCGATCGTGGATCGAGGCAACGCCATCGCGACCCTGACGGCGATCGCTGAGGGTCGGCCGGCGCTGCCGGAGCACGCCGGCTTCCTCAGGGACGCGATCGGCCGGATGCTCGACCCCGACCCGGCGTCGCGGTGGTCGATGGCGGACGCCGCCCACGCGCTGCAGCGACTGCACGAGCAGCACCGTCCGCCCGGGACCCTCGAGACGACGGCGCCCGCGGCCCCCGTCGTGGACCCCGGCCCGAGCACCCCGGTGCGCCCGGCCGCACCGCCACCGCGTCGACGGTCACGGGGTCCGCTGCTGGTCGCGGGCCTCGTCGTGCTCCTCCTCGCGGGGATCGTCGCGGCCGTGCTGCTCGGTCGCCCGGACGACTCGGCTGACGTCTCCGCACCCGACGCCTCCGACAGCAGCAGCGGCCCGCGCTCCGAGAAGCCCGACCCGACCACCGGCGCGCCGACCGACCCGGAGACGTCGACCACCACGCCGGCCGAGCCCTCGGCCACCCCGCCCGCTCCGCCGGAGAGCGCCGAGCAGGCGGTCGTCGACTACTACGCCCTGCTGCCCGACGACACCGAGGACGCCTGGGAGTACCTCGGGCCGGACGCCCAGGACAGCGCCGGTGGGTACGACGACTTCTCCGGCTTCTGGCGCTCGATCGACAGCGTCGCGGTCGAGGACACCCGCACGGAGGGCGACGTCGTCCTCGTCGACCTCACCTACGACGGCGACCAGTCGGAGACCCGGAAGCTCCTCGTCGTCCCGGACGGCGACGGCTGGCAGATCAGCGAGGACCAGGGGAGGGTCTGAGGTCCGCCAGCTCGGTGAGCAGCTCGCTGCACCCGACGTCGAGCTTGTACGTCGCCAGCTCGTCGCCCCGGGTCTGCCCGCGGTTGACGATCACCACCGGCACGCCGGCCTTCGCGGCTCGCCGGACGAACCGGAAGCCGGACATCACCGTCAGGCTCGAGCCGGCGACCAGCAGCGCACCGTCGTCGTCGGCGAGCGCGTCGACGGCGGCGTAGCAGCGCTCCACCCGCGGCGCCGGGACGTTCTCGCCGAAGAACACGACGTCCGGCTTGAGGACGCCGCCGCAGCCGGGGCAGTCCGGCACCACGAACCCGGCCGTGTCGTCGAGCTCGACGTCGCCGTCGGGGCGCACCTCGACCTCGAGATGCCGCTCGGCGAAGCCGGGGTTGAGCAGGGTGAGCCGCTCGTGGAGGTCGACCCGGGTCGACGTCGCCTTGCAGCCGAGGCAGACCACGTCGGCGATCCGGCCGTGCAGGGCGACCAGCCGCGGCGTCCCGACCCGCTCGTGCAGGCCGTCGACGTTCTGCGTGATCAGCAGCTCGGGCGCGATCCGCGCGAGCGCGTGGTGGCCCGGGTTCGGGTCGGCGCGCTTCATCCGGCCCCAGCCCAGGTGGCTGCGCGCCCAGTAGCGCTGCCGGGCGGCCGGGCCGGACACGAACTCCTGGTAGGTCATCGGGCTCTGCCCACGTGAGGGGGAGCCGGCGGGCCTCGGGCCCCGGTAGTCGGGGATCCCGGAGTCGGTGGACAGGCCGGCGCCGGTGAGCACGACGAGAGGCCGCTCGCGCAGCAGCGCGAGCGCCTCGTCGTACGCCGTGTTCGAGGGGGCGAGTGTCAACGCGCGTACCGGAGCTCGGCCCGGGCGCGGGCCTTGCCCGCCTCGACCTCGCGGTCCTTGGGCGGTGCGGTCGTCACCAGGTCGTCGAGCAGGTGCTCGGTGATGTGCGCGATCTCGCGCACGGCGCGGTCGAACACCTCCTGGTTGGCCTGGGACGGCTTCGTCGTACCGCTGACCTTGCGGACGTACTGCAGCGCAGCGGCGGTGACCTCGTCGCGGGTGGCCGGCGGCTCGAAGTTGTTGAGCGGGCGGATGTTGCGGCACATGGTCCGAGCCTACGTCGCTCGATCGCTCCCGGGAGCGCCTGAGAGAGTGGCCGCATGGCTGACGCACTCGACTTCGACCTGGTCCTCTTCGGGGCCACCGGCTTCACCGGCGGTCTCACCGCCGAGTACCTCGTCCGGCACGCGCCCACGGGCCTGCGCTGGGCGCTGGCCGGGCGGAGCCCCGAGAAGCTGGAGTCCGTCCGGCACCGGCTGGCGGCGATCGACCCCGCGGCGGCGGACCTCGCGCTGCTGCACGCCGACGTCACGGACGCCGCGTCGCTGGCCGACGTCGCCGGCCGCGCCCGCGTCGTGATCACGACCGTCGGCCCCTACCTCGAGTACGGCGAGCCGCTGGTCGCCGCCTGTGCCGAGGCCGGCACCGACTACGTCGACCTGACCGGTGAGCCCGAGTTCGTCGACAAGATGTACCTCGCCCACCACGCCACCGCGGAGCGCACCGGCGCCCGGATCGTGCACGCCTGCGGCTTCGACTCGATCCCGCACGACCTCGGCGCGATGTTCACCGTCCAGCAGCTCGCGCCCACCGGCCCGGCGCAGGTGCGCGGCGTCGTCCGGGCCGCCGCGATGTTCTCCGGCGGCACCTTCCACTCCGCGATGGGCGCGTTCTCCCGCGTGCGCCGGTCGAGCTCGGTCCACAAGGAACGGCGCCGCGCCGAGCCCCGCCCCGAGGGGCGTCGCTCGCGCGCCGTGGCGGGCAAGCCGCACCGCGACTCCGAGCTCGGCTACTGGCTGCTGCCGCTGCCCACGGTCGACCCGATGGTCGTCGCCCGCAGCGGCGCCGCGCTGGCGTCGTACGGTCCCGACTTCACCTACTCCCACTTCGCCGGCACCAAGACGCTGCGGTACGCCGCCGGGGCCGCCGGCCTGGCGACCGCCATGTTCACCGCCGCGCAGGTGAAGCCGCTGCGCAACGTCCTGCTCGGCCGGATCAAGCAGGGTGACGGCCCCGACGAGAGCCGCCGCGCGAAGTCGTGGTTCACCGTCGACTTCGTCGGCGAGACCGACGGCCGCAGCGTCCACACCCGCGTCTCCGGCGGCGACCCCGGCTACGACGAGACCGCGAAGATGCTCGCCGAGTCGGCGCTGTGTCTGGCCTTCGACGACAACCCGACTTCCGCCGGGCAGGTCACCACCGCGCAGGCGATGGGCGACAACCTGCTGGCCCGGCTCCAGGCGGCGGGGATCAAGTTCGAGGTCGTGGAGTGACGAGTGGTGCGCCTCGTGGCAGCACTGTCCAGCTGTGAAGCGTTCCCCAGTGTGCGGGACGAGCCTCGGATCGTCAGATTCTTCCGCCTGGTCCTGACGGGTCACGAGGTCGCGACGGACGGTCGACGGCTCGGTCGTTGGGGTCTGAGGCGTCCTCGGACGCGGCAACTTGCACCTGCCATACGAACTCCTCGAACGTGAAGCCCCCGACGTCGAGGCTGTCGATCACCCGTCGGGCGCGCAGCAGCGCGGCGTGTTCGTTGTAGAGGCACAAGCGCCGGAACTCGGCATCGCGTAACTCGGGCGGCACCTCGCGCTCCCACTGGTTGAAGAAGTTCAGGCACTCATCTCCTCGGCGGATCACCCAGCCGTCGCCGGCGTCGGCCACGGTCAGGCACCATCGCGACCGGCTGGGATCGTCGACCTTGTCGTACCCGGACGGGAACACGGTGTACGTGCTGACCCGGTAGGTCGGCGCAGGGGGTGCGGGTGGCACCGCCGAGGATCCTCGGGCCAGAGGATGTCTACGGCCGATGATCATCGTCGTCTCCGAACGACGGGCCACACGGGCTCGCCGTAGCCCGCAACCACCACAGGTTCCGTCGAGGCCTGTGACCCAGGTGCCGCGAGGCACCTGCGGACAAGCTCTGCCATTCCTCCGGGCGAGGACGGATTGCCCACCCGGCCGCCGCACTCTGACACCTGCTTCCTTCCATCGAGGGCGGGAGGTCCCGCGCCGTGAGCCGTGGCGCCTTGCTGCCTGTGGGGGGACAGGAGCAAGGCGCCACGAGGGTCGGATGGAAACCCTCGACTCGATGTTGACACCGGGAGCGCCCGCCTTGGGTCTCCTCGGCGCTACCTTGCGCAATCCGGCGCCGTGACGGCGTTCCGCGGCTAATCGGGAGAACCCTGGACGACTACTACTACGTCGAGCTGGCTGGGCGGCGCGCGATCGATTCCGACCCGACCGGCGGTGCCCCAGGTAGGAGTCGAACCTACGACCTTTCGCTTAGGAGGCGGCTGCACACATCGCGCTGACCTGCGACAACGAAGCTCGGGGCAGGCATTTCACATACGTGCGCAGGTACCGGGTGAGTTCCTTGTTCAGCGCGCCCCGCGACTGCACGTAGAGGGTGCGGTAGATGCTCTCGTGTGACACCTGCATCTCCGGACGCTCGGGATAGGTGAGCTGCAGCCAGCCAGCGATCTGCTGGGGCGACCAGCGACGCCGGAGCTTGTCGACCACGATGTCACGCAGCGCCGGGTTCGCAGCGAGCTCGCAGGGCTTGGACCGGATCGCTCGAGCCCATGCCTGCCGGTCTGCCCGGGTGGCTCGGTACCTCTTGGGCCCGCCGTTCGCGTTGACCTCGCGGCTCACCGTCGACGGCGACCTGCCCAACGCGGCAGCGATCGCTCGGATCGACAGACCAGCAGCCAGCCCGCGGGAGATCTCCTCGCGTTCCTCGAGCCGCAAACCGGGTCGCGGCTCGTCGACGCGGCTCGGGTCGGATCCCCCAGCAACGGATCAGATACGCCCGAACCGTGCCGGTCGACAGCCCGAGCTGCCTGGCCGTCGGCTTAGCCGCGTGCCCCGATCGCAACCGCGCCCAAACTTCGTCCACGACCTCCGGCGACAACCTCTGATAGCCACGCACCATCGCAACCTCCTCGGATCAAGAAGTGTTGCGCCGACCCCTTGAGACCGCCGGCAGTTCCGCGCACCATCAGCGGCAGATGCGGGCGAGTTCGTCACATCACTCGCCGGGATAGGCGAACACCGCGCCCTCGGCTCCGCTGTCACGGATGCAGCGAAGCACCGCCTGGTCGTCGAGGCTCTCCATGTCCCGGATGTTCTCCGACGAATAGAAGCCACCGCCACCAGTGAACTCCTCGCCGAGAGGTGCTGCGGGGGAAGAGTCAAAGTCGCCGCCGAACTCGACTGCCTGCCGACCTTCATCCCATCGGGTCTGGTGGGGCCAGAACACCACGGATGTGCCGATGAGCAGGCAGCCGTCCTCTAGGGAGATCCGCCCAGTCACCAGTGCCGTCGGGTATGCGTTCCAGTCATCTCCGAGCGAGATGACAGGTCCATCTGTCTGCCCATCGGCATCCGTGTCGCCCAGCGACGCGTTGGCAATGAGCGCAATCAGGGCCAGTGCGCCAACAACACCCACGGCCAGGCCCGCACGCCGAACTACGGTCCGCATCTTCACCTCCAGTACTCGGACGACCTGTTCAACAGCCCCGGTTCCACCATGCCACCGATGACCTTCGAAGTGCGCTCATCGGCAGTTCCGCGCACCATCAGCGGCAGATCCGGATGCTCCGACCAAGGATCTTGACCCGCTACGATCCGAGCGTGTCATCGCCGGTCCAGCCCGCGCCCCGCGGTTCGCGAACGCCTGGCTATCTTGTCGCCGGTGCATCGGCGACGGTTCCGGTGATCCTCGTCCTCTGGCCGTTCGTCGGTCTCCACATAGTCCTCGGCGGCGTGGCTTTGCTGTGGACGTCGGGGATCGCCTCGCCTGGATCCTCAAGAGGCGTCAAGATGATCCCGCATGGGATCGCCGACCGCCCACTGGCCGACGATGACTCGACGGCTCGCCTGCGTCCGCCATCGGCAAGACCGAGCGGCACCAGCGAGCGCATCGCGGCATGAATGTGCGCTTCGAGCGGCTCACCCGCGTGGTGGCTCAGGCGGGTCAGAGTGGAGCGGCGTGCAGTACGCGGCCGTCTCGGTCAAGGATTTCGACGGTCGATCGGCGACCGAAGGCAGCGTCGTAGATCAGGATCGCGACCGCTGCCTGGACCGACGCATCTCAGACGCCGTCTACCGCTAGCTCGTGACCGACTCCCGCGTGATCCAGCACCGAGCAGCAAAGACGGATCCGGGAGGGCACTGCGGGGCGTCTCAAGAATCCAGCGCGGCCGACTCGCACCCGCTCATCGACACTTCGGATCAGCCACTTCCCGGACCCGCACCAGCGACGCTACAACCGGGACACCGACCCTGAAAAGGCCCCAGCCAGCAACCCCGCAAAACCCCCGGTTGACGTCAGAGGGGTGCCGGATAGACGCGCTCTGGCGACCAGCGATGAGGCGCGCGCTCGGCGGCGTCTGCGGTACCGGCAACCGAGGGCGACGACGAGCGCTGCGACCTGACGGTCTCAGCCAAGAGGACACTTGGGTCTCCAGAACGGCCGTTCGGAGGGGTGTCGGGTTGTGGCTCTGGCTTTTCGAGTCAGCTGTGGATGTGGGTGTGCAGTGGCAGGCTCCTGGAGGAGTCTCCGACGTAGAGCCGGTAGGTCCCTGGGGCGACTCGCCACCCGCTGCCCGGGTTCCAGGCGGCGAGGTCGTTTCGGGCGAGTCGGAGGTGAACGGTCCTGGTCTGGCCCGGAGCAAGGTGGACTTTGCGGTACGCCTTGAGCTGACGGAGCGGCTCGTGGGCGGCGCGGGGTGCGCCGACGTAGAGCTGGGCGACCTCGGCGCCGGGCCGTGAGCCGGTGTTGGTGATTCGGGCGGAGATCGAGTGGCCGTGCCGGGTGCGGGTGACGTGGAGCCCGGAGAAGCGGAACGTCGTGTAGGACAGGCCGAACCCGAAGGGGAACAGCGGGCGCTGCTGTTTCGCGTCGTACCAGCGGTAGCCGATCAGGGTGCCTTCGCGGTAGTAGACGTTGGTCCCGTCGCCGGGGTACTCGGACTTGGTCCGGGCGGGTCCTTGCCGGTCACTCGCAGGGAATGTGACCGGGAGCTTGCCCGAGGGGTTGACGTCGCCGAACAGGACTTGGGCGATCGCGGTGCCGGTGGTCTGGCCGGGGAACCACACCTCGACGACCCCGGCGACCTTGGGCAACCATGGCATCGTCACTGCGCTCGCGGTGTTGAGGACGACGATTGTGTGTGGGTTGGCCGCGGCGACGGAGGAGATCAGCCGGTTTTGGTCGGCGGGCAGCGCGAGTGTGCTGCGGTCCCAGCCCTCGCTCGCCGGAGCCGAGGCGACGATGACTGCGACGTGTGCGGCCCGTGCCGCTTCGGCGGCTGCGGTGATGAGCTGGTCCTCTTGGGGCTGCCAGCCGAGGTGCAGCCCCGGCGTGACCGCGAACGCCTCCACGGTCACGGGCTGGTGCAGGTAGGGCGTCACCACGACTCGGATGCGGTGAGCGCCGGCGGTCAGGCGGATGAGCCCGTTCTGGGTTGGCTCGAAGGTCGGTTTGAAGCTGACCGCCCGCCGGTCGTCGATGTAGACGGTGACGTAGGCGCCGGCCTGCAACGAGAACCGGTAGTTGCCGGTGGCGGGCGCAGTGAGGGTGCCGGTGTAGCGGGCCGACCACACGGTCGCCGTACCGACGGCGGCAGGGTTGCCGTTGAAGTCGAGCTTCGGGATCGTCTCGGTTGCGATCGGAGCGCCGCTCAGGTCTGGGCTGGCGTAGTACGTCGCGGTGAGCCCGCCGCCGAAAGCGCTGGCTGCCACCGCCGCCAGCGGGTTGGTTCCGAGCGTCCCTTGCGCGTAGGTGATCGTATTGCTCGCGCCGGCGCGCCTGGTGATCCCGGCGAGCGGGGTGATCACGGGCACCGACGGCGTGACCGTGGCCGAGCCGCCTCCGGTGGTCAGCGGGTTCTTCGCTGCGTCGCCGATGACGGCGATCGACCCGGTGTTGCGGCTGGACAGGGGCAGCGCGCGGGAGCGGTTCTTGAGAAGCACCGTCCCATGGGTGGCGATCCGCGTCGACAGCGCTTGGTGCGCCGGGGTGCTGACGTTTGTCTTGAGCACGGTCGTCGGGTCCGGGGTGGGGTGGTCGAACAGGCCGATCCGGAACATCGCGGTCAGCACGTGGCGGACCATGCGGTTCAGCTGCGCGGTGGTCACGGCTCCGGACCGGACGGCGGCCTTGAGCTTGGAGTTGAAGTAGGAACCGAAGAGTTGGTCGATCGGGCTGGGGTTGTTGTCGTCCGCGGCCCCGGGCATCTCGAGGTCCAGGCCGGACCGGGCGGCCTTGACGGTGCTGTGCAGGGCGCCCCAGTCAGACATCACCATGCCGTCGAAGTGCCAGGCCCTGCGCAGGGTGCCGATGAGCTCGCGGGCGTTCTCGCAGGCGTAGTCGCCACCGATCCGGTTGTAGGAGCACATGATCGCCCCGGCCCCCGCATTCACCGACGCGTTGAACGCCGGCTCGTAGATCTCCTTCCGCGCCTTTTTGGAGGCGACGACGTTGATCGAGCTGCGCTCGACCTCCTGGTTGTTGGCGACGAAGTGCTTTGGGGTGGCGATCACGTGGTTGTGCTGGATCCCGCGGATCTCGGCGGCTGCCTGGCGGCCGGTGAGGTACGGGTCCTCGCTGAACGTCTCCGGCGCGCGTCCCCATGTTGGCAGCCGAAGGATGTTGATCGTCGGTGCCAGGGCCACGTTGTGTCCCTTGCCGGCCTGCTCGGCGCCGTAGGCGAGGCCATAGCGGTGGGCGATGCGTGTGTCCCAGGTCGAGGCCAGGGCCGCGGTATCGGCCCACTGGGTGACGCCCGTGCTGTTGTTACCTACGCCGAGCGGGGAGTCGGCCAGATAGACCGGGGGAATGCCCAGCCGGTCGTTGCCGGGGATCTTGCCGGCATACCCGGCCGTGGGGTCCGCGAAGAGTGGGTAGCCAGCGCCGTGTACCTCGTTGATCTTCTCGTCGAGGGTCATCTGGCCGACCAGGAGCTGGGCACGGTGGGTCGGCGAGAGGCGAGCGTCCGTCCAGGGCCGACTCGCACCCGACACCGCCGACAGGGGTGCAGCACTCACGCCCACGGACCCGCTGGGAGCCGTGGCGGCTACCATCGCGGCGAGCACCAGACCGGAGATTGAGATTGTGGCGCGGACGCTTCCTCGGCTCATGACGACTCCTCAGCCGGCCGTTGTTCGGACCCTTACGGGGCGCCCCGGCCCCGGCAGAGGCACCATCGAAATCCTAAGCCCGCGGGACCCTCCTGGCGACGGGCCCAACGGCCTATTGAGCGCGCCCCACGGCCAGCACGCGGCGAAAAGACGCAGGTTGGCAGCGCACGGTTCGGGAAAGATGAGTGTTCTCCGAGTGCACTCTTCGGAGCGCCGGATCACTACGACGTTCGCGAGGCACGAGAGCGTCTCCGGAAGTTCGAGGACGTATATGACCCTTCCGCGATCTCTTGGTAGGACCGCACCAAACATGACGTGGCCATGACCTGCGACCCGGGTACTCGTCTCTGTCGCCGACTCCGGGACCGCGGGGGCGCGTGTTCCCGGAGCGAACGCGTCCGTGGCACTCCCGCGCCGTGCCCGCATCGTCTGGGGCTTCTTTCGACTCTCTGGCCGCTTTTCGGGCATACGGTGCTGGGATGGGGGTGTCTCGCGTGGGTGCAGGGATCGGCGTGGTGGCGCTGCTGCTAGCGGTTCTGGCCCAGGGCATGAGGCCGGACACGCCGCTAGCTGAGATCTCTTACCTGTCGGTCTTGGTCGGCGCGAGCGTTGCCGCCTGGATCGGGGCTGAACGCCAACCCCCCGGGCATCGGCTGATGCCACGCCTGATCGCGGCCGGAATATCCTGCAACGCGGCCGGGGACGTGGTGTGGAGCGTGCTGGATTGGGCCGGCGCAGAAACCGATGTGTCGATCGCGGACCTGGCGTGGTTCGCCAGCTACGTCCTCCTCTGCACAGCCTTGTGGACGGTCCTTAACCAGAGCCGTGGGGACGGTCGGGTCGATCTCGACTTCGTCGTCGATGCAGTGACCATCCTTGTCGTCACACTGCTGGTCTTCTGGAGGGTATCCGTCGAGGCCATCGTCGCCGACACTGCCGAGACCACGCTGGTGCGCGCGGCGTGGGCGGCCTACCCGATCCTGGACGCCGTCCTGCTCGCGCTCGTGCTTCGTGTGCTCATGAGCCCCAGCGCACGCTCCGCCATCGACGCGTGGTTCGCCGTCGGTGTCGGCCTGTGGCTGACCGCGGACATCTTCTACCTCCTGGTGCCCGACCAGGACACAGCCGTCGTCCTGATGATTGTCGCGTGGATGCTGGCGCCGGCCCTGATGGTGCGGGCCACGTGGCGCGTCCCCGTCGTCGGGCCAGGTCCCGACCCAGCGTCTGCGACCCCCCTGGGATGGGTGCCCCTACTCTTGATCGCGGTCTGCCCGCTCGTCGTGCCGCCGGCGATCGAGCTCATCGCGGATCTGAGCGGTCAACGAGACCATCCTGTGCAGCTGCTTGTCGGCATGGTGATCGTGATCGCGCTGGCTTTCGTGCGCACGGGACGTCTGATCCTGTCCGAACAGCGTGCACAGCGAGAGCTTGAGGAGGCCCGCGACAAGGCGCTGGCGGCTTCGGAGGCGAAGTCGATGTTCCTGGCCAACATGAGTCACGAGCTCCGCACGCCGCTGACGACCGTGCTCGCCTCGGCCGAGCTTATGGAGGACACGCCGCTCAATGACGTTCAGCTGCAGCTGCTCGACAAGATGCAGCGGTCCGGGCGCAACCTACTGTCCCTGGTCGAGAGCATCTTGGACTTCTCGCGGATCGAGGCTGGGCAGGTCGAACTTCGTGAGGCGCAGTTCGACCTCAACGCACTGGTCTCCGATGTCGTAGCGGCACACCTTCCTCAGGCCGGGCGCCAGCAAATGAGGTTGAGCTGGGAGATCGATCCCCGGGTGCCGTGCACCGTCGCCGGTGACCGGACACGGATTTTTCAGGTGCTCGACAACCTGCTCGTCAATGCTCTGAAGTTCACCGAGGAGGGTCAGGTCCGGCTCGAAGTGTGCCCCATCGACGCCGTTCCGGGTGGACCCGACCGGGCAGGCTGCACCGTGCAGTTCAGCGTGACCGACACCGGCATCGGTATCCGCGAGGAGGACCAGGCGGCGGTCTTCGAGTCCTTCTGGCAGGTCGATGGATCCGCCACTCGCCACTATCAGGGAAGTGGACTCGGCTTGGCGATCTGCAGGGACCTGACCGAACGGATGGGCGGGACCATCACGGTTCTCAGTGAGCTGAACGTCGGCAGCACTTTCACGGTTCAACTTCCTCTGACTCCGGTAGCGACCGATCGTGGTCTTGTCCGTTGACAGACAGATGCCAACCCGACAGTGTCCCGAGTTCAGATGAGGTTGGTTCATCAGGACCGGCGCTGACGCCGCGTCTTAGCGGCTGCACTGATGGCGAGACGAGCGAGGTTCCGCCCTTGGCGTGCCGCCGACAGGCGCCGTCTGCGCCTCTGCTCGCGTTTCTGCGTCCGTCGTAGCCGCGCGGACCAGGCCGATTCGCGGTAGAGCGGAATGATTTCCACTTCGATCGGAACGCATACGCGGTCCCGCT
>JAOPXG010000095.1 GCA_025965275.1 Nocardioides sp.
GAGACGGCGGCTGCACCGCCGACGGCTGCGACTGGCCACCCGGCCTATGCCACGCCCACCACGACAACCTCCCCTGGTCGAAGGGCGGCCACACCAGCACCAAGGACGGCCGACTCCTCTGCCCCAAACACCACACCCGCGCCCACGACCCGTCCTACACGACGACCAAGCACCCCGACGGCAAGATCAGCTTCACCCGACGCATATAGGCCGTCAGTTCAGCAGGAACGCCGTCAGCGCCACGACGCCGACCAGCACGATCACCACGCGCAGCGCCGCGGGCGGCAGCCGCCTGCCCACGGTCGCCCCGAGCTGGCCGCCGATGACCGAGCCGATGCCGATCAGGAGCACGACCCACCAGTCGACGTCGGCGACCACGGCGAAGATCAGTCCGGCGACGGCGTTCACGAGCCCGGCCAGGACGTTCTTGACGGCGTTGAGCCGCTGGAGGTCCTCGTCGATCCCGGTGCCGAGGACGGCCATCAGCAAGACGCCCTGCGCCGCGCCGAAGTAGCCGCCGTACACCCCGGTCGTCAGCACGCCGGGCCACACCCACCAGGTGCCGTGGTGCGGCAGGCCGCCGGTCGCGTCGTGGCGCGCGGCGACCCAGCGCGAGATCCGTGGCTGGAGCACGACGAGCACGCAGCCGAGCAGGATCAGCACCGGCACGATCGCGGAGAACGCGTCGTCGGGCAGCACCAGCAGCAGCACCGCGCCGGCGCTCCCGCCCACCAGCGACGCCAGGCTCAGGCGCAGCACGCGTGAGCGCTGGCCGGCCAGCTCACGCCGGTAGCCGATGGCGCCGGAGGCCGAGCCGGGCACCAGCCCGATCGTGTTCGAGACATTGGCCGTCACGGGTGGGATGCCGAACGCCAGCAGGGTCGGGAACGTGATCAGTGTTCCCGACCCCACCACGGTGTTGATGGTGCCGGCAGCGACCCCGGCGAGCAGGATCGCGACGACCTCGAAGAGACTCACGAAGCGGGCGGCTCCTCCGGCGGTGCCGGGGGTACCTCACCGGGGTCGACGGACGGGTCCGTCGACGTGGGCAGGACTGCTGCTCGCGGGTTGGCGGCCTGGGCGGCCTCCGCGATCGCGGCCTCGACGGCGGCGTTCGCCTTCTGCAGCTCGGAGTTGGCGAGGGCGCCGCTGCCGCCGAGCTGCGGACGCTCGGTGCTGCCCATGTCGACCCGAGTCTTCGAGCCCGACGAGTGCTGCGGGATGCCGGCGAGGTCGGTCATCGTGGAGCCGAGACCCTCGAGCGCCTTGCCGATCTCGCTCGGCACGATCCAGAGCTTGTTGGCACCGCCCTCGGCGATCTTCGGCATCATCTGGAGGTACTGGTAGGCCAGCAGCGACTGGTCGGGGTTGCCGTCGTGGATGGCCTGGAAGACCGTCTGGATGGCCTGACCCTCACCCTGGGCCCGCAGGATCGACGACTCCCGGTCGGCCTGGGCACGCAGGATCTGCGACTCGCGGTCACCCTCGGCGTTCAGGATCGCGGACTGCTTGTTGCCCTCGGCAGTGAGGATCGCCGACTGGCGCTGGCCCTCGGCGGTGAGGATCGACGCGCGCTTGTCGCGGTCGGCGCGCATCTGCTTCTCCATCGCGTCCTTGATCGACGGCGGCGGGTCGATGCCCTTGATCTCGACCCGGTTGACCCGGATGCCCCACTTGCCGGTGGCCTCGTCGAGGACGCCGCGCAGCCCGGTGTTGATCTCCTCGCGGCTGGTCAGTGTCTGCTCAAGGTCCATGCCGCCGACGATGTTGCGCAGCGTGGTCATCGTGAGCTGCTCGACGGCCTGGATGTAGTTCGCGATCTCGTACGTCGCGGCGATCGGGTCGGTGACCTGGAACCAGATGACCGTGTCGATCGAGACCACCAGGTTGTCCTCGGTGATGACCGGCTGCGGCGGGAAGCTCACCACCTGCTCGCGCAGGTCGATGACGTAACGGACCTTGTCGATGAAGGGCACCACGATGTTGAGACCGGCCGGCAGCGTCTGCTTGTACTTGCCGAACCGCTCGACGATGCCGGCCCGCGCCTGCGGGATGATCCGGACGGTCTTGGCGAGCAGCAGGATCACGAAGATCAGCAGCAGCGCCGCCAGGACGAGGACGACGGTCGTCACAATGGTTCTCCCGATTCGAGGGTGGGCATCGGATGCACGTAGGCGGTGGCGCCGCGGATCTCGAAGACCTCTACGACGGCGCCGGGCTCGATGGTGTCCTGTTCGTCGTACGGCGCGGCGGTCCAGATCTCGCCGGCGAGCTTGATCTGCCCGGTCTGGAGCCCGGTGATCCGCACGGTCACCGTGCCCTGCTGGCCGACCAGCTTGCCGTGACCGAGGCGGAGCTCGGGGCCGCTGTGCAGCTTGGCGATCAGCGACGGACGGACGAACGCCAGCATCGCGACCGAGGCACCGGCCGCGAGCAGGACCTGGATGATGACGGCCGCACCGAGCGCGGCGGAGACCATGCCGGCCAGAGCGCCGACCGCGAGCATGGCGAGCACCAGGTCGAGGCTGACGAGCTCGGCGGCGCCCAGCAGGATGGACAGGCCGAGCCAGCCCGCCCACAGGTGGTCGCTCATCGACTCCCAGTCCATGAGCCGACCCTAACCCGCCGTGTCTACCGGTGGCGCGTGCGGCGGCGCGCGCTCCAGCGGCCGTCGCGGTGGTCGAGCACCAGGGGCATCCCGAACGTCGACGACAGGTTCGTCTCGGTGACGACCTCCTCGATCGGCCCGGCGTGCACCACCTGGCCCGCGCGGAGCAGCAGCGCGTGCGTGAACCCGGGCGGGATCTCCTCGACGTGGTGGGAGACCAGGACCGTCGCGGGCGAGTCGGGGTCTGCGGCCAGCACGGACAGCGTCGACACCAGGTCCTCGCGGCCACCCAGGTCGAGACCGGCGGCGGGCTCGTCGAGCAGGAGCAGCTCGGGGTCGGCCATCAGCGCCCGGGCGATCTGCACCCGCTTGCGCTCCCCCTCGCTCAGCGTGCCGAAGGTCCGGTCGACGAGGTGCTTCGCGCCGACCTCGACGAGCAGCGAGCCGGCGCGGTCGTGGTCGAGGTCGTCGTACGACTCGCGCCAGCGGCCGACCACGCCGTACGACGCGGAGACCACGACGTCGTGCACCCGCTCGGAGCGCGGGATCCGCTCGGCGAGCGCCGCGCTGGTCAGCCCGATCCGTGGTCGCAGGTCGAAGACGTCGACGGTCCCGAGCACCTCGTCCAGGATGCCCGCGACACCCGACGTCGGGTGGATCTGCGCGGACGCCACCTGCAGCAGTGTGGTCTTGCCGGCGCCGTTCGGTCCGAGGATGACCCAGCGGTCATCCTCCTCGACCCGCCACGAGACCCGGTCCAGCAGCGTGGCCTGTCCGCGCCGGATGGTGACTTCCACGAAGTCCAGCACGGCGGTCATGCGCGCCACCCTATCCAGTCCCGACGGACTATCGTCGGCGGCCGTGACCACTCTGCTGCCCGCCGCCGCCCGCCTCGCGTGGTGGGGTACGGCGTGGCTGCGTGGCCAGGCCGTCACCGACCTGCTCATCGACGCGGTGATCGGCGACGACGCCACCCATGCGGTCGCCGGCCTGCCGGGGACCGACGGCACCGAGACCCTGGTCGTGGCGCTCGGCCGGCTCCGCGCCCTCGGCGCCACGTCGTTCGGTGCGGCGTTCCCGGCCGAGGGCGACCCGGTCGGGCTGGGTGGACCACGCGCCTTCAACGCCGACTCCTACGAGGCCGGTGAGTCGGTCGTCGTCGCCGGGACGGGCCTCGGCCTGGTCCCGGACCGGACCGGCGCCGCGGTGATCTGGGTGGCCCAGCCGGCCGAGCGGCGACAGCTGCCCGACGTCGCGGAGGCCGACCAGCAGCTCCGGCTCGCACTGATCGAGTCGGCGAACGCGCTCGCGCGACTCGACGTCGCCCGGTGGCGCCCGGAGGTGGCCGACGAATTGCTCAACCTGCGCCACCGCGCCCCGGTGGCAGCGCCTGAGGGCGTGCCACCGCGCTGCGTCGACCTGGCCGCCCGCGGGCTCCAAGCGCTCGGCATCGCCGACCTCGCGCTCGAGGACGACGGCGGGGCGGTCAGCGCGGCCGAGATCTCGGCCCGCGAGGCGGCGCTGCGCCCGCTGGCCCGGGCCGGACGCCGGGCGCTGGTCGCCGCCTGCTCGCCCGAGGTGTGGCCACCCGCCTGAGCG
Source organism: Nocardioides sp. (assembly GCA_025965275.1). Lineage (GTDB taxonomy): Bacteria > Actinomycetota > Actinomycetes > Propionibacteriales > Nocardioidaceae > Nocardioides. The sequence continues at coordinate 4,208 of JAOPXG010000095.1, forward strand.
TCACGAGTGTGCGAAGACGCCCAGCTCGTTGCCGGCCGGGTCGGTGAAGTGGAAGCGTCGACCCCCCGGGAAGGCGTACGGCCCCTCCACCACCTCCCCGCCGGCCGCGGTCACGGCGGCGACGCTCGCGTCGAGGTCGTCGGAGTAGATCAGCACCAGGACACCGCCTCGTGAGCCCTCGCGGGCCGCGTTGAGCCCCCCGACCTCGCCCTCGCCGTCGCTCCACCTGATGCCGGCGTAGTCGGGCCCGTAGTCGTTGAACTCCCAGCCGAACGCCTGCGCGTAGAAGGCGCGGGTCGGCGCCATGGAGGCGCCGACGTTGATCTCGACGTAGTCGATCGCGTGATGGATGTTCGTCATGCTCCGAACCTACGACGGGCTTCCGACATGGACGTGCGCGGGACAGTGCGCCGACGGGCGATAGCCTCGGGCCACCATGACCGACCCGATCACGATGCCCGGCGCCAAGCCGGAGACGCTCCTCATCACGCTGTCGGGCAAGGACCGCCCCGGCGTGACATCGTCGGTGTTCGCCGCGCTCTCCGGCGCCGGTGTCGAGGTGCTCGACATCGAACAGATCGTGCTCCGCCGGCGGCTGATCCTCGGCGTGCTGGTGACCGCGCCCCGCAACGTGAAGAAGGTGCGGGCCGCGATCGAGGAGACCGCCGAGGCGCTCGGCATGAGCGTCGACCTCGACCGCGGCGTCGGCGACAACAAGTCCCGCCGCGAGGGCCGCTCCCACGTCACGGTCATCGGCACGCCGCTGCGCGCGTCCGCGATGGCCGCGGTCGCCGGACGGATCGCCGACGCCGGCGCGAACATCGACCGGATCGAGCGGATGGCGCGCTACCCGGTCACCGCGATCGACCTGCACGTCTCCGGCGCCGACACCGGGATGCTCCGCACCGTGCTCGCCGCCGAGGCCGCGGCCCAGGGCGTCGACATCGCGGTCCAACCCGCCAACCTGCTCCGCCGCGGCACCCGCCTGATCGTGATGGACGTCGACTCGACCCTGATCCAGGGCGAGGTGATCGAGATGCTCGCGGCGCACGCCGGCTGCGAGCCCGAGGTCGCGGCCATCACCGGCGCGGCGATGCGCGGCGAGCTCGACTTCGAGGCGTCGCTGCGCGCCCGGGTCGCCCTGCTCGCCGGCGTGCCCGCCACCGCGCTCGACGAGGTGTACGACGCCATCCAGCTGCAGCCCGGCGCCCGGACCCTGGTGCGCACGCTGCGTCGGCTCGGCTACCGCTTCGCGCTCGTCTCCGGGGGCTTCAGCCAGATCACCGACCGGCTCGCCGAGGACCTCGGCATCCACTTCTCGCGCGCCAACGAGCTCGAGATCGTCGACGGCGTGCTCACCGGCCAGATCGTCGGCGCCGTGGTCGACCGGGCCGGCAAGGCCAGCGCCCTCCGCGAGTTCGCCGCCGAGATCGGGCTGCCCGACGAGGCGGTGATCGCCATCGGCGACGGTGCCAACGACCTCGACATGCTCAACGCCGCGGGCCTCGGCATCGCCTACAACGCCAAGCCCCTGGTGCGCGACGCCGCGGACACGTCGGTCAACGTGCCGTACCTCGACGCGATCATGTACCTCCTCGGCATCTCCCGCGAGGAGATCGAGGCCGCCGACGCCGAGGCCGGCATCGTCACGCCCTCACCCCCGGTCTGAGCCGCTCAACCGCGCCCGACGTGGAACGCGACCAGCCGGCCCGTGCCCTCGGCGATGTCGGCCCACGACCCGTCGTACTCGAAGACCGCGACCGCGCTGGTGGGATACCCGGAGGCCATCTCGGTGGCCACCTCGTCGTCGCCGTCCCCGTCGTCGAGCAGCTGCGCGACCACGGCCATGGTCGGGTTGTGGCCGATCACCAGGAGCCGGCGCACGTCGTCGTCGACCAGGCGCACCAGGTCGAGCGCGGAGTCCGGGCCGGCGGCGTAGAGGCCACGGTCGAGGTCCGGGTCGAGCTCCCAGTCGGCTCCCCCGGCGACGCTCTCCCACGTCTCGCGGGTGCGCAGCGCGGCGGAGACCAACGCGTGGTCGGGCTCGAAACCCGCCGCAGCCAGCCAGGCACCCGCGTCCGCGGCATCGCGGTGCCCGCGCTCCGCGAGCGGCCGCTCGAAGTCGGTCGGCCCGTCCTGTTCCGCCTTCGCGTGCCTCATCACGGCGATGCTCCTCACGACGCCAACTGTCCCAGCCGCTAGCCTCGCTGTCATGCCCAGGGGACCTCTCATGATCATCGGCGGCGCCGAGGACAAGCTCGGCAAGCGCGCGGTCCTCGGTGAGTTCGTCGCCGCCAGCGGTGGGAGCGAGGCCCGGATCGCCGTGATCCCGACCGCGTCGTCGCTCGGGTCCGAGGTGGTCGAGCTGTACGACGCGGTCTTCCGCAAGCTCGGCGCCGCCGAGGTGGTCGCCGTACGCCCCGAGACCCGCGCCGACGCCCACGACGAGGACCTGGTCGAGCAGCTGGCCAAGGCGACCGGCATCTTCATGACCGGCGGCAACCAGCTCAAGCTGTCCAGCGTGGTCGCGGGCACCCCCCTCGGCGACGCCATCGTCGAGGCGCACCGCAAGGGCGTGGTCGTCGGCGGCACGTCGGCCGGCGCGAGCATCCAGTCGAGCCACATGGTGGCCTTCGGTGTCGGCGGCGCGACCCCCAAGCAGCGGATGACCCAGGTCGCCGGCGGGCTCGGCCTGCTCCAGTCGTCGGTCATCGACCAGCACTTCGACCAGCGCAACCGCTACGGCCGGCTGCTGATGATCGTCGCCCAGTCCCCCTCCCTGCTCGGCATCGGCGTCGACGAGGACACCGCCGCCGTGGTCGAGGACACCCTCGTCGACGGCGAGGAGCACGAGGTGCTCACGGTGATCGGCAAGGGCTCGGTCACGGTCATGGACCCGTCCCGGATCGTGACCAACGCCCACGAGGCGAAGCGGTCGTCACCCCTGCTCGCCTCGGGCGTTGTGCTGCACGTGCTGCCCGGCGGATCGACGTTCGACCTGACGACCCGCAGCCTGATCCCCGCGGCCGCGGTCGCCGACGCTGCGGAGGCGGCCGAGATGGCCGAGGCGGGCCGCGATCTGAGACAGATGGCCCGCGACATCGCGGCGGGCGACGTCTCCCCCACGACCCTTCGCCGCCGGCTCGCCCGCGGGCGCAAGCCCCACGACTCGCACTCGGACGGAACCATTCATGAGTGAACGCCCCACCCCGGACCTGACCATCCTCGAGACCCGCGTCTACCGCGGCGCCAACGTGTGGTCGTACGAGAAGGCCATCCACCTCGTCGTCGACCTCGGCGTGCTCGAGAAGTTCCCCAGCAACACGATCCCCGGGTTCACCGACAACCTCCTGGAGATGCTGCCCGGCCTGCGCCAGCACTCCTGCTCCCGCGGACGCCGTGGCGGCTTCGTCGAGCGGCTCAACGAGGGCACCTGGCTGGGCCACGTCGCCGAGCACACCGCGCTCGCGCTCGAGCAGGTCGTCGGCCACGACATCCGGCGCGGCAAGACCCGCCAGGTCAAGGGCCGTCCGGGCGTCTACAACGTCATCTACGGGTTCGCTGACGAGCAGGTCGGCCTCGCGGCGGGTCGGCTCGCCGTACGCCTCGTCAACCACCTGGTCGAGGCCGATCCCGAGTTCGACTGGCAGGCCGAGCTCGAGTCCTACATCCTGCGCGCCGAGCGGACCGCCTTCGGGCCGTCGACCCAGGCGATCCTCGACGAGGCAGTGTCGCGCGACATCCCGTGGCTGCGGCTCAACCAGCACTCCCTCGTCCAGCTCGGCCACGGCGCGCACGCGAAGCGGATCCGCGCCACGATGACGTCCGCGACGAGCTCGATCGCCGTCGACATCGCCTCCGACAAGGACCTCACGACGACGTTGCTGGGCGCGGCGGGGCTCCCCGTGCCCAAGCAGGAGGTGATGCGCAGCGTCGACCAGGCCGTGCGCGCGGCCGAGCGGATCGGCTACCCCGTCGTGCTCAAGCCGCTGGACGGCAACCAGGGGCGCGGCGTGATCCTGGACAACGAGAACGAGGCCGACGTCCGAGCGGCGTTCGAGATCGCGAAGGCCGAGTCCCGGCGCGGCATCGTCCTGGTCGAGTCGCAGATCGTCGGCAAGGACTACCGCTGCCTGATCATCGACGGCCGGATGGCCGCGATCGCGGAGCGCGTCCCCGCATCGGTCACCGGCGACGGCACCAGCACCGTCGAGCAGCTGGTCGAGCTCGCGAACGCCGACCCGCGCCGCGGCGTCGGCCACGAGAAGGTCCTCACCCGGATCAAGGTCGACGACGCCGCGGTCGAGCTGGTCCGCGAGCAGGGCTTCGCGCTCGACGACGTGCCGCCGGAGGGTACGACGGTCAAGTTCGCCCTCACCGGCAACATGTCGACCGGCGGCATCTCCATCGACCGCACCTTGGAGGCGCACCCCGAGAACGTCGAGATCGCCGAGGAGGCGGCCCGGATGATCGGGCTCGACATCGCCGGCATCGACTTCATCTGTCCCGACATCACCGAGCCGGTCCGCGAGACCGGCGGCGCGATCTGCGAGGTCAACGCCGCGCCCGGCTTCCGGATGCACACGCACCCGACGATCGGCGAGCCGCAGTTCATCGCCAAGCCGGTCGTCGACATGCTCTTCCCGCCCGGCGCGCCGTCGCGGATCCCGATCGTGGCCGTCACCGGCACCAACGGCAAGACGACCACGTCGCGGATGATCTCCCACATCTTCAAGGGCATGGGCCGCAAGGTCGGCATGACCTCGACCGACGGCGTCGTGATCGACGAGCGGCTGCTGATCCGCTCCGACGCGTCCGGCCCGCGGTCGGCCCGGATGGTCCTGCAGAACCCGCGCGTCGACTTCGCGGTCTTCGAGGTGGCCCGCGGCGGCATCCTGCGCGAGGGCCTCGGCTACGAGCGCAACGACGTCGCGGTGGTCCTCAACGTGCAGCCCGACCACCTCGGCCTGCGCGGCATCGACACCGTCGAGCAGCTCGCCGACGTGAAGGCCGTCCTCGTCGAGGCGGTGCCCCGCGACGGGCACGCCGTGCTGAACGCCGACGACCCGCTGGTGCGCGAGATGCGCCGCCGCTGCTCGGGACAGGTCGTCTGGTTCTCGATGGAGGAGCCGGGCAGCGAGACCCGCGACATGATCGACGCTCACTGCCGCCGCGGCGGCAAGGCGCTGGTGCTCGAGCCGTCGGAGCGCGGCGAGATGATCGTCGTCAAGCACGGCCGTCGCGAGATGCAGTTGGCCTGGACCCACCTCCTCCCGGCCACCTTCAGCGGCCGGGCCCGGATGAACGTCCAGAACTCCCTGGCCGCGGCTGCCGCGGCGTTCGCCGCCGGCGCGCCGCTGCACGACATCCGGCAGGGCCTGCGCACGTTCTCCACCAACTACTACCTCTCACCCGGCCGCCTCAACGAGGTCGACGTCGACGGCGTGAACGTGATCGTCGACTACTGTCACAACGCGCCCGGCATGAAGATGCTCGGCGACTTCGTCGACCGGGTCGGCGACTCGCTCGAGTCGTCCCACGAGCTGGCCCGGCCGTCGCGGATCGGCATCATCGCGACCGCGGGCGATCGGCGCGACCAGGACATGGTCGAGCTCGGCCACATCGCGGCCCAGCACTTCGACGTGGTCGTCGTCCGCGAGGACGCCCAGCTGCGGGGCCGCGAACGGGGCGAGGTTTCCGCGCTGGTGGCGGATGGCGTGCGCGCGGCGATGGCCGAGGGCACCCGCTGCAAGCAGCTGGAGGTCGTGATCGACGAGCTCGACGCCGTCCGGCACGCGCTGTCGCGGGCCAACCGCGGCGACCTGGTGGTCGTCTGCGTGGACAAGCACGCCGAGGTGATGGCCGAGCTCGAGTCCTGGTCGCACCAGGCCCAGCCCGGCTCCGGCGCCAACGCCGACTCCCCCGCCGCCGACCCCGACTACGCGCCCGCGCCGTCGGACGCCTGACTTGAGGATCCTCTCGCTGGAGGGCTTTCCCGCCCGCCCGAACGACGCGCACGACAGCTCGGGCTTCAGCGTGGGGGCATTCGGCCTGGTCGCCGACGCCCACCTGGTCGTCGTACGTCTCAAGGCAGGTGGCGTGATCGGCCGGCATCCCGCCCAGGGCCGCCAGGTCCTCGCGGTGCTCGTCGGCGACGCCATCGTCTCCGGCTCGTACGGCGACCCGGTCGAGATCGGCCCGGGTCAGGTCGCGATCTGGGAGCCGTACGAGGAGCACGAGACCCGCTCCGAGACCGGTCTGACGGCGCTGGTCGTCGAGGGCGACCTCGACGTCACGTCGGGCTGAGCCAGGGTCTCGGCGAGGCGCGGCAGGGGGATGAACCTGGCCCGGTAGCGGTGCACCCCACGACCGACGTTCCTGAGGGTCGTGAAGCCCGCCTGGCCCGCTCGCACGTGACGACGCCGGCTCACCGCCACGCCGCCCTGGGACAGGTCGCGGACGACCACCCTGCCGACGACGGCGTTCGGGGGGTAGGCCTGCACGGAGAACAACAGCTCGACGGCCCGGCCGCGAGCGTGGGGGTTGAACGCCAGGGTGCTCTCGTCGACCGTCCTGGCCAGCGTGGTGGTCACCTCGGAGGCGGAGTCCTCGGCCCCGCTCCCCTCGTCGGGCACGTAGGTGGCGGTGGCGTGGTAGGTCCCGTGCGGGTCCAGACCGGTGAAGCCGACGACCGCGGTGACGGCGTCCGGGCCCGGCCGATCACCGTGCTGGCCGACGATCACGGACCGCCCCAGCGGGACCGCGACCGGCGTGCGCCCGTCCACCTCGAACACCACGACCGCCGTCGTGGGCGGCGGGCCCTCACTCGACACGACGGCACTGAGCTGGAGCGCGCCGACTCCGGGGTTCGACCCGGTGACGGCCGGCGTGGTGGGAGCGAACGGATCGGGGAGGACCGCGCCCGCCTCCGCCGGCGCCAGCACGAGGCCGAGGCACAGCACCGTGGTGGCGGCGACGGTAGTCCGGGGGCGCCAGTAGAACATGGCGTCCAGTGGAGCAACCGGGCCAGCGGCTCGCAGCCGAATCCACCACTGGTGGCGGAAAAGACTGGGGTTCGGACTCGGCGAATCGAGCACGTCGCCACGGCTTCGCCGTGGATAATCAGCGACCCGAGGGCATCCCATCTGGGCCCGTCACGTGCAGCCCGGAACCGGGAGGAGCCACCGTGCAGCGCTACACCGACGAGCTCCAGCTGCTGCACGCGCTGAGCCTCGCGCTGCTCGCCACCGACACCGGCGGGGCCGTCACCTTCGCCAACGACGCCGCGACCGCGATCTTCGACCGGAGCGCCGGCGAGCTGGTCGGCCGCGTCGTCACGGAGCTGGTCGGTGACGCCACCGACCCGGACGAGGCGCTGCCGCTCTCCGCCGTGCTCGAGGGCACGGGCTGGCGCGGCGACCTGATGATCCACCGGCCCGGTGCCGACGCGGTGGTGGCCGCGGTGTCCGGGACGCCGATCCGGGACGCCGAGGGCACGGTCATCGGCACCATCATCGGCCTCGAGGACATGACCGACATCCGCCGCGCCGAGGCCGAGGCACTCGAGAGCGAGACCCGGCTCCGCCTCGCCCACGCGGCCGCCGAGCTCGGCACCTGGCACTGGAACGCCCTCGACGGCACCAACGTCTGGGACGCCCAGATGCACCACATCTACGGTCTCCCGCAGGGCGGGTTCGACGGCACCTGGGACGCGTGGGTGGCCAGCATCCACCCGGACGACCAGGCCGAGGCCATCGCGATCGTGGCCAAGGCGATGGAGGAGCGCTCGACGTACGTGCTGCGCAACCGGATCGTGCGGCCCGACGGCCGGCCGACGTGGATCGAGGCGCACGGCAAGGTCCTCGTCGACGCCGACGGCAACCTGGCCGGCACGATCGGGTGCGTCCAGGACGTCACCACCCGCATCCAGATGCAGCAGCGCCAGGACGACGCGGCCGCGCGGGCGCTGCTGCTCCAGCAGGTGACCGCGGACTTCTCCGAGGCGCTGACCCCCGACCAGGTCGCCTTCGTCCACGAGGCCGGCCTGGAACGGGTGCGGGCGATCGTGGGCGACCACGCCGTGTCGAAGGAGGACGAGCAGCTGCTCGACACCCTCGCCTCCCAGCGGGCGATCGCCGAGGCTCGTGCCGAGCTGTTCCGGCACACCACGTCGATCTCCGAGGAGCTCCAGTCCAGCCTGGCCGCGAGCCCGCTGCCGACGCTGGAGCGGTTCGAGATCGCGGCGTACTACGCACCCGGCGGCGACGACCTCGAGCAGGTGGGCGGCGACTGGTACGACGCGCTCGCGACCCCGACCGGGGGTCTGGTGCTCGTCGTCGGCGACGTGATGGGCCGCGGCGTCCGCGCCGCCACCACAATGATCCACGTGCGCGCCGGCATCCGCGGCCTGCTGACCGTCGAGTCGTCCCCGGCGGCGCTGCTCCAGGCAGCCGACCACCTGATCGTGCGGGACGCGCCGGAGCAGTTCGTCACCGCTGCCGCCCTGCGGCTGGAGCCGGAGACCGGGACGCTCGACCTGTGCAACGCGGGTCACGTGCCGCTGCTGGTGGTGCGGCCCGACGGGACCGCCACCGTCGTCGCCGACGGCTCCGGGGCACCGCTGGGCGTCCTGCCCCGCCTCGAGCGCACCTCCCACCAGGTCACGGTGGAGCCGGGCTCGGTCGTGGTCCTGGTGACCGACGGCGTCGTCGAGTCCCGCGACCGCGACATCGACGCAGGGATCGAGCGGCTCCGCCGACGCGCCGCGGAGCTGGCCCGGGGGCCCCTCGAGGAGCTGGTCGACGGCCTCGCCGCGCTGGCCGACGAGCGCCTTCGCGACGACGTCACGGTGGTCGCGGCGCGTCTGCGCTGACGCCCTCAGGCGGCGGACGTCACCCGGGCATGGCGACGAACGGCGACGAGTACGCGTCGTCCACGGCGAGCCGGCGCTCGGCCTCGGCGACGTCGACGCGGGCCTGCTCGGCCGCCAGCAGCATGCCCAGGAGCCGGACGTCGCCGGCCGTGGGGAGGCCCGCCACCTCCTCGTGGGCGAGCGCCCAGGAGACCGCCGCCGTGATCCGGGCCTGGTCGTCGTACGGCTCGTACCAGGTGGTCGCCGTGTGCTCGGTGCCTGCGGGCCAGGTGCGCCGCGACACGGTCTTGATGGTCATCAGGCCGACGTCCTGGCGGCGTACCTCCTCGACCAGGGCCTCGTAGTCCCCTCGGTAGGACTCGTTGCGCCAGAGCACCGCGTTGAGCGGCGTCAGCACCGTGGCGAACGGGTGCCGACGCAGCGCCTCGAGGTGGGTCGACGGCGCGTCGTGGCCGTGGCCGGTGATGCCGATCGCGCCGACCAGACCCTCCTCCTGGGCGCGGACCGCCGCTTCGAGTGCGCCGCCCTGACCGGTCGCGGCATCGAGCTCGGCGAGGTCGCCGACGGCGTGCAGCTGGAGCAGGTCGACGTGGTCGGTCTGGAGCCGCTCGAGCGAGGAGTTGATCTCGCGCCAGGCCGAGTCCCGGTCACGACGGCCGGTCTTCGTGGCCAGGAAGATCCGGTCCCGGACGTCGCGCATCCACGGGCCGAGCCGCAGCTCGGCGTCGCCGTAGTCGGCCGCGACGTCGATGTGGTTGATGCCCCCGTCGAGGGCCTCCTGCACGGAGCGGTCCGCGACGTCCTGCGTGACGTCGCCGAGCGCCGCGGCGCCGTTAGATCAGCACCGAGCTCCGGTGCTCCAGCCGACCCAGCCTGCGTTTCTCCATGCGACCACCTTCTCAGGCGCGGGCCTCGCGCACCTTCGCCGCAAGCGTCTCGGGCTGGTCCGGGGTGCCGCCCTGCTCGGCGATCCAGTCGTAGACCTCCTGGCGCTCCGCGTGGCACATCAGGCCGACGACGTCCCCCGGGAGCGCCTGGCCGACCAGCGCGGAGAGGCAGGCGACCTCGGTGGGGTACGCCGGGATCCCGGTGACGCCGACCCGCTCGGCGCCGGCGCGCATCAGCGCCTCCAGCTCCTCGGCCGTGCGGCCCCGGAAATACCTCTCCTTGTGGCCGATCGCCACCACGTCGCTGTCGCGCGCCGCGATCTCGCCGAGCTTCTCGATCAGGTCGTCCTGCCGGTCGCCCACGACGCCGAGCCCGAGCAGCAGCCGGCTGCCGGGGCGGCGTACGCCGTTCATGATCTCGATCAGGGCCTCGAGCCCGGCCTCGTTGTGGGCCAGGTCGATGACCACCGAGACGTCGCCGAGGGAGAAGAAGTTCATCCGCCCCGGGTTGTGCTCGGCGTCCGGGAGGAACGTCCGCAGGCCTCCGATCACGACCTCGCGCGCGATGCCGGCTGCGAGCGACGCGGACACGGCCGCGAGGGTGTTCTCGACGTTGAAGCGGGACAGTCCGGCGAGCGTCATCGGCACGTCGACCAGCTCGATCAGCGGGTCGGGGTCGGCGTCCGGCAGCAGCACCGCCACCCAGCCGTCGATCACGGTGGTGGCGCGGCCCCCCGCCGAGAGCACCTCGCGGATGGCCGGCGAGTCCGGGTCGCGGGAGAAGACCCACGGCTGGGCCTTGATCACCGAGCGCATCGCGAGCACGCGCGGGTCGTCGGCGTTGAGGACCGCCCAGCCGTCCTTGCGGGTGATCCTGGCGACGACGGACTTCACCTCGGCGAGCTGGTCGACGGTGTCGATGCCCTGGAGGCCGAGGTGGTCGGCGGAGACGTTGGTGACGACCGAGACGTCGTTGCGGGTCAGGCCGATGCCCTTGAGCAGGATCCCGCCGCGGGCGGTCTCGGTGACGGCGAAGCGCACGTTGTCGTGGGCGAGCACCCGCCCGGCGCCGCTCGGTCCGGAGTAGTCGCCGGCCTCGACCAGCTCGCCGTCGATGTAGATGCCGTCCGTGTTCGACCAGCCGACGACGCGGCCGTCGGTGCGCGCGAGGTGGGCGATCATCCTCGAGGTCGTCGTCTTGCCGTTGGTGCCCGTGACGGCCACGACCGGGACCTTCGGGGTCAGCGTGTGCGGCCGGGCGCCCGGTTCGGCGGCGTGGACGCGCTCGGCGGCGGCGCTGACGGCCTCCTCCAGCTCCGGGGTCTGGATGGCGTCGAGCACCTCGGCGACCGCGCGGCCCATCACCTGGGCGCGCTCGCGGTGCACCCACGGGTAGGCGACGACGATCTGGTGCTGGTCGGACGTCGGCCGGACGCGCACGCCGAGGCGCGCCGTACCGGACTCGCCTGCGACCGCCCGCACCAGCCGGCTCACCGCTCGCAGCGCGAACCGCTGGCGGAAGCCGGAGTCGGGCGCCCCGGGGCGGGCGTTGGCCAGCCCGATCCGCTTCGCGAAGCGGGACGCCGTCTCCTCCGACACCCCGGACAGCGCGCTGATGTCCAGCGTCAGCTTGATGGCGGCGCGAGGGAAGTAGAGGTTCGGTCCCTCGAGGACACGGAGCTCGACGAGTGAGGCCACGCGGGCACGCTACCGGTCAGTGGCGCTAGGCACCCATCGCGTGCAGGCCGCCGTCGACGTGGATGATCTCGCCGGTGGTGGCGCGGAAGAAGTCGGACAGCAGCGCACACACGGCCTCGGCCGTCGGCTGCTGGTCGGTGTTGTCCCAGCCCAGCGGGGCGCGCTCGCTCCACATCGACTCCAGCTCCTCGAAGCCGGGGATCGCCTTCGCGGCCAGGGTCTTGAGCGGACCCGCGGAGACCAGGTTGCAGCGGATCCCGTGGGGGCCGAGGTCCCGGGCCAGGTAGCGCGACGTCGACTCGAGCGCGGCCTTGGCCACGCCCATCCAGTCGTACGCCGGCCAGGCGACGGTCGCGTCGAAGGTCATCCCGACCACGGAGCCGCCCTCACTCATCAGCGGCCGGCAGGCCTCCGCGAGGGACTTCAGGGAGTACGCCGAGACCTGCACGGCCTGCGCGACGTCCGGCCACGGACCGGTCAGGAACTTCCCGCCGAGCAGCGTCTCGGGGTTGCCGTACGCGATCGAGTGGACGACGCCGTCGAGCCCGTCGACGTGCTCGCGCACCAGCTCGGGCAGCCGGGCGAGGTGCTCGTCGTCGGTGACGTCGAGCTCGAGCACCGGCGGCTCGACGGGCAGCCGCTTCGCGATCCGGCGGGTGATGCCGAGCGCCCGGCCGAAGTTCGAGATCAGCACGGTCGCGCCCTGCTCCTGCGCGACCTTGGCCGTGGCGAATCCGATGGAGCTGTCCATCGTCACGCCGGCCACCAGGATCCGCTTGCCGTCGAGAATGCCAGTCATAGGTCAGTGCCCCATTCCGAGTCCACCGTCGACCGGGATGACGGCCCCGGTGACGTACGACGCGCCGGGGCCGGTCAGCCACAGCACGGTCTCTGCTATCTCCTCCGCGGCGCCGTACCGTCCTAGCGGCACCTGCGCCTTGATGAGCGCCTTCTGCTCGTCGGTGAGCACCCCGGTCATGTCGGTCTCGATGAAGCCCGGCGCGACGACGTTCGCGGTGATCGACCGCGAGCCGAGCTCCCGGGCGATCGAGCGGGCCATGCCGACCAGGCCGGACTTCGACGCCGCGTAGTTGACCTGTCCGGCGGAGCCGGTGAGGCCGACCACCGAGGAGATGAAGACGATCCGGCCGCGGCGGAGCCGCAGCATGCCCTTGGAGGCGCGCTTGGCGAGACGGAAGGAGCCGGTGAGGTTGGTGTCGATCACCGAGGACCAGTCGTCGTCGGACATCCGCAGGAGCAGCGTGTCGGCGGTGATGCCGGCGTTGGCCACCAGCACCTCGACCGGCCCGTGTGCCTCCTCGACGGTCGCGAAGGCCGCCTCGACCTGCTCGGCGTCGGTGATGTCGCAGCGCACGTCGAGCGCACCCTCGGGCGCACCGCCGTTGCGCGTCGTGACGGCGACCTTGTCGCCGTTCGCGACGAACGCCTCCGCGATCGCGCGACCGATTCCGCGGTTGCCGCCGGTGACCAGGACGGACCTGGCCGTGGACTCCTCGGTTTCGCTCACGTGAGCGACGCTAGCGACTACTGCCGGGTACGCCGAAATGGGCTGCGGCGGGCCCTAGTCGTCCTCGAGCCGGAAGCCGACCTTGATGCCGACCTGGAAGTGCTCGACGACGCCGTCCTTGACCTGGCCGCGGACCTGGGTGACCTCGAACCAGTCCAGGTGGCGCAGCGTCTTGCCGGCGCGCTCGACGCCGTTGCGGATGGCTGCGTCGATGCCGTCGGGCGAGGTGCCGACGATCTCGGAGACGCGGTAGGTGCGGTTGGACATGGTGACCTCCGTAGCGAGCGTGGGTGGCTGACACTACCGACGTACAGTTGCGGTCATGGCCCGGGACCTGCGACGTGAGCAGGACGAGGCGGTCCGCATCACCACCGCCGCGTCGAGCCGCGACGTCGACATCGCCACCCGGCAGAAGCGCTACCTCCTCTCGATGAGCCTGCGGTCGCTCTGCTTCGTGGGAGCGATCGTCGCCGCCCTGGCGCACGTCGGCTGGCTGTGGCCGATCCTGATCGCGGGGGCGCTGATCCTGCCGTACATCGCGGTCGTGATGGCCAACGCGACCAGTTCGAAATCCGACGGATTCTCGCTCATCGACAGCCAGTACGGTCGCCCCGAGCTCACCGCCGGGCCGGAATCGGAGCCCGACACCGGGTCAGACCGTCCTTGACTTCGTTTCGCCAAGTGGCAGACTGCCGGACGCGAGCCGGGTCTCCCCCGTCTCGGTTCGCGGTGGTGCCGGACAGCTTCCCCCGTGGCTGTCCGGCACCATTCACATGTCGCCGGAGAGGACACCGTGACCGAGGCTGACGTCGACCTGTGCTCGGCGAAGGGGTGCCAGGCGCCCGCGACGTGGCAGCTGCTCTGGAACAACCCCAAGCTGCACACGCCCGAGCGCCGGAAGACCTGGCTGGCCTGCGACGACCACCGGACGTCACTCTCGGAGTTCCTCGGCGCGCGCGGATTCCTCAAGGACGTCGTCCCGCACCAGCCCGCTGGTTGAGGAGGTTGCGTTAGCAACCGTCTCGAAACCCCGGCAGCTATCCGCCGATGGCGGACATCGGCCGGTCGGGCTGGAGGAAGGTCGGGTCATCGATGCCGTGGCCGGCACGCTTGCCGAGCATCGCCACCACCCAGCGGTCCGCGATCTCCTCGTCACTCGCGCCGGAGCGCAGCGACGCACGCAGGTCGGACTCCTCGCGGGCGAAGAGACAGTTGCGGATCTGACCGTCGGCGGTGAGCCGCACCCGGTCACAGTCGCCGCAGAAGGGTCGGGTCACCGAGGCGATCACCCCGACGGTGGCCGGGCCGCCGTCGACCGCGAAGAGCTCGGCCGGAGCGCTCCCCCGTGGCTCGGCGGCCGGAGTCAGGACGAACTCCTTCTCCAGTCGGGTGAGGATCTCGTCGGCCGTGATCATGCCGTCCCGGCTCCAGCCGTGCTGGGCGTCGAGCGGCATCTGCTCGATGAAGCGCAGCTCGTAGCCCTCGTCGACCGCCCAGCGCAGCAGCTCGGCCGCCTGGTCGTCGTTGACGTCGCGCATCAGCACGGCGTTGACCTTCACCGGCCCGAGCCCGGCGGCCTGCGCGGCGGCGAGCCCGGCCAGGACGTCGTCGAGCCGGGCGCGACGAGTGATCTCGAGGAAGGTCTCGGGCCGGACGGTGTCGAGGCTGACGTTGACCCGG
>JAOPXG010000153.1 GCA_025965275.1 Nocardioides sp.
GCGATGCAGATCGCCGCGATGCGCCCGCAGTACCTCACCCGCGAGGAGGTGCCCGCCGACGTCGTCGCCCACGAGCGCGACATCGCCGAGAAGACCTCCCGCGAGGAGGGCAAGCCCGAGCAGGCGATCGCCAAGATCACCGAGGGTCGCGTCAACGGGTTCTTCAAGGACGTCGTGCTGCTCGAGCAGCCGTCGGTCACGGAGAACAAGAAGACCGTGAAGGCCGTCCTGGACGAGGCCGGCACCACCCTGAAGCGGTTCGCCCGTTTCGAGGTCGGAGCCTGATCGACTAGGTTCTAGGCAGACCACGTGAGGAGGCCGGCTCGATGACAGGAAAACTGATCATCGGACCGGCCTTCTCGCATGTTCGGATCCCGCCCGTCGTACGAAGGAGCCGCCCGTGACCGGTTACAAGCGCGTCCTGCTGAAGTTGTCCGGCGAGGTGTTCGGCGGTGGCAAGGTGGGCGTCGATCCCGACGTCGTGCAGACGGTCGCCCGTGAGATCGCGGCGGTCTCGCGGGCCGGCGTCCAGATCGCGGTCGTGACCGGTGGTGGCAACTTCTTCCGCGGCGCCGAGCTCCACCAGCGCGGCATGGACCGGGTCCGTGCCGACTACATGGGCATGCTCGGCATCGTGATGAACTGCCTGGCGCTCCAGGACTTCCTGGAGAAGATGGGCGTGGAGACGCGCGTGCAGACCGCCATCACGATGGGTCAGGTCGCCGAGCCGTACATCCCGCGGCGCGCGATCCGCCACATGGAGAAGGGCCGTGTCGTGATCTTCGGCGCCGGCATGGGCATGCCGTTCTTCTCCACCGACACCGTGGCCGTCCAGCGCGCCCTCGAGAGCAAGTGCGACGTCGTCCTGGTCGCCAAGAGCGGCGTCGACGGGGTTTACACCGCCGACCCGCACCTCGACCCGACCGCGACGAAGTTCGACGAGCTGACCTACGACGAGGCGATGTCGCGCGGCCTGCGGATCATGGACCAGACGGCGTTCGCGCTCTGCGGCGAGAACAAGTTGCCCATGGTCGTGTTCGGCATGGAGCCGGAGGGCAACATCCTGCGGGTCGTCCAGGGTGAGAAGATTGGCACGCTCGTCCACGCGGGCTGACGCCGCACTCCCGCGCGACACCCGCTGGACCCCTACGTTCCCTGCTTGGACATCGAAGGAGCACCCGTGATCAACGACATCCTCAACGAGGCCGACAGCAAGATGGACAAGTCGGTCGAGTCGACGCGCGAGGAGTTCGCCGCGATCCGGGCAGGCCGGGCCCAGCCGAGCATGTTCAGCAAGATCGTCGTCGACTACTACGGCTCGCCGACCCCGCTCCAGCAGCTGGCCTCGTTCACCGCGCCGGAGGCCCGGATCATCCTGATCCAGCCGTACGACGTGGGCGCGATGGGCAACATCGAGCGCGCGATCCGCGACTCCGACCTCGGCGTGAACCCCTCCAACGACGGCAAGATGCTCCGCTGCGTCTTCCCGGAGCTGACCGAGGAGCGTCGCAAGGAGTACATCAAGGTCGCCAAGGCCAAGGCCGAGGACGGCCGGGTCGCCGTACGCAACCTGCGTCGTGCGGCCAAGCAGGGCCTGGAGAAGCTCGAGAAGGACGGCGAGGTCGGCAAGGACGACGTCACCGGAGCCGAGAAGCGGCTCGACGGCCTGACCAAGAAGCACACGGACGCCATCGACGAGATGCTCAAGAACAAGGAGTCCGAGCTGCTCGAGGTCTGAGCAGCTCGCCGACGCATGACCGACGCCATCACGCCGGCCACTCCACCTCCCCCCGGGCCCCCGGTCGAGCCGCCGAAGAAGGACCACGGCCGCGCCGGCCGCGACCTGCCGGCCGCCATCACCTCCGCGGCCGTGCTGGTCGGCGCGATCCTCCTGTCGCTGCTCTTCTGGAAGACGGCGTTCATGGTGATCGTCGCGATCGCCGTGGTGGTCGCGATCTGGGAGCTGCACAAGGGCTTCCGGGCCAAGGACATCGAGCTCCCCGAGCAGCCGCTGATGCTCGGCGGCGTTGTAATGGTCGTCGTCGCCTACTTCTGGGGGACGCCCGCGCTGGTCACGGCCACGGCGGTCTCCGCGCTCGCGACCATGCTGTGGCTGTTGAAGCGCGGCATCGACGGCTACGTCCAGAACGCAACGGCCTCGGTGTTCAGCCTGATCTACGTGCCCTTCCTCGGGTCGTTCGTCGCCCTGCTCCTCTCCGAGGGCGGCGGCCTCAACGCCCACGGCCTCGACGACCCGGGGGTGCAGGGCATCATCACGTTCATCGCGATCACGGTCGCCTCTGACACGGGCGGATACGTCGCCGGCGTGCTGTTCGGCAAGCACCCGATGGCGCCGGTGATCTCCCCGAAGAAGTCGTGGGAGGGCTTCGCCGGCTCGATCGTCTTCTGTCTGCTCGCCGGCTGGGCGCTCGTCGTCTACCTGCTCGACGGCGACTGGTGGGTCGGCCTCGTCCTCGGCCTGATCGCGGTGGTGATGGCCACCCTGGGTGACCTGTGCGAGTCGGTCATCAAGCGCGACCTCGGGATCAAGGACATGAGCCAGGTCGTCCCCGGGCACGGCGGCCTGATGGATCGCCTCGACTCGCTGCTGGCGACGATCGCGCCGACCTGGCTGGTCCTGCACTACCTCGTCTTCTGACCGTCCCCGGCATGCCGGACGCCCTCCGCGCGGATCTGGGCCTAGCATCGACGTGATGCCCACCGACCAGGAAGTCCCGCCCACGACGGACAAGGCTCCGGACTGGTGGCACCGCGACCACCCGACGTTCACGGCGATCACCGGCTTCTTCACCGGGCTGGCGTTCGTGATCGTGGTGCCGGGGCTGTTCGCGGCGATCCTGAACTGGATCTTCGAGTAACACACCGCCGAGGACCTGTTCCCGTTCGTGCTGGTGACCCTGGCGGTGCCGGTCGGGTTGATCATCGCCAAGCGGACGCGGCGGTTCGGGATCTACATGGTGATCGGCATGGTCAGCACCGCGCTGGTCGTCGGCGGCGTGGCCGCCCTCGTGCTCTGGTACATGGTCACCTACCAGTCCTAGGCATCGATCCGGCGAATCGCGCCACCGACCACCCGGATGGGATGATCGGGGCCTGATGTCCGACTCAGAGCGCACCACCCTGCCCCTCGTCTTCGACGAGCCGCGCGGCCGCAAGAAGCCGCCGCCGCACCTCGCCGACCTCGCGCTCGACGAGCGCGTCGAGCGGCTCAAGGAGCTCGGGCTGCCGGGCTTCCGGGCCAAGCAGCTCTCGAACCACTACTTCGCGCGCCTCGTCGACGACCCGGCCGAGATGACCGATCTGCCGGCCGCACAGCGCGACGAGCTCGTGGCCGCGCTGCTGCCGGACCTGATGACGCCGCTGCGCACCATGGAGGCCGACCGCGGTACGACGCGCAAGACCCTCTGGAAGCTCTTCGACGGAGCGCTGGTCGAGTCGGTGCTGATGCGCTACCCCGACCGCGCCACCGTCTGCGTCTCGAGCCAGGCCGGCTGCGGCATGGCCTGCCCGTTCTGCGCGACCGGCCAGGGCGGCCTGCAGCGCAACATGTCGACCGCCGAGATCGTCGAGCAGGTCGTGGCCGGCGCCCGGTCGATGGCGCGCGGCGAGGTCCCCGGCGGACCCGGCCGGGTCTCCAACGTGGTCTTCATGGGCATGGGGGAGCCGCTGGCCAACTACAAGGCCGTCATCGGCGCCGTACGACGCCTGGTCGACCCGGCCCCCGAGGGCCTCGGGATGTCCGCGCGGGGCATCACCGTCTCGACCGTCGGCCTGGTGCCGCGGATCAACCAGCTGACCGAGGAGGGCATCCCGGTGACCCTCGCGCTGTCGCTGCACGCTCCCGACGACGAGCTGCGCAACGAGCTGGTGCCGATCAACACCCGTTTCTCCGTCGCCGAGACCGTCGACGCCGCCTGGAACTACGCGCGCGTCACCAAGCGCCGGGTCTCGATCGAGTACGCGATGATGCGCGGCATCAACGACCAGGCCTGGCGGGCCGACCTGCTCGGCGACGTGCTCCAGGAGCGCGGCGACTGGGGCTGGGTGCACGTGAACCTGATCCCGCTCAACCCCACGCCGGGGTCGAAGTGGACGGCGTCCGACCCGGCCGACGAGCGCGAGTTCGTGCGCCGGCTCGAAGCCAAGGGCATCCCGACGACGGTCCGCGACACCCGCGGCCGCGAGATCGACGGCGCCTGCGGGCAGCTGGCGGCGACCGAGGTCTAGAACCTCGGCCGCCGGTCAGCTCAGCGCAGGAAGGCCGGCGCCTTCAGGATCAGCTCGGTGTTGCGGTCCGACCGGTTGCCGCCGCGGTGGTCGTCGCGCTCCTGCCAGTCGTTGAGCGCGAGCTCGCGACCGAGGGCCGCCAGCTGCAGCGGGTCCGTCAGGTCGCCGTCCCAGGTGAGCGGTGCGCCGTGGTCGACCATCGTGGTGAAGATCGACAGCGTGCCGTCCTTGTTGTTGGCGATCTCGAGCAGGCGGGACTGCTGCGGCCAGTCGATGTGGGAGGCGGTGTTGATCTCCCAGAATCCGTTGGCGACCTTCTTGCTCTTGCCCGTGCCGGTGACCCGCTTGTGCGCCCAGATGTGGTTGGTGTGGGTGTGGCCGTTGACCCAGGCGATGACGTTGTCGTGCTTGAGCAGCTCGCGCTCGATCTTGTCGGCGCGGGCGGTGTCCTCGAACGACGCCAGCGGGTGGTGGCTGGCCAGGATGACCAGCTTGTTGCCCGAGGCGCCGAGCGTCTTCTTGAGCCAGGCGAACTGGTCGTCGTACATCGCGCCCTTGTCGCCGAACTGCGACACGGTGTCGAGGACGACGAACCGGACCAGGCCCTGGTCGAACGTGTAGTACGCCGTGCCCGTGTCGACGTTCTCCTGGGTGAA
>JAOPXG010000208.1 GCA_025965275.1 Nocardioides sp.
CGCCAGCCGCGAGACCCAGATCGCCATCGCCACCAAGGTGCGCGACGCCTCGGGTGGGTACGGCGCCTGGCCCGCGTGTGCGGCCTCGCTCGGACTCCCGCGATGAGGGCCCAGCAGCGCTGACTACGCTGGCGCACATGTCTGACACGTCCGCCGGTCCCCAGCTCTTGGGACCGGCGGACGTGCGTGCGCTCGCGGCCGAGCTCGACCTCCGCCCGACCAAGCAGCGCGGGCAGAACTTCGTCATCGACGCCAACACCTGCCGCCGCATCGTCCGCGAGTCCGGCATCACCCCGGGCGACGTCGTCGTCGAGGTCGGTCCCGGGCTCGGCTCGCTGACCCTGGCGCTGCTCGAGGTCGCCGGCCGGGTGATCGCGATCGAGCTCGACGAGAAGCTCGCGACCCGCCTGCCCGACACGATCGCGACGTACGCCCCCCACCAGGCGGACCGCTTCGAGGTCGTGCTCGCCGACGCGATGCGGATCGACGCGGTCCCCGGGCCGCCGCCGACCGCGCTGGTCGCGAACCTGCCCTACAACGTCTCGGTGCCGGTCCTCCTGCACCTGCTGGCGCTGCTGCCGTCGCTCGAGCACGGCCTGGTGATGGTGCAGTCGGAGGTCGCTGACCGGCTGGCCGCTCCGCCCGGGTCCAAGGTGTACGGCGTGCCGTCGGTCAAGGCCGCCTGGTACGCCGACGTGCGCCGCGCCGGCGCGATCGGCCGCAACGTCTTCTGGCCGGCGCCCAACGTCGACTCCGGCCTGGTCGCCTGGACCCGGCGCGAGCCCCCCGCCACGACCGCGACCCGCGACGAGGTCTTCGCGGTCGTCGACGCCGCCTTCGCCCACCGGCGCAAGGCGCTGCGCGGCGTCCTGAAGTCGCTCGCGCCGGCCGAGGTGGTCGACGCCGCTCTCGAGGGCGCCGGCATCGACCCGCTCGCGCGCGGGGAGACGCTCACCGTCGAGGACTTCACCCGGCTGGCCGAAGGGCTGGCCGAGGGGATGGCCGCATGACCTCGGTGACCGTGCGCGCTCCGGCGAAGATCAACCTGCACCTCGGGGTCGGTGCCCCCCGCGAGGACGGCTACCACCCGCTGGTGACCGTCTACCAGGCCGTCGGGCTCTACGACGACGTGACCGCCCGGGCCTCGGCCGACTGGCGGCTCGGCCTGCAGCTGCCCGACTGGATGGAGCGCAACGACGTACCCCTCAACGGGGAGAACATCGTCGACCGCGCCGCCGACCTGCTCGCGGCCCACCACGGCGTCGAGCGGATCGGCGAGGTGCACATCGCCAAGGAGATCCCGGTGGCCGGCGGCATGGCCGGTGGCTCCGCCGACGCCGCCGCGGCCCTGGTCGCGCTCGACCGGCTCTGGCAGGTCCGCACCTCCGACGACGACCTGCTCGAGCTGGCCGCCCAGCTCGGCAGCGACGTGCCGTTCGCGCTCCTGGGCGGGACGGCGCTCGGCACCGGCCGCGGCGAGCTGGTGACGCCCGTCAACGACGCCTGCACCTGGTGGTGGGTCGTCGTCCCGTCGGAGGTCGGGCTGTCCACGCCCGACGTCTACCGGCACTTCGACCGGATGTTCCCCGACGCCCCGGTCGAGCCGGTGCCGGCCGACGCCCTGCTCGGCGCGATCGCCGCCGGCGACGCCTGGGCGCTCGCCGACGCGCTCCACAACGACCTCGAGGCGCCGGCCGTCGACCTGCGCCCCGAGCTCGGCAGGCTGATCGAGACCGGCGAGTCCGCCGGCGCCCTGCGCGGGATGGTGTCCGGGTCCGGACCCACCTGCGTCTTCCTCTGCGGTTCGGCCGACCACGCACGATCGCTCGCGACGGACCTGGGCGGCTCCGGCCACCCCGTCGTACTCGCCGCCAACGGCCCGGTCGCCGGCGCCCATCTTGTGTCGTACGCCTAGGCTCCGCACGGCATGGCAAATTTACTGAACCTCGAGCGGGTGTCGAAGTCCTACGGCGTCCGCCCCCTCCTCACCGACGTCTCCCTCGGCATCGCCGCCGGCGAGCGGATCGGCATCGTCGGCCGCAACGGCGACGGCAAGACCACATTGCTGGAGGTGATGACCGGCCTGGAGGAGCCCGACACCGGCCGCGTCTCCCAGCAGCGCGGGCTGCTGATCGGCTACCTCCACCAGGGCGACGAGCTCGAGGACACCCACACCGTGCGCGAGGCCGTGCTCGCCGGCCTCGACGACCACCAGTGGGCCGCCGACTTCCGCACCCGCGAGATCGTCGAGGTGCTGCTCGCCGGGGTGGCACTCGACCGTCCGGTCACCGGGCTGTCCGGTGGCGAGCGGCGGCGCTGCGCGCTGGCCGCGCTGCTCCTGGGCGACCACGACCTGATCGTGCTCGACGAGCCGACCAACCACCTCGACGTCGAGGCCGTCGCCTGGCTGGCGCAGCACCTGGTCAAGCGGCCCTCCGCGATGGTGGTCGTCACCCACGACCGCTGGTTCCTCGACGAGGTGTGCCAGTGGACCTGGGAGGTCCACGACGGGGTGGTCGACGCCTACGAGGGCGGGTACGCCGCGTTCGTGCTCGCCAAGGCGGAGCGCTCCCGGCAGGCGTCGGCGTCCGAGATGCGCCGCCAGAACCTCGCCCGCAAGGAGCTCGCCTGGCTGCGCCGCGGCCCGCCGGCGCGCACCTCGAAGCCCAAGTTCCGCATCGACGCCGCCAACGCCCTCATCGAGGACGTGCCGCCGCCGCGCGACCGGCTCGAGCTGCAGAAGTTCGCCACCCAGCGGCTGGGCAAGGACGTCCTCGACATCGAGGACGCCGACCTGGTCCGCGGCGATCGCACCCTGCTCAAGCACGCCACCTGGCGGCTCGGGCCCGGTGACCGGGTCGGCATCGTCGGCGTCAACGGCGCGGGCAAGAGCTCGGTGCTCAACCTCATCTCCGGCGCGCTCCAGCCGGCGGCCGGCAAGGTCAAGCTCGGCCGCACGGTCGCGCTGCGCCAGCTCACCCAGCAGCTCGACGACCTCGACCCCGACGGCCGGGTGCTGCCGATGGTCGAGTCGTTCCGCCGGGTCACCAAGACCGCCGACGGCAGCGAGATCACGGCGAGCTCGATGCTGGAGCGCTTCGGCTTCACCGGTGACAAGCTGACCACCCGGATCGGCGACCTCTCGGGTGGCGAGCGCCGGCGCTTCCAGCTGCTGATGCTGCTCCTCGACGAGCCCAACGTGCTGCTGCTCGACGAGCCCACCAACGACCTCGACATCGACACCCTCAACGTCCTCGAGGACTTCCTCGACGGCTGGCCGGGCACCCTGATCGTCGTCTCGCACGACCGCTACTTCCTCGAGCGGGTCACCGACTCGGTGTGGGCGCTGCTCGGCGACGGCCAGATCTCGATGCTGCCGCGCGGCGTCGACGAGTACCTCGAGCGGCGCGCCGGCGGTCTCGCCTCCGGCCAGCTCGACGTGGGGTCCGCCTCCCAGCAGGCGGCGAACACGTCGGTCTCCAAGGCCAAGGTCGGCGGCGCCGAGGAGCGGGCGGCCCGCAAGGCGGTCTCCCGGATCGAGAAGCGGCTCGCGAAGATCACCGAGCTCGAGACGAAGCTCAACGCCGACGTCCTCGCGCACGCCCAGGACTACGAGAAGCTCGCCGAGATCAGCGCCCAGCTCTCCGCGCTGTCGACGGAGAAGGGCGACCTCGAGCTGGAGTGGCTCGAGGCCTCCGAGGTGCTGGAGTAGGTCAGGCGAAGGGCGAGAGCAGCGTCCGCAGCAGACCGGCGAGCTTGGTGCGGTCCTTGTCCGGGAGCCCCGCGAGGAACGTCTGCTCCGCCTCGAGCAGCGCCTCGAAGGCGCCGTCGACCGCCGTACGACCGTCCGGCGTGAGCCGCACCAGCACGCCGCGCCGGTCGTGCGGGTCGGGGAGGCGCTCGACCAGTCCGCGCGCGGCCAGCCGGTCGACCCGGTTGGTCATCGTCCCGCTGGTCACCAGCGTCTCGCGCAGCAGCTTGCCCGGCGAGAGCTCGTACGGCGGACCCGCGCGGCGCAGCGCTGCGAGCACGTCGAACTCCCACGACTCGACGCGGGCGGCCGTGAAGGCGTCGCGGCGGGCCAGGTCGAGGTGGCGTCCGAGCCGGCTGATCCGGCTGAAGACCTCGACCGGGGCAAGATCGAGGTCGGGACGCTCGCGCGCCCATGACTCGACCAGCTCGTCGACCTCGTCCCGCATGCTCGCCAGCGTATCGGATCCATCGAGAATCTTGACATCAAGAGAATGGCCGGAGCAAACTGTCTTGACGTCAAGATAAAGGAGAGCCCATGACCCACCGCTGGGACCCGGACCGCTACCTGACCTTCGCCGACGAGCGCGGCCGCCCGTTCGTCGAGCTGGTCGCCCGCATCGGGGCCGACCGGCCGCGCACCGTCGTCGACCTCGGCTGCGGTCCCGGCAACCTCACCACCCTGCTCGCGGACCGGTGGCCGGACGCGGACGTCGTCGGCCTCGACTCGAGCCCCGAGATGATCGCGAAGGCCCACGCTGTCGAGCCCCGATCGAACGGCAGAGTCGCGTTCGACGTCGCCGACCTGCGCGACTGGTCGCCGACCGAGCCGATCGACGTGCTGGTCTCCAACGCCACGCTCCAGTGGGTGCCCGACCACCTCGCGCTGCTGCCGCGGCTCGTCGCGTCGGTCGCGCCCAGCGGCTGGTTCGCCTTCCAGGTGCCCGGCAACTTCGACGAGCCGAGCCACACGATCCGCACCGAGCTTGCCGCCGAGGCGCCGTACGCCGCCCACACCGGCGGCGTCGCTGTCCCGTCCAGCCACGACCCGGCCGTCTACCTCGACGCGCTCGCCGACCTCGGCTGCGAGGTCGACGCGTGGGAGACGACGTACCTCCATGTCCTCACCGGCGACGACCCGGTCTTCACCTGGGTCTCCGGCACCGGCGCGCGGCCCACCCTCCAGGCGCTGCCCGACGACCTGCGCCCTGACTTCGAGGCGGAGTTCAAGCGGCGGCTCGCGGCGGCGTACCCGACGCACGACCACGGCGTCGTGCTGCCGTTCCGCCGGATCTTCGTCGTGGCCCGGGTGCCGGCATGAGGCTCCACCACGTCCAGGTCGCCTGCCCTGCGGGCGGCGAGGACCTCGCCCGCCGGTTCTACCGCGACGGCCTCGGCATGACCGAGGTCGAGAAGCCCGCCGACCTGAAGGCGCGCGGTGGTGCGTGGTTCCGGTCGGGAGCCGCCGAGATCCACCTCGGCGTGGAGGACCCGTTCGCCCCCGCCCGCAAGGCGCACCCCGCGCTCGTGCTCGACGACGTCGCGGAGCTCGAGGTCGTCGCGGCCCGGTTGGTCGACCTGGGCTTCGAGGTCGACTGGAGCCAGCGGCACACGTTCCCGGGGCACGAGCGCCTCCACACGTTTGACGGGCACGGCAACCGGGTCGAGGTGCTGGCTCAGCCGACCGCCTCGTCGAGGAGCTGGTCCAGCGCCTCGGAGTTCTCGAGGGTCGGTGTGAGCTCGGTGCCGTCGAGGGTGAGGCCTCGTCCGATGCCGCAGAGCTCGGCGCCGGCGTCGACGGCGAGGGTATGACCTGGCCAGCGGAAGGTGACGGCGTACACGTAGACGATGCCGACCGGACTGCCACAGCCGCCTGGCTCGGCGTTCGCGACGGCGCCCGGCAGGTCGTTGAAGGTCGACACGATGCTCGTGAGGCGGGTCGGATCGGTGACGGTGGCATCGGACGACGGTGGTCGGGGCTCGCCGTCGATGGCCGACTTCGTGATGTCGATGCTGGTCACCGTCCCGGGGGCGAGGGTCTCTGCCGTGCGGTCGTAGCGGGCGGCCAGGGTCGCGTCGGTCCGGATGGCGGTGATGTGCGGTCCGCGGCGGATGTAGGAGACCGCGGCGGCGGGTTGGGAGTAGGCCTCTGAGGGCGTGGAGGCCTCCCAGTCGAGCGTGGCGTGCGGTGCGGGCGACGAGGCGTCGGGGGCGAACGTGGAAGCGACATCCGCCGGTGAGTGGGCGTCGTACCAGGCCACCAGGTCGGTGTAGGAGAGCGGCACCACCCACCAGGCGGTGCGCGTGAGCGACCGGTCAACCGGTCCGTTGTACGCCCCCAGTCGGCGCAGCTCCCGGGTCGGGGCGGAGCCGGACCTCGTCGACCCGGGCGGCACCGGGATGTCCGCGAGCACGTGCCTGGCCTCGGCGTCTGCCAGGGACCGGTTGCGTCCTTCCGCGATCGGCACCGGCACGACGGGCAGCGGGATGGCCGGCGCCGGCGACGGCGCCGGAGGCGGCTCCGTCGCGCGGACCGCGTAGACGGTGAGGCCGGAGACCAGCACCACCGCGGCCGCCACGGCGACCGTCAGGGGCCATCGTCGCCGCGGCGCCGCAGTGACCGCGATCCGCTGCGCCACCGCGGGGTCGGCAACGGACTCGTGGGCGGCGAAGGTGTCGGTCAGGAGCGTCACCAGGCGCTCGTCGGTCCACGGGGTCATCGGGACTCCTCGTCGGTGAGCAGGGTGCGGAGCTTGGCCAGGCCGTGGGAGGCGTGTGAGCGCACGGTGGCCGGGGAGCACCCCACCAGGGCGGCGATCTCACCGTCCGGCAAGTCCTCGTAGTAGCGCAGCACCAGGACGGCGCGCTGTTGGCGGGGCAGCGTCGCGAGCCAGGGCCACAAGTCGGGCCCGGTCTCGGCCGCGGGTGCGGCCGGGAGCTCGAGGGCGTCGGAGAGCGGCACCGTGCGCAGCCGGCGCCGCCGATGCCGCGAGACGTGCTCGTTGACCATGATCGTGCGGAGGTAGGCGGCCGGCGCTGCCATCGCGGCGATCCGGTCGCCGTGCCGCTGTGCTCGCGCGAAGGTCGACTGCAGCAGGTCCTCGGCTTCGTACGACGAGCCGGTGAGCATGACCGCGAGGCGGAGCAGCCTCGGCGCGAGCGCCGTGGCCGTCTGTGCCCAGTCGGCTCGCGCCGCCGCATCGGTCACATCCATGCACCCCATAACGCCGGCCGCACCGAATCTGTGGAGTCGCTAGCCTCCGGAGATCGCCTTGCGGCCGAGCACGACCACACCGGCGCCGAAGAAGCCGATCATCGCCCAGCCGAGCGCCGCACCGCCGTCGTACCTGAGCAGCACCACCCCGCCGATGACGGGGACCAGGCAGAGCAGCGCCCCGACCAGGAGGGACCAGCTGACCTGACGAGTGCTCACGGGGCTGAGGATGTCACGTCAGCCCACGCAGAGCTCGTTGCCCTCGGGATCGCTCATCACGATGTGGCCGAAGTCGTCGCCGTAGTGCTCCTCGCGGACCACGTGCGCGTCGCAGCCGAGGGTCCACAGAGTCGCCACCAGCGCAGGCTACCCAGCCCAGATCTCCCGTGCGAGCGGGGCGACGGCGGCAGCCTGCGCCCGACCGGCGCGCGCCGAGGCGGGTCGCTGGGCGGGGTCGAGGACGTTCTTGCCGATCGCGGCCACCGAGGCTGCGTCGGGCGAGACGACGAGGTGCGGCGTGGAGCCGAGCAGCTGCCCGGCGGTGCGCATCGGGCCGACTGCGCGGTCGACGGGGGTGAACGCGAGCACCCGGTCGCAGGTCGCCGCGACGAGGTCGGCGTTGGAGCCCGACCGCGCGCCGCCGTCGATGTAGGAGCGGCCCTGGATCGGCACCGGGGGATAGACGCCGGGTACGGCGCAGCTCGCGGTGACGGCCTCCACCAGCGAGACGTCGTCGGACCCGTCGAAGAGGCGCAGCGCGCCCGTCTCGGCGTCCACGGCGGTGACCAGGAGCCGGCCGTCGTCGGCCCAGTGCTGGATCGGCAGCCGCTCGCGGATCGCGTCGAAGCGCGCCTCCACGCTCGGCAGCTTGCCGGCCGCGGCGCGGCGTGCGGACCATTGGCCGACGTGTCGCCCGAACGCCTCGAGGTCGCCCCGGGCGCGCAGCAACGACCAGGCGAAGCCCGCCAGCACCACGGGGCTGATCGAGGCGAGGGGCGCGGGCCTGGGCGTCGAGACCTGGTGGTCGAAGAGGTCCTCGAGCGTGATCCCGGTGGTGATCTGGGCGCCGACCACCGAGCCTGCCGAGGTGCCGACGACGGCGTCGGCGACGGTGACGTCGACCCCGAGGTCCTGCAGTCCGAGCAGGAGCCCGGTCTCCCAGGCGATCCCGGTGACGCCGCCACCGCCCAGCACCAGCCCGCGTCGCAGCGTCATGCGGCGACGCTACTGGGCGGTCGCGAGCGACAGCGTGTCGAGGTCGCGGATCGCGGCGCCGGACCGCGCGATCATCGCCGTGTTACCGGCAGGTAATGTCGCCGCATGAGCCAGGTCCTCACCCTCTGGAACAAGACCAGCACGCTGCCGCAGGGCAAGCGGGTCTTCTCGTTCCTCTTCGGCCAGAAGGCGCCGTACTTCGCCTCGATCCGGCCGCGCTTCGTCTCCATCGAGCCCCACCGGGTCGAGCTCCTGATCCCCAAGCGGCGCCGGGTGCACAACCATCTCAAGACCGTGCACGCGATCGCGCTCTGCAACGGCCTCGAGGCCGCGATGGGCGCGCTCGCCGAGGTCACCATCCCGGCCGACAAGCGCTGGATCCCGAAGGGGATGGAGGTCGCCTACACGGCGAAGGCGACCAGCGACATCACCTGCGTCGCCGAGACCGACCCCGAGCAGTGGACCAGCGACGCCCTGCCTGATTCCGGGGCTGACCTGCCGGTGCGGGTGCGCGGATTCCGCGACGACGGGACCGTGGTGATCGAGGGCGTGATCCGGCTCTGGGTCACCCCGCGGAAGCAGTGAGGAAGATCGGGTTCGTCAGCGCGACCATCTTCCCGGTCGACGAGGTACGGCGCACCTCGGCGCGGACGAACGCCGTGCCGCCCGCCACCGTCGCCTGCAGGTCGATCGTGTCGCCCGCGGCGGCGGCCGTGACGGGCGTCCTGCCCGGCTGGATCAGGAGCGCGACACAGCCCTCGACCCCAGTGACCGTCAGCCGGACGGCGACCTCGTCGCCCTCGCCGCTCGGCACCTGGTCGCCGCACTCGCCGGTCACGGACCCGAGCGTGGCGGTGAAGTCCAGGCCGACCGCGGACGACTCGGCGATCCAGGAGTGCCCGCCGCGGTAGCCCGCCAGGATCGCCTCGACCGACAGCGACTCGGCGCGGACGACGGTCTGGGCGAGCCCGATCTGCTGACCGTGGTTGTGCGAATCGGAGTTGCCGACCGCCGGCACGAAGGTGCCGGCGAGCAGGAGCCTGTGCCACCGACGCACGGCCTGGTCGTCGAAGGTCTCCCAGGGTCCGTTCCAGACCTCGACCGCGTCCATGTGGGCGAAGTCGTCACCGAAGTCCCACCGGATCGACGGGACCGGCACGTAGGGGTGCGCGGCGATCGCCAGCCCGCCCTTCGAGCGGACCAGGTCAGTGAACCGCTCGAGCTTCTCGTCCTCGCGCCGGTAGCGCCAGTCGATCCAGGTGCCGGCCGGGAGCCCGGCCGCGACCCAGTGCCCGGCGCGGGTCGTGACCTCTTCGCCGGGGATCACCAGGAAGTCGTCCGGGACGTACTTCCCCCACGTCAGCTGGGCCGAGCTGGTGTTGTGCTCCGAGCTGCCGATGAAGTCGAGGCCCGCGGCCCGCGCGTCCGCGAGCACCTGGGCCTGCGTCTGGGAGCCGTCGGAGTGCACGGTGTGCACGTGCAGGTCGCCGCGGTACCAGGCCTGGCCGGTCCCGCTCACCGACGTCGGTGCGGGCGTCGGCACGAAGGCCTTGCCGGCGGGACCGTGGTGGAGCTTGACCGTGACCGTGTACGGCGTACCCGGCGGCACGATCTGGTAGGGCCCGAGCACGATCCGCCACCGCCCGGGGGTGATCGGTCCGGCCAGGTAGCCGGGCGTGGCCGAGGTCTTGCTGATCCGGAAGGAGTCGCGGGCGCCGCCCGACCAGCCGCGGAAGCCGGCGGCGTTGCCGAGTCCCCGGCCGGAAGAGTCGAAGATGCCGATGTCGACGACGTTCTGGCTGTAGCCGAGGCCCGTGTCCTGGGGTGGGTCGCGGGTGTAGGAGACCTCGATCTCGCGCACCCCCGACGGGACGTGGAACGGCAGGTAGTGCCAGTCCGGGGTGTCGGGGGTGGAGAAGCGGCCCGTGAACTTCTTCGTGGTCGTCGTCCCGGCGACGGCCGGCTCGAAGGTCAGCAGGGCGGCGGTGGCGACGGTGCCGGCTCCGGCCAGCAGGAGGGCGCGGCGGTCGAGGGGGTGGTTGCTCATGGTGGGACAGGATGGCTCAGCGCAGCGCCCGGTGCACACCGATCGCGGCAAGCATCGACAGGACGGCGACCACGATCAAGCCGCGCGGGACCCCGCCGCTCGTCCGGTTGCCCAGGAGCGCGTGGTCGGACTGGCTCGACAGCACCGAGCCGGTGCTCTGGTAGGCCATCAGCGACCCGGAGCTCATGAACGACATCACGGACGCCGCCGACATCGCCGACCCGATCGAGCCGGCCGACGCGAACGAGCCGACGCTCCCCACCGACGCGAACGACGCGGCGCTGCCGACGGACAGGACCGAGTCCTGCGAGCCGATCGACAGGATCGAGTTCTCCGACCAGAGCGACCACATGGAGGTCAGCGTAGTCGCGGGTTTCGGGCGGCGGCGCGGACCGCCGTACCCTTGTCGACGCCATGTCAACCACCCAGTCGCGCACGTATGAGGTCCGCACCTACGGGTGCCAGATGAACGTCCACGACTCCGAGCGGCTCACCGGGCTGCTGGAGGACGCGGGCTACGTCGCAGCGCCCTCGGACCAGCAGGCAGACGTCGTCGTCTTCAACACCTGCGCGGTGCGCGAGAACGCCGACAACAAGCTCTACGGCAACCTGTCCCACCTGGCGCCGGTGAAGGCCGCGAACCCCGGCATGCAGATCGCCGTCGGCGG
>JAOPXG010000298.1 GCA_025965275.1 Nocardioides sp.
GCGCGTCTGCGATCATGCCGCCCATGGCACTCGAGCTGGGGATGGGGACCGGCCCGCTGCGCGGCGTCAAGGTCGTGGAGATCGCGGGCATCGGTCCGGGCCCGCACGCCTGCATGATCCTCGCCGACATCGGCGCGGACGTGATCCGGGTGGAGCGGCCGGGCGGGCAGGCGCTCGCGGGCGGTACGACGATGGTGCTCAACCGCGGCCGGCCGAGCGTGGCGCTCGACCTCAAGAACCCCGACGCCGTGCGGACCGTGCTGGAGCTGGTGAAGGCCGCCGACGTCGTCATCGAGGGCATGCGGCCGGGGGTGACCGAGCGGCTCGGCCTCGGGCCCGACGACTGCCGGGCCGTCAACGAGCGCATCGTCTACGGCCGGATGACCGGCTGGGGACAGGACGGTCCGCTCGCGCAGGCCGCCGGCCACGACATGAACTACATCGCGATCACCGGCGCGCTGCACATGATGGGGCAGGACAAGAGGCGTCCGCACTTCCCGGCCAACCTGGTCGGCGACTTCGGCGGCGGCTCGACGTACCTCGTCATCGGCATCCTCGCCGCCCTCCTCGAGGCCAAGGTCTCCGGCAGGGGCCAGGTCGTCGACGCCGCCATCGTCGACGGCACCGCCCACCTCAACGCCATGTCCGCGGCCTTCCTGGCCAGCGGCGGCTACCGGGAGGAGCGCGCCAGCAACCTCCTCGACGGGGGCGTGCCGTTCTAC
Source organism: Nocardioides sp. (assembly GCA_025965275.1). GTDB lineage: Bacteria > Actinomycetota > Actinomycetes > Propionibacteriales > Nocardioidaceae > Nocardioides. The sequence continues at coordinate 723 of JAOPXG010000298.1, forward strand.
GACATCTACGAGACCTCCGACGGCAGGCACCTGTCGGTCGGGTCGCTCGAGCCGCAGTTCTTCGACACGCTGGTCACCCTCCTCGGCGTCAAGGACACCTGCCCGGGCCAGGGCGACCTGGACCGGTACGACGAGATGCGGCAGATCTTCACCGACACCTTCGCGAGCAGGACCCAGGCCGAGTGGATAGCGGTCTTCGAGGGCACCGACGCGTGCGTGGCGGGGATCCTGCCGCTGAGTGAGGCCTTCGAGCACCCGCACATGTCGGCCCGGGGGATCTTCGTCGAGCACGAGGGGCTGACGCAGCCGGCGCCCGCGCCGCGGTTCTCCCGCACGCGGTCGACGCTCGGGCTCCCGCCGCCCGCGACCGGCGCCCACACCCGCGAGGCGCTGACCGCCTGGGGGATCGCCGGCGTCGACGACCTGATCGCGAGCGGCGCCGCCGTCCAGGCCTGAGCCCTACGCCCGTTGACAGATATTCAGTAAGGTCGTGGCCATGAGCGAAACCGAGCACCTGGACGTCGTGGTCATCGGCGCGGGCCTCTCCGGCATCGGGACGGCCGCCCAGCTCCGCCGGCAGCACCCGCAGCGCAGCCTCGCGGTGCTCGAGATGCGCGACGTCAGCGGCGGCACCTGGGACCTGTTCCGCTACCCGGGCGTGCGCTCCGACTCCGACATGTACACGCTCGGCTACCGCTGGCGGCCGTGGCGCGGCGACAAGGCGCTGGCCGACGGCTCGTCGATCCTCGAGTACGTCCGCGACGTGGCGCAGGAGTACGCCGTCGACACGCTGATCCGCTACCGCCAGAAGGTCGTCCGCGCCGACTGGGACAGCGCCGCGGCGCGGTGGCTGATCGAGGTCGAGACGCCCGACGGTCCCCACCAGATCTCGGCCGGGTTCGTGGTCGGCTGCACCGGCTACTACGACTACGAGAGCGGCTACGCGCCCGAGTTCCCCGGCCAGGACGACTTCGCCGGGCAGGTCGTGCACCCCCAGCAGTGGCCCGAGGACCTCGACTACGCCGGGAAGAAGGTCGTCGTCATCGGCAGCGGCGCGACCGCGGTGACGCTGGTGCCGGCGATGGCGCCGGACGCCGGGCACGTCACCATGCTGCAACGCTCGCCGACGTACGTCCTGTCGATGCCGGGTCGCGACCCGATCGCCCAGAAGCTCAAGCGGCTGCCGGAGAGGATCGCGTTCCCGGTGGTCCGCTGGAAGAGCATCCTGACGGCGATGGGCAGCTACCAGCTCAGCCGCAAGCGGCCCGACGTGCTGCGCGGCTTCATCCGCAAGAACACGATCAAGCAGCTGCCGCCGGGGTTCGACGTCGACACCCACTTCAAGCCGACGTACGACCCGTGGGACCAGCGGCTCTGCCTGGTGCCCGACGGCGACCTGTTCGCGGCACTGCGCCGGGGTACGGCGTCGATCGTCACCGACACCATCGAGACCTTCACCGAGACCGGCATCCGGCTCACGTCGGGCGAGGAGCTCGAGGCCGACCTCATCATCACGGCGACCGGCCTGAGGATCATGCCGTTCGGCGGCATCGCGCTGACCGTCGACGGGGAGAAGGTGGAGACCCACCAGACCATGGCCTACAAGGCGCTGATGCTCAGCGGCGTGCCGAACTTCGCCTACACGATCGGCTACACCAACGCGTCGTGGACGCTCAAGGCCGACCTCGTCACGGAGTACGTCGTCCGCCTCCTGCGCCACATGGACGAGCACGGTCACCGGCAGGTCGTCGTGGACCGCGACCCGACCGTCGGGGAACGGCCGTTCATGGACTTCTCGTCGAGCTACGTGCTGCGCGCGCTCGACGAGATGCCGGTGCAGGGCGACCGGGCGCCGTGGCTGCTCAAGCAGAACTACCTCTCCGACCTCCGCACCATCCGCACGCACGACATCGACGACGGCGTGCTCAGGTTTGCGTGAAGCCGCGACCGGTCACTGTTGAGGGGTCACCCACCGAGAGCGGAGATCATCATGAGCTTCAAGGACAAGGCCGAGAACAAGGTCGACGAACTCAAGGGCAAGGGCAAGGAGTCGGCCGGCAAGGCGTCCGGCGACCGGGACCTCGAGGCCGAGGGCAAGGCCGACCAGACCGGGAGCAAGGTCAAGCAGTCCGGGGAGCACGTCAAGGACTCCGCCAAGGACGTCAAGGACGGCCTCACAAAGTCGTCAGTGCAGCACGAAGTAAGCAACCGCACACGCTGTCGATTGAGGGAACGGGCTGCCGTCCCGCTAGTGTGGACGAAGCAGCCCGTTCCGTCTTGCCTCGGGCTTCCGCGCTGGTCACCCGTGAGGGTCGATCCGCGGCCCTCTTCCATGAGGCAGCATCGTAGATTCCGTCGCCGACGGGATCGGCTTGGCGAGACACGCCAACAGTGAGTGAATTCTCTTGTCTTCTGCAGTTACCGCTGCGGGCTTCGCCGAGCTCGGCGTCCCCAGCAGCCTTGTCGCCGTCCTCACGGACCTCGGCATCACCACCCCGACTCCCATCCAGGCCGCCACGCTCGCCGACTCGTTCGCGGGCCGCGACGTCCTGGGCCGGGGCCGCACCGGCTCCGGCAAGACCTACGCCTTCCTGCTCCCGCTGGTCGGCAAGCTCACCACGTCGAACCGGCCGGCTCAGGCCCGCAAGCCGCGCGCGCTGATCATGGCGCCGACGCGTGAGCTCGTGAACCAGATCCACGACGCGCTCAAGCCGCTGGCCAGGACGGCCGGCCTGACCACGCTCACCGTGTTCGGTGGCGTCGGCCAGAACCCGCAGGTGCAGGGCCTCCGCAAGGGCGCTGACATCGTGCTCGCCTGCCCCGGCCGGCTCGAGGACCTCATCGGCCAGGGTCACTGCGACCTCAGCCAGGTCGAGATCACCGTGCTGGACGAGGCCGACCACATGGCCGACCTCGGCTTCCTGCCCGCCGTACGCCGGATCCTCGACCAGACGCCGCGCAGCGGCCAGCGCCTGCTCTTCTCGGCCACGCTGGACAAGGCGATCGACGTCATCGTCAAGCGATTCCTGGTCAACCCGGTGACCCACCAGGCCGACTCGGCGCAGTCGCCGGTCTCGACCATGGACCACCACGTGCTGCACCTCTCGCGCGACAGCCGCGTCTCGGTGCTCACCGATCTCACCAGCGCCCCGGGCCGTACGGTCGTCTTCACCCGCACCAAGCACGGCGCCAAGGCGCTGACCCGCCAGCTCAACAAGAACGGCGTCCCGACGGTCGAGCTGCACGGCAACCTCAGCCAGAACGCGCGCACCCGCAACATGGACGCCTTCCACGCCGGTCACGCGACCACGCTGGTCGCCACCGACATCGCGGCGCGCGGCATCCACGTCGATGACGTGGCGCTGGTCATCCACGCCGACCCGCCGGTCGAGCACAAGGCCTACCTGCACCGCTCCGGTCGTACGGCGCGCGCCGGCGCCAAGGGCACAGTCATCACGCTGATGACCGACGACCAGGTGCGCGACGTGCGCGACCTGACCCGCGCGGCCGGCATCAAGCCGACCATCACCAAGATCACGGGCGCCTCGCACCCGATGCTCGTCCAGCTCGCTCCCGGCGAGCGGTCCCTCCCGGGTGGCCTCGTCGTCGACGTGCCGGCCGAGAGCTCGGGCCGCGGCGGCAGTGGCGGCGGTCGCTCCGGCGGGGGCGGTCGCAACCGTTCGCGCTCCGGCACCTCGGCCAAGCCGAGCACGGCCAAGAGCGGCTCGGCCAAGCCCAGCAACGGCTCGCGCCGCAGGTCGGGCCCGTCGACGCAGGCGTCCGGCGGCTCCTCGCGGCACAGCGCCGCGTCGTTCAGCTCAGGACGCCGCTCGTAGAGTCGGCTCTTCAGGTGTGGTTCCCCGGGTGAACGGGGGACCGCACCCTCCGAGGGGGTGAACACCATGGTGGCCTGGCTTCGGCGTGCGCTGTGGGACGTCGTCCCGCGCGACCACCGGTCGACGCCGGCCGAGCTCCGCAAGCGACAGCTCGTCACCGCGCTGTTCGTCGTCCTCGGCGGGGTCGTCCTCGGACTGTCCCTGCGCATCGAGCCCGGCAGCGCCTGGTTCTACGTCGGCACCATGGCCCTGGCCGCGGTGTGGACGGTCGGCGCCTTCGCGTCCGGGCCGCTCCACCTCGGCCGGATCGCCGACGGGGACGTCCACCGCAGGCCGGTGGTCACGCCCATCGTGCTGGGGCTGGCCCTGGCCGGGATCTTCGTCGCCGGCGCATTGATCGTCCGCGAGATCCCGTTCCTGGGCGACCAGGTGCGCTCGGTGCTCGACCACGCCGACCAGGGCTCCGGCCCGCTCGTGCTCCTGGTGACGACGGCCAACGGCATCGCGGAGGAGCTGTTCTTCCGCGGCGCGGCCTACGCCGCCGTGCCTCGCCACCCGGTCGCGATCACGACGGTGGCCTACGCGATCGCCACCCTCGCGACCGGCAACGTGATGCTGGCCTTCGCCGCCCTGCTGCTCGGCCTCGTCGTGGGGCTCGAGCGCCGCGCGTCCGGAGGCATCCTGGGTCCGGTCCTGACGCACTGCGCCTGGTCGACCACGATGCTGTTCGCGCTGCCGCTGATCTTCTAGCGGGACGCCTTCTCGGACGACTTGCCGTCGGCGATCGCCCGCCGCACGGCCTCGGCGTAGGTCAGCGGCTCGCCCGGCACCAGGTCACGGATCGCGTAGTCGGTCTGCAGCACCTCGGTGCCCATCGAGTCGATCAGGTTGCGACCGGTCGTGGTGTCCACGTCGGTGACGAACGACAGCCAGTGCGCCGACAGGCCGGGGGTCAGCACCGGCGCCTTGACGACCGGCACCCGCTTGCCGTTCATCACCTCGGCGGCCTCCTGCAGCATGTCGAGGTAGCTGAGCTGGTCGGCCCCGCCGACCTCGTAGACCTTGCCGAGCGCCTCGTCGACGCCGATGACGCCGACCAGGTAGCGGATCACGTCGTCGATCCCGATCGGCTGGGTGAGCGTGCTCGCCCACTTGGGGACCACCATCGCCGGCAGGTTCTTCACCAGCTGACGGGTCATCTCCCACGAGATGCCGCCCGCACCGACGACGATCGCCGCGCGCAGCACGGTGACCGGTACGCCGGCCTCTCCGAGGAACCGCTCGACGTCGCGCCGCGACCGGAGGTGGGCCGACAGTTGGTCGTCGTCCTTGCCGAGCCCGCCGAGGTAGACGATCTGGCGGGTGCCGCTCGCGGCCGCGGCGAGCCCGAACGCCCGCGCCGCGTCGGCGTCCTTGCGCTCGAAGTCCTCGTCGTCGAGGGCGTGCACGAGGTAGACCGCGATGTCGACGCCGTCGAGCGGCTCGCCGAGGGTGCCCGGGTCGGAGACGTCACCGAAGACCGCCTCGCCCGGGCCGTCGTACGTCTCGGGGTGGCGAGTCATCGCCCGGACCGTGTGTCCGTTGTCTTCCAGGGCGGGCACGAGTCGCTTGCCGATGAAGCCGGTCGCGCCGGTGACCAGCACGGTGAGGGAGTCCGTCATGTACTCACCCTAGGAAGGTGCACCAAGGGCGTGTCTCCCACGTCGATGGCCTGCTACGCGCCGCCCATGACGCACGCTGGCTGCGTTGCCGTCGCTCCCCGGGCGTCCAGCCTGCCTTCGCTCCGCTGCCTTGCCATCGCACGCCCTGGACGACGCTCGCGACGGCCACACGTGAGAGACACGCTCTAGGGGCGCCGACGCTGGCGCTCGACGATGCCCTCGCGGCGGGTCTCGTCCATGGCCGCTTCGTACGCCGAGACGAGGCTGGCGATCGACAGCGGCTTGAGCCGCTCGACGACCTCGCGGAGCTTGTCGGGGGACGCCCCGGACTCCTTGTAGACGGGCCAGACCATGGTGCGGAACAGCTCGTTGAGCTCCTTCGCGATCTGCCGGCCGTGCTCGGCGTACACGTCGGCGGCGGCGATCGCGGCCTCGGTCGGGAAGCCGAGGTCGAGCAGGCCGATGCCCACGCCCAGCTGTGAGACCGCGACCTCGTAGCGACCGCGCTTGGTGCGGAAGACGATGCCGAGGGCGGCGAGGGTGGTCAGGTCCTCGTCCGTCAGGGTGCGCCCGCTGCGGGTGTCCAGCTCGCCGCGCGACATCTCGACCGGCGAGTCGGCCTGCCACGGCGCGAGCATCGTGCGGTGCAGGGCGATGTCCTCGGGGGTCGCGTCGGCGGGGATGCCCGCGACGTACTTCTCGATCGCGGAGAGCGTGAAGCCGTGGGCCTGGAGCTCCTGGACGAGCTCGAGCCGGGCGACGTGGTCGGGGCTGTAGTAGCCCGAGCGGCCACGCCGGATCGGCGGCGGCACCAGCCCTTTGGTCGTGTAGAAGCGGACGTTGCGCACGCTCATCCCGACCCGGTTGGTCAGCTCGTCGAGGGTCAGCAGCTCGCGCAGGGACTCGACGGTCTCGTCCATGCCGCTCCCCTCCCCATGATCGTGTCGAGTGAATCAGGCCACACACCGCGTCCTTGACGCTGACAGTAATAGTGTCACAATCGAGGGAGCCGGTCGTCATCGACACGGCGGACCACCGATCAGGCGCTCCATTCTCGAACAATCGCTAGGACGGTCATGGCAGAAGCATTCGTGTACGACCACATTCGTACGCCGCGCGGCAGGGGCAAGAAGGTCGGCACCCTCCACGAGGTCAAGCCCGTCGACCTCGTCGTCGGCCTGCTTGACGAGATCAAGGAGCGCAACCCGTCGCTCGACCCGGCGCGCGTCGACGACGTCGTGCTCGGCGTCGTCTCCCCGGTGAGCGAGCAGGGTGGCGACATCGCCAAGACCGCGGCGCTCAAGGCCGGCTACCCCGAGACCGTCGCCGGCGTGCAGCTCAACCGTTTCTGCGCCTCGGGCCTCGAGGCGGTCAACCAGGCGGCGTCCCGCATCCGCGGCGGCTTCGAGGACCTGATCCTCGCCGGCGGCGTCGAGTCGATGAGCCGCGTGGCCATGGGCTCCGACGGTGGCGCCTGGGCCTCCGACCCGGCGACCGCGCTGACGACCGGCTTCGTCCCGCAGGGCATCGGTGCCGACCTGATCGCGACCCTCGGGGGCTGGAACCGCGACGACGTCGACGCGTACGCCGCCGAGTCGCACCACCGGGCCGCCAAGGCGTGGGCCAACGGCTACTTCGCCAACGCGGTCGTCCCGGTCAAGGACATCAACGGCCTGACCGTGCTCGACCACGACGAGACCATCCGCCCGGACACCAGCCCCGAGGGTCTGGCCGGGCTGAAGCCCAGCTTCGCCGGCATCGGCGCCGACGCGGGCTTCGACGACGTGGCGCTCGAGAAGTACCACTGGGTCGAGCGGATCGACCACGTCCACCACGCGGGCAACTCGTCGGGCATCGTGGACGGCGCCTCGCTGGTCGCGATCGGCAGCGAGCAGGTCGGCGTCGACCTCGGCCTCACGCCGCGGGCCCGGATCATCTCGGCGGCCGTCTCGGGCGCCGACCCCACGATCATGCTCACCGGCCCGGCCCCGGCCGCCCGCAAGGCGCTGGCGAAGGCCGGCCTGGAGGTCGGTGACATCGACCTGTTCGAGATCAACGAGGCGTTCGCCGCCGTCGCGATGCGGTTCATGCGGGACCTCGACATCAGCCACGAGATCACCAACGTCAACGGCGGCGCCATCGCCATGGGCCACCCGCTCGGCGCGACCGGCGCGATGATCCTCGGCACCCTGGTCGACGAGCTCCAGCGGCGCGACCTGCGCCGCGGCCTCGCCACGCTCTGCGTCGGCGGCGGGATGGGCATCGCGACCATCGTGGAGCTCGTCTAGGCGGCGAAGCCGCCAGACGAGCCCACGAGGACGCGACGCGTCGGTGGTCGAGTAGCCCCCGCGACTGAGGGCGAATCGAGACCTGGTGAGCCGACAGCAGACCTGAACCACACCTCCAGATCAGGTGGTTTCGAGACAGGACTTCGTCCTTCCTCAACCACCGGCAGAGAACAGGAACCCCGATGAGCACCACGACCAGTGAACAGACTGCGGTCCGCTACGACCGCGACGCCGACGGCATCGTCACCCTGACCCTCGACGACCCGAACGCCAGCGCCAACACCATGAACGAGCTCTACCTCGAGTCGATGGCCTCCACCGTGCAGCGGCTGTACGACGAGGTGGACGACGTGACGGGTGTCGTGATCGCCAGCGCGAAGAAGACCTTCTTCGCCGGCGGCAACCTGAAGAACATGGTCACCGCGACCAAGGCCGACGCGGCCTCCGTCTTCGCGATGGGCGAGGCCGTCAAGGCCGGGCTCCGCAAGCTCGAGCTCTTCCCGAAGCCGGTGGTGGCCGCGGTCAACGGCGCCGCGCTCGGCGGTGGCTTCGAGATCTGCCTCGCCTGCAACCACCGCATCGTGGTCGACGACAGCTCCGTCTCGCTCGGCCTGCCCGAGTCGACGCTCGGCCTGCTGCCCGGTGGCGGCGGCGTGACCCGCGTCGTGCGGCTCCTCGGTCTGCAGTCGGGCCTGATGGACGTGCTGCTGCCCGGCACCCAGTTCAAACCGGCCGCCGCCCGCGAGAAGGGCCTGGTCGACGAGCTGGTCGCCACCCGCGAGGAGCTGGTGCCCGCCGCCAAGGCGTGGATCAAGGCCAACCCCGACGAGACCCAGAACCCGTGGGACAAGCAGGGCTACAAGATGCCCGGTGGCTCCCCGACCTCGCCCGGTCTCGCCGGCTTCCTGCCGGCCTTCCCGGCGCTGCTGCGCAAGCAGACC
>JAOPXG010000129.1 GCA_025965275.1 Nocardioides sp.
GCGACCGCGCCGTCACAGAGAAGGACGTTGATCCCCTCGCAGCGCAGGTCGGAGCGCCGCAAGGCCCGCGACATGTCGTGGCCGACCGACCAAACATGAGCGCTCGTGACGTCATCGAGGTCTTCGAGGCCCACCGCGTGCTCGCGTGGCACGACGAGAACATGCCCGGGTACTACGGGGTGCAGAGCCATGAAGACCATTGCGGTGTCGTCCTCGTACACCACACTGGCCTCGGCCTGTCCGGCCACAATGGCGCAGAAGATGCACCCCTGCGCCGCCGACGTCGTGTCCCGGGTCATGCGCGCCATGGTCCCAGTCCGTCCAGACCGGTGCTACCCAGTTGTCACCGCGGAACGGCCTCTACCGACGGTTCATCGGCAGGAACGAACATCGCGCGGACCTGCCCGACATGATGTGGTCGTGGCGACTGCCCTTGACCGCCGTACCTGGCCGCCGGTGCTCGGAGGGTTTGCGATCGGCCTGGCGGTGCTGGTCCTGTCGACGCTCACGACCTTCTTCCAGCGTTCGCCGATCCACAGCGAGTCGTGGTGGCCGCTGCTCACCGTCTGGGGCGGCGCACTGGGGATCGGGCTCGTGTTGTCTGCTCTGCGCCGACCCGCATGGGGCGCGGCGTGGGTCATGGGCGCGTTCGGTGGGGCGGTCGCCTTCATCGGGAGCGTGTTCATCTTCGTGGTGACGCACGGAAGCTAGGCGATGATGGCCGCCGGTCTCGAGACAGGCGCCAGGGCGCCTTCCTCAACCACCGGGTCGGCGCTCGGGTGCGGGGATCTCGACACGGTTGCTGCGCAACCTGCTCGATCAACGATTGACTGGGGCCATGACCTCACGTTTGACCGAGACCGTCATCGACGCCGCTGACCCCGCCGCGCTCGCGGAGTTCTGGTGCGCGGTGCTGGGGTACGTCGTCGCCGACTCGTCCGACGACTACGTCGAGATCGGGCCGGCGGGGGTGAGCGACGCCGAGCTGCTGGACGCCGTACGGCGTGGGCCGGTGCCGCCGCGGCTGACGTTCTCGCCGGTGACCGATGCGCGGGTCGTGAAGAACCGGCTGCACCACGACGTGTCCCCGATCGACACCACACAGGCCGACGAGGTCACGCGGCTCGAGGCGCTCGGCGCGCGCCGGGTCGACATCGGCCAGGGCGAGGTGGCATGGGTGGTGATGGCCGACCCGGAGGGCAACGAGTTCTGCGTGCTGCGCAGCCTGGCGCCGGGCGAGTTCGAGCTGTGACCCACGCCGGCCACAGCGTGCTCCTGGTCCCGGTGCCGCCGCTGGAGGGCTACGTCCGCGCCCGGACCGCGCACTACGACCCGGCGTACCTCTCCGACGACCCGGCGTTCGTGCACGCGCACGTGACGGCGCTCGGCCCGTTCGTCGACGAACTGACCGACGACGTGGAGCGCCGGGTGGCGGCGATCGCGGCCGAGACACCGGCGTTCGACTTCGTCCTCGACGCGATGGGCCGGTTCACCGACGGCACGCTGCACCTGCTGCCCGAGCCCGACGAGGGGTTCCGCAAGCTGACGGCGCGGCTGGCGGCGGAGTTCCCCGAGCACCCGCCGTACGCCGGACAGTACGCAGACCACTTCCCTCACCTCACGCTCGACCGGCTCTCGGCCGAGGTCACGGAGGAGTCGACGCTCGCCCTGCTGGACGGGGTGCTGCCGGCGCGCTGCCGGGCGGAGCGGCTCGACCTGGCGTGGTACGAGCCGCACGGATCGCGGGTGCTCCGGTCGTGGGCGCTGGGACCGGAGCACCCGGTCGCATGATCAGGAGTCGGAGACCGGGCTGAGCTGGTCCTTGAGGTCCGGGTTGTCGGTCGTGGCGAGGTACTCCTGGACGCGCGGGTCGAAGAAGATCTTCTTCAGCTTCGCGACCTGCGGGTCGTCGAGGTAGTCACCACCGACGACGAGCTGGCCGGCGAACTCGAGCGGGGCGGGCGGCGCGTAGATCTTCTGCGAGTCCGGCACACCGGCGGAGATGAACTGCATGTTGTAGGCGATCACCGCGTCCACCTCGGGCAGCACCCGCGGGCCGGCGCCGTAGTCGATGAACGTGAACTTGTAGCCGCCGATGTTCTGGTCGATGTCGTCGACCGTGGCCTCCCACGGGTCGACGCCGTCCTTGAACGTCAGCTTGCCGGCCCGCTCGAGCAGCCACAGCGCCTGGGCGGTGTTGGCCGGGTCGTTGAGCAGCGCGATGGTGCCGCCGGACGGGATCTCGTCGAGGTCGTCGTGCTTGGCGGAGTAGACCGAGTAGGACCACTGGAAGACCGGGCCGAGCGCCTTCAGGTTCCAGCCCGTCTTGTCGACGACCTGCGCCAGCCAGTGCTTGTGCTGGTAGATGTTCGCGATGTACTTGCCGTCGGCGGTCGCCTGGTCGAGCTGGTTGCCGTCACCGATGCCCACGGGCTTGATCGTGACGCCGTAGTCGGGCGCGATCTCCTCGTTCAGGTACTCCAGGAACGCCCGCTCGCTGCCGCTGTCGGCCTCGTAGGCGATCGTGAAGTCGTTGCCGAAGGCACTGCCGTCGACGGTCTTCGCGTCACTTCCGCCGGTCGTCTTGATCAGCACGGCGGCGACGATCGCGAGGACGACGACCGCCCCGATCGCCGGGATCAGCCAGCGGCGGCGCGACGAGCCGAGCTTGATGTCGTCGGGGTCGGGGCGGTCGGCGCGGCGCGGTTCATAGGTCGTGGACATGGTGGTTCCTCTCGGTCGTGCGCAGGTGTGGGGGTACGGCGAGCTGCGTCGGGATCAGTGCGAGAGCACACGGACGACGCGGTCGCCGGTGAACTGGATGACCTGGACCAGCACGACCAGCAGCACGATGCAGCTGATCATGATGTTGTCGTCGAACTGCTGGTAGCCGTAGTTGACGGCGAGGTAGCCGAGGCCGCCGGCGCCGATCGCGCCGGCGATGGCGGAGTACTCGATCATCGCGATCACGTTGAGGGTCAGCGCCGCCGCGAGCGCCGGCAGCGCCTCGACGAGCTGGATGCTCCGCACGATCTGCCAGCGGCTGCCGCCGGTGGCCAGCCCGACGTCGAGCAGCTCGGGCGGGATCTCGCGGACGGCGTTCTCCACCAGCCGGGCGAAGAACGCGATGCCGGCCAGCGACATCGGGATGATCGCCGCCTGGATGCCGATCGTGGTGCCGACCACGAACCGGGTGAACGGGATGATCGCGGCCATCAGCACCAGGAAGGGCAGCGAGCGCCCGAGGTTGGCGATCCAGCTGATGGAGGCGTTGACGGTGCGGTTCGGCGCGAGGCCGCCCGGCGAGGTGTTGAAGATCAGCAGGCCGAGCGGCAGCCCGAGGGCCACCACGATCGCCATCACGATCCCGACCATCAGCGCGGTCTCGCCCAGCGCGGGAAGGAGCAGGTCGGGCACCTCGCCCCACGGGGTGCCGAGCACGAGGGCGGTCATGCGATCGCCTGCTCGTCGAGCTCGACGTCGCCGTCCGTCGCGCGGGCGGCCCGGATGCCCTGGCGGGCGAAGGCCTCGGCCACCCGGCGGTCGTCGAGACCGGCGTCGACGCCGACGGTGAGCCGGCCGACCTGCTCGTGGCCGGCCTCCTCCACCAGGGCGGCGAGCACCGCGATGTCGGTGCCGAGCTCGCGGCCGGCCCGGGCCAGCCAGCGCGGGTCGATGGCGTCGGCGGCGTACCGCAGCCGCCAGGTGCGCAGCGTGTCCTCGGCCGGCGCGGGCGGCAGCGGCAGCAGCGCCCGGGACAGGGTCGAGTCGGACCGTCGTACGACGTCGGCCACCGCGCCGCTCTCGACGATCCGGCCGTGGTCGAGGTGGGCGACCACGTCGGCGACGGTGCGCACGACGTCCATCTCGTGGGTGATGACCAGGATCGTCACGCCGAGGTCGTCGCGCAGCCCGGTGAGGAGGTCGAGGATCGAGCGGGTGGCGTCGGGGTCGAGGCCGGAGGTCGCCTCGTCGGACAGCAGCACGGAGGGCTGCAGCGCGAGCCCGCGGGCGATGCCGATCCGCTGCCGCTGCCCGCCGGAGAGCTGGGCCGGGTAGTGGTTGGCGCGGTGGAGCATGCCCACCCGGTCGAGCAGGTCGCGGACCCGGAGGCGGAGCTCGGCGTCGGAGAGGCCGAGGTAGCGCAGCGGGAGGGCGACGTTCTGGGCCGCGGTCAGCCGGCGCAACAGGCTCGCGGACTGGAAGACGGTGCCGATCTGGCGGCGCGCGTCACGTAGGTCGCGGCGCGAGAGGCTGGTCAGCTCGCGGTCGTCGACCGTGATCGTGCCCGTCGTCGGGCGTTCGAGCAGGTTGATGCAGCGGGCCAGGGTGCTCTTGCCCGCGCCGCTGGGGCCGACGATGGCGGCGATCTGCGCGTCGTCGACCCGGAAGTCGATGCCGTCGAGCACGGTCGTGGCGCCGTAGCTCTTGGTGAGGCCGGAGATCTCGATCATGGTGGTCCTCGGGGATGTCAAACGATGTTTGTTGACCAAGTTAGTCGACTTTGCCTGCCGCGCGATCGACCGCGGTGAACGGTTCCGCCGATAGCCGCATCGGCGCACTCCGCCGTACGCTTGCACGGCGCGTCGCGGTGACCCGGATCACGTGCCGCACCGGGTCAGCCGCGCGGGTTAGGTTGGTCCTCATGCGCCTCGGACGTCTCGCCGCCGTACTGCTCGCCCTCGCCCTGGTCACGGTGCTCACGACCTCGGCCCGCGCCGCCGACGACCCGCGGTGGGTCTTCTACTCGAAGGACAAGCACGACTACACGTCGCCGTGGTTCAACGGCGAGCACCGGATCATGGTGCCGTTCGGCTGCACGGTCGCGCCGTACTACTCCCCCGACCCGCGCTGCCAGGACGACAACGGCTTCCACCACGGCATCGACATCGCGATGCCCTGCGGCACCAAGCTCTTCGCGGCGGTGCGCGTGCGGGTGATGCCGAACGACTCACTCGGCCCGGCGTACGGCGACAACCCGGTGCTGCTCCGCAACCGGAAGCGGGGCTTCGACCTCGTCATCGGACACACCCACAAGGTCTACGTGAAGCCTGGCGACATGGTCGCCAAGGGCACGATCTTCGCCCGCGCCAACGATCGCGGCGCCCCCGACGGCTGCCACCTGCACTTCGAGAAGCGCGCGGTCGGCGGCGGGCTGTCGACCGCGGTCGCCCCGCGCGAGCTGCTCCGGCTCACCCGCGTGAAGGCGGGCCGAGGGTGAACGAGCGGGTCCTCCAGAACTTCTTCAGCACCGACGGCCGGCTGCACACGATCCCGTCGAAGCACGCCAAGCTGCTGGTCGTGCTCGACCACCTGGCGCAGTCCTTCGAGCCGGGCCGCCACTACCCGGAGGCCGAGGTCAACGCGATCCTCGAGCGCGCGCACCCCGACTACGCCGCGTTGCGCCGCTACCTGGTCGAGAACCAGTTCCTCACCCGCGAGGCCGGCGTCTACTGGCGCAGCGGTGGCACCTTCGATGTCTGAGACGCACCTACGCGATCTCGACTGGTACGGCGAGCAGCTCGGCGCCGCGTCGTACACCGGCGTCACCTTCACCGACGTCGACCTCAGCGAGTGCACGTCGGCGGGCGCGACCTTCGAGGGCTGCACCTTCCACAACTGCCGCTTCAACTCCTCGACGCACGTCGCGTCGGCGTTCGTGGCGTGCGACTTCCGGCGCAGCAGCTTCTTCGACGCGACGTTCGACGGCTGCAAGTTGACCGGGTCGGTGTTCGCCGAGTGCGTGATGAGGCCGATGGTCGTGCGCGGCGGTCAGTGGCGCGGAGTCACCCTGCGCGGCGCGAAGCTCACCGGGCTCGACCTCGCCGGCCTCGACCTGCGCGACTCGGACCTGTCGATGGCCGACCTGACCGGCTCGTCGCTGCGTGGCGCCGAGCTCGGGCACGCGGTCGTGCGCGAGACGAACCTGACCGACGTCGACCTGCGCGGCGCCGACCTCGACGCGGTCGACCTGTCCGCGGCGACCCTGCGCCGTACGCAGGTCGACCTGTCGGGTGCCGTCCTGCTCGCGGAGCTGGGCGGCGCGATCGTCGACACGTCGGTGTAGTCCCTGACGAAAAGGGGGTCTGCCGCGCGATTCGACCCCTCTTTCGTCAGGGACTACCGCGAAACGCGCACCCGCACTCGGATCCCGTCCATCACCAGGCCGAGGCCGAGGGCGAAGTCGGAGCCGGGGCGGGGGGCGTCGTCGATGGCGCCCGCGCTGCCGGCCTGGAGGTGGGTCTGCTCGTCGGAGACGTGGCCGAAGACGAAGTGCAGGAGGGTGCGGGCGGCGGTGCGGCTGAGGGCCGGGTCGAGGCCGGCGTCGCCGAGGGCCGCGACCAGTTCGTCGTACGGCGCGCTCGCGCCCAGCCCGAAGGCGTGGACGGTGGCGACCAGCTCCGCACCGTCGCGGTAGGCGAGCATCGCGTCGCGGAGCTGCGTGCAGACGGCGACCGCGCGGTCGTCCCAGGCCTCCGGGCGCGGGCCGTGGGCGCCGCGCGCGAGGATCTCGTCGGCGACCGCCGCGAGCAGGGTCTGCTTGTTGGCGAAGTGGTGGTAGAGCGCGCTGGGCTGCACCCCGAGCTCGGCCCCGAGCCGGCGCATGGTGAGGTCGGCGAGGCCGTAGGAGTCGAGCACCCCGAGCGCGTGCGCCACGATGTCGGCCCGGCGGTAACGCATGTCTCGTCCCCTCGACGGAGTTACTGCCCGGTCGGCGTTGACCGCAGCAGAGTCCGAACCCTAACCTGAACGCCGTTCACCTGACCACCGTTCAGGTCGGGTCCACCGGAAAGAGACCGAGCAATGGCCATGGCAGAGACCACCGATCCCACCACCACGACCGGCGACGCTCCGAAGCAGCGCCGCTCCACCCCGACCGACCTCGCGCTGATCGCCGCGTTCGCCGCGCTGATCGCCGCCTGCACGGTCGTCGGCGGCATCCCGGTCGGCGGGGCGGGCGTCGACATCACCCTGCAGACCTTCGGCGTGCTGCTCGCCGGCTGCGTGCTCGGCCCGGTCCGCGGCTTCCTCGCCGTGGCGCTCTACCTCGGGATGGGCGCGATCGGGCTCCCGGTCTTCTCGGACCACTCCGCCGGTCTCGCGTCGTTCACGAGCGTCTCGGCCGGCTACCTGATCTCCTTCCCCTTCGCCGCCGCGCTCGCCGGCTTCCTGGTGCAGTACGTCGTCGGGTCGAAGCGCAAGTCCCGCGCGGTCTTCATCTTCCTCGCGACGGTTCCGGCCACGATCCTCAACCACGTCTGCGGCATCGTCGGGATGAAGCTCTACCTCGCCATCTCCTGGAACACCGCGTTCCACTACGACCTCCCCTTCTGGCTCGGCGACATCGTGAAGGCCCTCGTGGTCGCGCTGGTCGCGGCCGAGGTGCACCGCGCGTTCCCTCGCCTGCTGCACCCGCGCTGACGCGTGGCGGTCATCGAGCTCGACGAGGTCAGCGTCTCGGTCGCCACGACGGACGGCGACCTGGTCATCCTCGAGCCGACCTCCGTCCGGCTGACCGAGCAGCGGGTCGCCCTCATCGGCGCCAACGGCTCCGGCAAGTCGACCCTGGCCCGGCTGGTCAACGGCCTGGTCGCGCCCACCTCCGGGCGGGTGGTCGTCGACGGGCTGGACGTGGCGCGTGAGGGCACCGCCGTACGACGGCGGGTCGGCTTCTGCTTCACCGACCCCTCGGCCCAGCTGGTGATGCCGACCTGCGTCGAGGACGTCGAGCTGTCCCTGCGGCGGCTCAAGCTGGGCGGCAAGGAACGACGCCAGCAGGCACTGGCGGTGCTCGAGCGTTTTGGCCTGGCCGACCGCGCCGACGTGAGCGTGCACTCCCTCTCGGGAGGTCAGCGTCAACTTCTTGCCCTGGCCGGCGTGCTCGCCACCGAGCCCTCCATCGTGGTCGCCGACGAGCCGACCACCCTGCTCGACCTCGCCAACACCAGGCGGGTGGCCGAGGCTCTCTTCGCGCTCGAGCAGCAGCTGGTCCTGGTCACCCACGACCTGGACCTGGCCGCGCGCTGCGACCGGGCGCTGGTCATCGAGGACGCCCGGGTGCGCTTCGACGGGCCGGCCGACGCCGCGGTGGCCGACTACCTGTCGTCGGTGCCCGGATGAGCAACCCGATGCTGGTCGGCGTCTACCAGCCCGGCACCTCGGTGCTGCACCGTCTCCCGGTCGGACCCAAGGTCGCCGCGCTGAGCGCGTTCAGCCTGGCCGTCGTGCTGGTGCGCAGCATGCCGGTATCGTTCGCGTTCCTGGCGGTCGCGGTCGCCCTCGCGGCCCTGGCCCGGCTCGACCTGCGGATGCTGGTGCGGGCGACCCGGTCGATCGTGGTCGTCGCGGTGGTCTTCGCCGCCCTGCAGTGGCTCCTCTACGGCCCGGCCAAGGCCACCGAGACCCTGGTCGACCTGGTCGCGCTCGCCCTCGCCGCGATCGTCGTCAGCGCCACCACACCGGTGAACGCGATGCTCGATGCGCTGGTGCGCTGGATCCGGCCGCTGCGCCACGTCGGCGTCGACCCCGAGCGGGTGGCCATGGCCTTCACCCTCGCCATCCAGGCGCTGCCCGGCACCGTCGCGCTCGCGGTCGAGACCCGTGACGCGGCCCGCGCCCGCGGTCTGGGCCGGCACCCGCGCGCCTACCTCACGCCGTTCGTGATCCGGGTGGTCGCTCGGGCGCAGGAGACCGGCGACGCCCTGCACGCGCGGGGAATCGGCGACGACTGACAGCAGCACCATGTGGACGTACCGTGAGTCATGGTCCGTCGCGTGTGTCTCGCTCTTGCCACGATCGCGGGGCTGGGCGCCGCGCTCCTGCTCGCGACCCCTTCCTCCGCGGTGACGTCACACGGGTGCGGATCGGTGATCAACGCCGCCGCCGTCGACCGCCCGCTCGCGGTCGATGCTCCCGGGCTGAGCCGGCAGGAGCTCGTCGAGGCGCGCCGGGTCGACCAGGCCTGCCACGACGCGCTGGTGCGCACGACGGCGCTGACCGGGCTCGCGGGCCTCGTGTGCATCGGGTTCGGGACGGTGGTCGTGTTCGGGCGGCCCGAGGACGAGGACGACCTCCGCAGCGCTCCGCACCCGGCGCTGGCCTGACCTCGCGAGGTCAGCCGGAGTACGACACCTCGGTCTGCCAGGCGCTCTCGTCCTGGTGCGCGGCCGCCCAGATCGCCTCGGCGACCCGGTCGGGCGTGAAGGCGCCCTCCCGCGAGAGCGTGCCGCGCACGGTCACCGAGACGGCGCGGATGCCGTCGGGCTCGAGGGCCGCGTCGAGGCTGTGCACCAGGTTGCGGACACCGGCCTTCTGCACGCCCAGCGAGGCCGCCTTGTGCCACGGCTTGTCGGCGGCCATGCTCCCGGTGACCGTGACCCGGGCACCCGACGACATGAACGGCCGCGCCGCCTGCACGGCGGTCAGCAGGGCGCCGACGCCGAGCGCGACGTCCTCCAGCAGGTGGGCCACGGTGAGGTGGAGCGGGTCCTCCTCACGGAAGGCGCTCGGGTTGAAGTGGAGCACGTCGATGCGCCCGGTGTGCTCGCCCGTCCGCCGGATCGCGGCCGTCGTGGCCTCGGCGTCGGTCACGTCGACCACGGTGCGCCCGACGGTCGCGCCCAGGGCCTCGAGCTCTCCGGCCAGCTGGACCAGCTGCTCCTCGTCGACGCCGAGCAGCCCGACGTCGTACCCCTCGCTCGCGAAGCGGCGTGACACCGAGCCGCTCACTCCCGGACCCGCTCCGACGACGACGACGACCGGCCTGCTCATGGAGCCACGGTAGTCACCAGACGTCGCCGTCGCGCCAGTCGCAGGCGAGCGGTCCGTCGAGATCGAGGTCCACCCCGCCGAGCACGTAGACGGAGTCCTCGTCGGGGGTGGCCACCGGCCCGGCGGGCGAGAGCACCGCGGTCGGCCCGCGCCAGAGGCCCCAGCCCCGGGCTTCGTACAGCGACCGACCCTCGGCCGACGAGCAGAGCGCGAGCACGTCGTACGCCGGCGCGAGCCCCTCCAGCGACGTCAGCACCGCGGCGCCGAGCCCCTGCCGGCGGCGGTCGGGGTGGGTCGCGACCGCCTCGACGTAGCCGCACCGCAGCGACCGCTCCCCGTGCAGCAACCGACGCATCACCAGCGACCCGTGGGCGACGAGGCCGCCGCCGTCGACCGCGAGCGCGTGCATGCCGCCGAGGGCGTGCGCCCAGTCCTCGTCGCTGAACCCGCCGTACGCGAGCGAGCACAGGGCGCGCACCTCCGCGAGCTCGTCGGCGCTCAGCTCGGCGGTGTGGCAGCGGCGGACGCTCACCATCCGGGAGCTCGCCTGTCCGCCCACGGCGCGGCCGCCTCGACCTGGGCGGAGAGGGCGAGCAGCAGCTGCTCCTCGGCCGGCCGGGCCGCGAGCATCACGCCGACGGGCAGACCGTCGGCGGTCCAGTGCAGCGGCAGCGAGACCGCCGGCATGCCGGTGACGTTCCACGCCGACGTCCACGGCGTGAAGGCCTTCTGGGCGTCGAAGTCGGCCTGCGGGTCCGCGTCGTTCCGCATCGCGCCGACCTTCACGGGCGGCGCCGCGAGGGTCGGCGTCAGCACCGCGTCGTACGCCGCGAGCGCGGTCAGGGCGCCGGCCGCGTAGCGCCGCATCGCGCCGATCGCGAGGCCGAACTCCGGGGCGCTCACCGCACGACCCCGGTCGGACAGCCAGCGGGTGAGCGGGCGCAGCAGGTGCTCCCGCTCCGCCGGGACATCCGAGAGCGCGGTCAGCACCGCCCAGCAGGTCTCGAAGACGGGGACCGCCTCGCGCGGCAGGGGGACCGGGACGTCGACGACCTCGTGGCCGAGCGACTCGAGGAGTCGGGACGCGTCCTCCCACGCCTGCACGCACGCGGGGTCGATCGCGGTGTCGGTGATGACCGGTTCGATGAATCGCGCGATCCGGAGCCGCCCCGGGTCGCGGTCGCAGGACGACAGGAAGCTCTCGGAAGGAGGTGGCGCCCAGGACGGGTCCCCCACCCGACGACCGGCGAGCACGTCCAGCATCGCCGCCGCGTCGCGCACGGTCCGGGCGATCGAGCCCGCCGTCGCCAGACCCACCGGGTCGCCATACGTGGGGTGACCACTGATCCGCCCGCGCGTGGGCTTGAGTCCGACCAGCCCGCAGCACGAGGCCGGGATCCGGATCGAGCCGCCGCCGTCGGAGCCCTGGGCGACCGGCACCAGGCCGGCGGCGACCGCGGCGGCCGCACCGCCCGACGAGCCACCGGCGGTCCGGGTCCGGTCCCATGGCGTGACCGCCGGCGGGGCGACGTCCGGCTCGGTGTAGCAGGGCGAGCCGAACTCCGGCGTGTTGGTCTTGCCGAGGCTGACCATCCCGGCCGCCTCGATCGAGAGGGCGACGCCGTCGGAGACGTCGGGCACGAAGTCCGCGAACGCCGCGGAGCCGAAGGTCGTGCGCACGCCCGCGGTCAGGTGCAGGTCCTTGATCGCGGTCGGCACGGCGCGCAGCGGCGACGTGCCCGCGCCGAGTGTCGCGGCCCGCTCCCGGGCCAGCTCGGGGGTGAGCGTGACGAACGCGCCGACCGAGTCGAGCCGGTCGGCGCGTTCGAGGTAGTGCTCGGTGAGCTCGAGCGGCGACACCTCGCGGCGTCGGACGAGCTCGCCCTGCTCCAGCGCGGTCAGGTCATGGAGTGCGGCCATGACCCGACGCTAGCCGGGTCAGGCGGCGAGGGTCGTGTCGTAGTCCACCAGGGTGCGGACCGCGGCGTTGAGCCGGTCCAGCACGTCGGGGTCGGTGAGCACGTCGACCTCGAGGGCGGACTGCGAGACGGTCACGTCCTCGACGACGACCGCGCCGGCGATGCCGGCCGAGCGGGCCGTGTCGGCGTGCGCCCACTTGCCGCCGTACGGCGTGGGGGTCGCGCCGACCACCCCGAACGGCTTGCCGACCAGCGCGCCGGCGCCGTACGGGCGCGACAGCCAGTCGATCGCGTTGTTGAGCACGGCCGGCATGGTGCCGTTGTACTCGGGGGTGACGGCCAGGACGCGGTCGGCGGCGCCGACCTCCTTGCGGAGCCGCTCGGCGGCGGCCGGGATGTCCACCGGGTTGTCGAGGTCCTCGTTGTAGAACGGGATCTCGCCCAGTCCGTCGACGAGCTCGACGGTGACGCCCTCGGGCGCCTGGTCGCGGAGGTTCTCGGCGAGCTTGCGGTTGACGGAGTCGCTGCGGAGGCTGCCGACGAGGACGGCGATGGTGGTGTGAGTCATGACAGCAAAACGGACCGTGGTCCGTTTTGATTCCCGATCCGGGGACTGCATTCGTGCGCGCCGGGTCACACCCGCTCAATAGAGTGACCCCGACATGTCCGACACGCCGCAGGGGCCTCGCCTCCTCCCCCTCCTCGACGCGCTCCCGCCGGAGCGCCGCGACGCCGCGCGCAACCGCGTCGCACTGCTCCAGGCAGCCGAGCGGCTGGTGGACCACTGCGGGGTCGAGGCGGTGACGATGGACGCCGTCGCGGCCGAGGCCGGGGTCGGCAAGGGCACGGTCTTCCGCCGGTTCGAGTCCCGCGAGGGCCTGATGGCCGCGCTGCTCAACCACTCCGAGACGGAGTGGCAGGCCGCGGTGATGTCCGGGCCGCCCCCGCTCGGACCGGGCGCCGACCCGTGGGAGCGGCTGATCACCTTCGGCCACTCGCGGCTCGAGACGGTCCTCCACCACGCGGACCTGATCCGGGCCGCCGGGCGAGCCGGGTCCCGGTCGTACGCCGCCTACTCGTTCTCGGTCATGCACGTCCGCTACCTGCTGCACGACCTCGGGGTCACCGGCGACCTCCCGCTGCTCGCCGTCGCCCTGCTCGCCCCGCTCGAGGCGCCGATCCTCGACCAGCAGGTGCGGATCGAGGGGTTCGACGTCGAGCGGATCCACCGCGGCTGGGTCGACCTGGCGCGGCGGATCGTGGGGCGCTAGGGCGCGGACTCGTGGCGGCGCAGGCCGAAGGTGACGCCGTCGACCAGGGCGCCCCACGACGCCTCGATGACGTTGGCGCCGACGCCGACCGTCACCCACGACGCCTCGCCGTCGCTGGTCTCGATCAGCACCCGCGTGATCGCGTCGGTGCCGTGGCCCTGGTCGAGGATCCGCACCTTGTAGTCGATCAGCTCGAACTTCGCGACCTCCGGGT
>JAOPXG010000350.1 GCA_025965275.1 Nocardioides sp.
CCCCTGAGGCGGAAGGGGTGGTGCTGGCCGCAGTGGGTACCGGGCGCGCATGGAGGCACACATCACGCTGTCCGTCGACGGCACCGAGCGCTCGATCGACGTCGACACCCGCACGACCCTTCTCGACGCCCTGCGGGAGCGTCTCGGGGTCACCTCGCCGAAGAAGGGCTGCGACCACGGGCAGTGCGGATCCTGCACCGTGCTCCTCGACGGCCGGCGTCACCTGACGTGCCTCGCCCTGGCGGTCGCCCACGACGGTGCCGAGATCGTCACCGCGGCCGGGCTGGCGGGCGACGACCTGCATCCCGTGCAGCGGGCATTCCTCGACCACGACGGCTACCAGTGCGGCTACTGCACCCCCGGCCAGGTCTGCTCGGCCGTCGGGATGCTCGACGAGGCCAAGCAGGGGCACCCGAGCCACGTGACCGACGACCTGGTCGCCGACGTGGACCTCGACGACGACGAGATCCGGGAGCGGATGAGCGGCAACCTGTGTCGCTGCGGCGCCTACGTCGGCATCCTCGACGCGATCCGAGAGGCCGCCACCGCATGAGGGCGATGACCTACCTCCGCCCCGAGAGCCCCGCGGCCGCCGTCGAGATGGTGGCCGCGACTGCTGGCGCGCAGTTCCTCGGCGGCGGCACGAACCTCGTCGACCACCTCAAGCTGGGCGTGACCTCGCCCGAGCTCCTCGTGGACATCAGCAGGCTGCCGCTCGACACGATCGAGCAGTACGACGGCGCCTCGGGCCGCGGCCTCCGGCTCGGCGCGAACGTCCGCAACAGCGACCTCGCCGCGCACCCCGTCGTCCGCTCGCGGTTCCCGGTCGTCGCGCGGGCTCTCCTGTCCGGGGCGTCCGGGCAGATCCGCAACCAGGCGACGACCGGCGGCAACCTGCTGCAGCGGACCCGGTGCGTCTACTTCCAGGACGTGACCACGCCCTGCAACAAGCGCGAGCCGGGCAGCGGGTGCTCCGCGCTGGAGGGCTACGCCCGCTACAACGCGATCCTGGGCGCCAGTGACGCATGCGTGGCCACCCACCCGTCCGACCTGGCGGTCGCGCTCGCGGCGCTCGACGCCGTCGTGGTCGTGCTCGGCCCCTCGGGTGAGCGACGGGTGCCGTTCGACGAGCTGCACCGGCTGCCGGGCGACGACCCGAGCGTCGACACGACGCTCGGTGACGACGAGCTGATCACCGCGGTGGAGATCCCGTCCACCGCCGCCGGCGAGCGGTCGACGTACCGCAAGGTCCGCGACCGCGCGTCCTACGCCTTCGCGCTCGTGTCTGTCGCCGGCGCCCTCGACCTCGACGGTCGGACGGTGCGCGACGTGCGGATCGCGTGGGGCGGGGTCGCCCACAAGCCGTGGCGCGCGCGTCGGGCCGAGGCGGCCCTGGTCGGCCGGGAGCTCACCGAGGACGCCGTGCGGGCCGCGGTGGACGAGGAGCTCACGGCGGCGAGGACGACCGACGAGACCGCCTACAAGATCCCGATGCTGCGCGGCAGCACCGCGCTGACACTGCTCCGACTCGCCGAGGAGATCCGATGACCGAGCAGGTGGTGAGCCCCGTGAGGGTCCGTTCGGTCGGCCGGCGGCTCGACCGCGCCGACGGGCGGGAGAAGGTGACCGGCGCGGCGACCTACGCATTCGAGCACGGCGAGGCCGACGGAGTCGTGGACCCCCTTCATGTCTGGCTCGTGCAGTCGACGGTGGCGAAGGGCCGCGTCGCGCGCGTCGACAGTGCGGCAGCGCTGTCGCATCCGGAGGTCGAGGCGGTCATCGACCACACGAACGCGCCTCGTCTCGAGGACACCGACGACCGGGAGCTCGCGATCCTCCAGGACGACGCTGTCGGGTTCCGTGGCCAGATAGTGGCGCTCGTCCTGGCCGGGAGCGCCGAGGCTGCGCGCGAGGGCGCGGCCCTGGTGGACGTGAGCTACGACGTCGAGCCGCACGAGGCCGAGCTGCGCGAGGACAACGCGACCTATCGGCCCGACTCGGTCAACCCCGACATGGAGACCGACACCGAGGACGGTGACGTCGATGCTGCGCTCGAGCAGGCAGAGGTCGTCGTCGACCAGACCTACCGCACGCCGTACGAGCACAACAACCCGCTGGAGCCGCACGCGACGATCGCGTGGTGGGACACCGTCGACGGTCGGTCCACGCTCTCGATGTTCGACTCCACGCAGGGAGTGCACGGTGTCGTCCAGTCGGTCGCCCCGATGTTCGGGCTCGAGCCGGACCAGATGCGGGTGCGAGCGCCGTACGTCGGGGGAGGCTTCGGCAGCAAGGGCGAGGCGCACGCCCACGTCGTCGCCGCAGCGCTCGCCGCGCGCACGACCAACGGTCGACCGGTGAAGCTCGCCGTCACCAGGCAGCAGATGTTCGCGCTGACCGGCTACCGGACCGCGACGATCTCGCACGTCCGGCTCGGGGCCCGGGCCGACGGGACGCTGACCGCGATCGAGCACGCCGTGAAGGAGCAGAGCTCCGCGATCAAGGAGTACGCCGAGCAGACCGCGTCGCCGACCCGGATGATGTACGCCGCTCCGAACCGTCGCACCAGCCACCGGTTGGCGCTGCTCGACGTCGCCGTGCCCTCATGGATGCGCGCGCCGGGGGAGATGCCCGGGATGTTCGCCCACGAGGTCGCGATGGACGAGCTCGCTGCCGCGTGCGGCCTCGACCCGATCGAGCTGCGCGTGCGGAACGAGCCCGACCTCGATCCAGAGACCGGCAAGCCGTTCAACAACCGGCGTCTGCTCGAGTGCCTGCAGCGGGGCGCGGAACGGTTCGACTGGGCGTCCCGTCCCAGCGAGGCCCGCTCCCTCCAGGAGGGGGACTGGTGGGTGGGCACGGGTGTCGCGGCGGCGACGTACCCGGCCATGAAGATGCCCGGCAACTCCGCGCGGGTGCGCTCCCTGGGCGAGGGGCGGTACGCCGTGGCCATCGGCAGCGTCGACATCGGCACCGGGGCCCGCACGGTGCTGACCCAGATCGCCGCCGACGCGCTGGAGGTCGAGCCGGATGCGATCGACCTCGCGATCGCCGACTCCCGGCTCCCGTCAGCCTCCGTAGCGGGCGGCTCGTCGGGGACCAGCTCGTGGGGGACCGCCATCGTCGCGGCCGCTCAGCTGTTCCGCGCCGACCACGGCGAGGCTCCCGACGCGGGCGTGGAGACCACCGCGTCGGCAGCCGACGACCCGGCGGCCGATCAGTACGCCTTCCACTCCTTCGGCGCGGTCTTCGCCGAGGCTCGGGTCAACCGTTGGACGGGTGAGATCCGGGTGCCGCGCCTGCACGGGGTCTACTCCGTCGGCCGCGTGATCAACCCGATGACGGCGCGGTCGCAGTTCGTCGGGGGACTGGTGATGGGCCTCTCCGCCGGCCTGTTCGAGGAGTCGTACCGCGACCCGCGGTTCGGGCACGTCGTCACCCAGGACCTCGCGACCTACCACGTCGCGTCGCACGCCGACGTGCTCGACGTCGGGGCGGAGTGGCTGGAGGAGTCCGACGAGGCGTTCACCCCGATGGGCTCGCGGGGCGTCGGCGAGATCGGCATCGTCGGGACGGCGGCCGCGGTCGCCAACGCCGCGTACCACGCCACCGGGACCCGGGTGCGGTCGCTGCCGCTGACCGCCGACCTGTTCCTGGACTGATCCGGTCGGCGCTCAGGTCGGGACCAGTGACATGTCGGCCATGTCGTCCCTCGTTCAGCCGAACGCCGGCAGGATCTCCTTGCCGTAGAACTCGATCATCTCCTGGTGGTGGGGGCCCATGTTGGCGACGTAGAGCTCGTCGTAGCCGGCGTCGGCATACTCGCGGACCTGGCGCAGGTGCTCCTCGGGATCGTTGCCGGCCACGACGGACTCGCGCGTGGACTCCATGGTGACGAGCTCCGTGGCCTGCTCGAAGTGTTCGGGCGTGGGCAGGATCTGGGCGAGCTCGCCCGGCAGGCCCGCGTTGGGCCAGAGCCGGTGCGCGTGCTCCCAGCCCTCGTCCTGGGTCGGCGCGAACGCGACCTTGGCGCCCGCCTGGGCCGGCTTCCCGCCAGACGCGTCCTTGAAGCGGCGGACCAGGTCGGCGTCGGGAGCGGTGCCGATGTAGCCGTCGCCGATGCGGGCGGCGACCTCGAGCGCTCGGGGTCCGAAGGCGGACATGAAGATGGCGGGCGGTGTGTCCGGCACGTTGTAGATGCGGGCATGGTCGACGGAGTAGTGCCGCCCGGTGGTGGTCACGACGTCACCGCTCCACAGTTCTCGGATGAGCTCGACGGCCTCCTCGAGCATCTCCAGGCGCACGTCGATCGACGGCCACGGACCGCCGAGGATGCTCTCGTTGAGCGCCTCGCCGGTGCCGACGCCCAGCGTGAATCGGCCGTCGAGCATCTCGGCGCAGGTCCCCGCTGCCTGCGCGACGATCGCCGGGTGGATCCGCACGGTCGGGCAGGTCACCGCGGTCGTCACGTGCAGGTCGCAGACCTGGCTGATCGCGCCGATGACGCTCCAGACGAGAGGGCTGTTGCCCTGCTCGTTGTTCCAGGGGTGGAAGTGGTCGCTGATCCACAGGCCGGCGAAGCCGGCGCGCTCGGCCGCCGCGGCCTGCGCGACGAGCTCGGCAGGGGAGTACTCCTCCGTCGAGAGGAAGTAGCCGATCCGCATGGGTGCTCCTCGAGTGCGTGCTGGACGCCGGACTCCAGCGGTACCCGGGCCGACGCCCGCCATGCCCTAGTCGGGCGGGTAGGGCGCGTCCTTGAGCAACCGGGCGAGGTGGACGGCGTGCGCCGCGGTCGTCGCCGTCGTCGAGGCCGTCTTCTCCGGTGTCTCGTCTAGGTCGTTGTAATCCGTCGAGCCCATCGCCTCGCCGACCCAGTAGGTGCCGGCGTTCGCCGGAATGGTGAAGCCGGTGTCGTTGAGCGCCTGCAGCACCTCGGCCACGGTGTGGTGCGCCCCGTCCTCGTTGCCGACGACCGCGACGACCGCCACCTTGCCCTCGGTGAGCATCCGGCCCTCGTCGTCCCGCTCACTGATCTCGGCGTCGAGCCGCTCGAGGACCAGCTTGCAGACCGAGGCCGGCTGGCCCATCCAGATCGGGGTGGCGATCACCAGGATGTCGGCATCGAGCATCTTCTCGCGCAGGTCCGGCCACGCGTCCCCGTCGCCTTCGTCGGTGCTCACGCCGAACCGGACGTCGTGGTCGACCACGCGGACCACCTCGCCGGTCACCCCGTGCTCCTTCAGCTGGTCGAGGACCTGTTGGCCGATCAGCTGGGAGCTGGACTCTGCGGGGGTCGGCTTGAGAGTGCAGACGAGCACCAGGGCGCGGAGCGGAGCGTCGGTCATACAGCGCTGGTTCCCAGACACGCTGACGCCCATGCGGCTCCGTCGATCTCAGCGGGACAGGTCGCGCAGCACCCGCTGGCTGGCAAGCTTGCCGGGCGCGCCGATCACGCAGCCACCGGGGTGCGTGCCCGAGCCGCACTGGTAGTAGCCGTCGATCGGGGTGGCGTACTGGCTCCAGCCGGGGGCGGGGCGGAAGAAGTACATCTGCGGGGCCAGGAACTCGCCGGCGAAGATGTTGCCCTCGGTCAGGCCGGTGCGCGTCTCGATGTCGACCGGGGTGACGACCTCGCGGTGCAGCACCAGGTCGCCGAACCCCGGGAAGTGCGACTCCAGCACGGCCTGTGCCTTGTCGCCGAAGCTCTCCCGCTCCGTCTCCCAGTCGCTGCCGCGCAGCTCGTAGGGCGCGTACTGCACGAAGCAGGACATGACGTGCTTGCCGGGCGGGGCCATGTCGGGGTCGACGACCGACTGGATCGCGGCGTCGATGAACGGTCGCTCGCTGTACCAGCCGTACTTGGCGGCGTCGAAGGCCCGCTCGACGTACTCGAGGGTCGGGCCGATGTGGAGGAACCCGCCGTAGTGGTCCACGGTGTCGGGGAGTGCGGGGAAGACCGGGAGGCCGTCGAGGGCGAAGTTGACCTTCGCCGAGACGCCGCGGAACTTCATCCGGCGGATGTTGTCGACCAGGTCG
>JAOPXG010000382.1 GCA_025965275.1 Nocardioides sp.
GGAGTGGCAGAGCCCGGACGCGGCGAGCTTGACCAGGATCTCGCCCTTCTTGGGCGGGTCGAGCTCGATGTCCTCGACGCTCCAGTCGGTGTGCGGCTCCCAGAGGATGGCGGCGCGTGTCTGCATGATCACTCCCGGTGAGAAATAGAACGTGTTCCTGTCGAGCAAGTTAGCGCCGTCACACCCGATCCGTCAGCAACTAGGGGAAACATTCCTGACACCTACCTGCCCGTGAGGCGCGGGGCGAGCACGCGGGCGGACCGCGCGCGTGCCGCACCCGCCCAGAGGCCGGCGCCGTAGGCCAGGTCGTCGAGCCGTCTCGAGGCGAAGAACGCCAGCCGCGGGACGCCCGCCGGCCGGGGGGTGAGCACGGCGTCCACGACGGCCGCCGCACCGAGCACGCGGCGCGCCCGGGACGAGAACGGCACGGCCACGGCGGTCAGCGGCCACCAGTGCCGGAGAACCAGCGCGGCGGTCTGCGAGACCACGGCCGACATCCCCTTCGCGGCGAGGACGGCGGCCTCCTGCGTGCGCCGTTCGGTCAGCGGGAGCGACCTCCTGACCCGGAGCGTCGTCACGACGACGCAGCCCGCCGCCACGGGCACCGACCAGCGCCGCTGGGCCAGCAGCGCGAGCACCGCGACGGCGTACGTCGGCGACATCACCGTGGGCGCGATCAGGTTGCCGTGCCGCTCGGCGAGCAGCGCACCGCCCGTGCCGTAGAACGCCTTGCGGCCCAGCCAGCCGGTCAGCGTGCCGCGGCTGTCGTGGCGCACCTCGAAGTCGGCGTCGTAGCGCACCCGCCGCCCACCCTCGACGAGCCGCCACACGAAGTCGACGTCCTCCGCCACCCGCATGCTGTCGTCGAAGCCGTCCCCCGCAGCGTCGACCCGGACCACCAGGCACGCGCTCGGCAGCCAGGAGACCCGGGAGCCGGGCCGGACGAGCGCCTGCTCGTCACCGAGGTCGAGCGACATCGACAGCTCGTCGTACCGCTCGAACCACCGGACCCGGTCGGAGCGGGCGACCCCGCGCACCCGGGGCGCGACGGCGGCGACCGACGGGTCGGCGAAGTGTGCGCAGAGCCCGATGATCGTGGCCGCCGTGGCCTCCACGTCGCTGTCGACGAAGGCGACGTACGGCGTCGTCACCGCGCGCAGCCCGGCGTTGCGAGCACCGGCGGGACCCACGTTGTCGGCGAGAGCGAGCAGCCGGGCGCCGTGCCGTGCCGCCACCGCGGCGACCGGACCGGGGTCGAGGGACGCGTCGTCGACCACCACGCAGTCGAGGTCCGGCCCCAGCTGGGCGAGCAGGCGGTCGAGCTGCTCGGCGCGGTCGCGCACCGGGACCACGACCGTGACGTCCTCGGCGCTGACCGGTGTGGCCCGGAGCACGGGCGTCGCGAGGTTGCCCTCGAGCAGCCGGTCGGCCAGCGCCCGGGAGGCGGCGTCGACCACCGACACGCGGCCGTCGCGCACGAGCGCGGCACCCGCGTCGCTGAGCCGGGCGACCCGGACCGGCGAGCCGCCGATGAGGACACGCCCGCCGTCGACGAGCCGGACGTCGTCCCGGATCCGGACCTCGTAGCCGTCCGGCAGCCCTGGGCTCATCGCGTCACGCCGGGAAGCCGCCGTCGGCGTGCACCACGCCGCCGTTGAGGACGGCGCCCGCGGGCGAGCAACAGAACGCGATGCACCGGGCGATCTCGTCCGGCTCGATGAGCCGCCGGATCTTCTGGTGCTCCACCAGGTCGGCGACGTCGGCGTCGTCGTACAGCGCTGCGGTCTGGCGCAGCATCGCCGTGTCTGTGGCTCCCGGCGACACGGCGACCGCGGTGACGCCGGTGCCGACGAGGTCGGCGGCCAGCCCCTTCGCGATCCCCACGACGGCGTGCTTCACGGCGGTGTAGGCCGCGAGGTGGAAGAGCCCGTGGGTCCCCGAGGCGGAGGCGACGGCGACGAAGCGGCAGCCCGACGGCTCCGGCCCGGTGAGCATCAGGGGGACGGTCACGGCCGCGGTGTTCCACACGCCCTTGGCGTCGATCTCCCACAGCAGGTCGACCTGGTCGTCGGGCGTCTCCCAGAGGGACCGGCCCCCGGAGACGACCGCGGCCGCGGCGACCGCGACGTCGAGGCGGCCCCACCGCTGCACCGCGTCGGCGACCGCACCCTCGAGCGCGGACCGGTCGCGGACGTCGGCGACGTAGGCGTGGGCGGCGTCGTACGGCGCGACCACGGCGTCGAGGTCCTCGCGCGTCGGCATCGGGTACGGCGCCGCGTCCGGCCCGGCGCACCAGTCGACCGCGAGAACGGCGAACCCCTCCTCGGCGAGGCGCCGCACGGTGGCCGCACCGATCCCCCGCGCGGCACCGGTGACCAGCGCGACCCGCGGGTCGCTCACCGGACCGCCCCCACGGACCTCAGCCGTCCGTGCCGGTCCGGCTCACCGTCGCGGACCGCGGCCGCGATGTCGGCCGCCATCAGGTGGAGCACCCGCTGGCCCTCGACGGCGGTCGCGCCGGCCGGGTCGCCGAGCACGCCGTTGGGTGACACCGCCCCGACTCCCCCAGCGACGAGCTCGGGCAGGAGGTCGGCGATCGGGCGGGTGTTGCCGGCCTCGGCGAGGTCGGACCGGACCGCCCAGGGGCGCAGGTGGAGCATCAGCGAGGTCTCGGTGAAGCCGGCGTGGGCGTCCACCTCCTCGGTGGCACACGGCACCCAGGCCACGTCGTGCCCCTCGGCCATGAGCTGCTCGACCGCCGCGGTCAGCGCGGCCAGGTTGCCGCCGTGGGCGTTGACGAAGACGACCCGGGCACACCAGGTGCGCAGCGACCGGGTCAGCTCGACCACGGTCTGGCGGAGCACGTCGGTGCCGATCGACGAGGTGCCGGGGAACATCTGGTGCTCGCCGCTCGCGCCGTACGAGATCGCCGGCGCCACCA
>JAOPXG010000410.1 GCA_025965275.1 Nocardioides sp.
GAGGTGACCTGCACGGCGTCCGACGGCGTCGTCCTGATCGGCCCGGCACCGCGGATCGGCAGCTTCGTGGTCGGCATCCTGGCCACGATCCTCGTCCCGCTCTTCCTCGGCCTCCTCGGCCTCGCGACCCTGATCGTGACCGGCATCCTCTTCGTGAGCCGGCCGGCGCGACCGAAGGCCGGCTGACAACCAACGCGTGCCGGCGCGCGTCGCAGGAGGGTGACCCCCTCCCAGCGGCACCCGTGGCTGCGACCGGTCGCGGTCCGCGCGCACCGGACGCGGCGACCTGGGTGACGGCGTACGACGGTGACGCCCTCCCGGTGCAGGTGTGGCGACACGCCTCCCCCCTGCGGCGCGAGCTCGTCGGCGCCGGGCGGGCGCTGCAGGACGGCAAGGTGGTCAACCTGCGGCTGGCCTCGGCGCGGCTCGACGGGCTGCTGATCCGGCCCGGCGAGACCCTCTCGTTCAACCGGGCCGTCGGCAACTGCACCCGCCGCAAGGGCTACGTCGACGGCCTGCGGCTGGCGGGCGGCGTCCCCATCGCCGGCGTCGGAGGCGGCCTGTGCCAGCTCGCGAACCTGCTGCACTGGCTCGTCCTGCACTCGCCGCTGACCGTCGCGGACCGCTCGGAGCACAGCGTCGACCCGTTCCCCGACCGCGACCGGGTCGTGCCCTGGGGCGTCGGCTGCACGATCGTCTACAACTACGTCGACCTCGTCGTGCGCAACGACACGACCGCGACGTTCCAGCTCCGGTTCCGGGTGGCCGAGCCCGACCTGCTCGGGGAGCTGCTCGTCGACCGGCCGCTCGCGGCGACGTACGAGATCGTGGCCCGTGACGAGGAGTTCGTGCGCCGCGACGGCGCCGTCCACCGGCGCAACGAGATCTGGCGGCACTCCACCGACCGCCGTACCGGTGACGTGTCCACGGACCTGGTGCGCCCCAACTGCGCCCGGGTCCTCTACGACGTCGACCCGGAGCTGGTGGTCGGCGGCTGACACTCCCGCCGGGTCGGCGGTCAAGCGACGATGCGCCCGCGGAGCACCACGCAGGCCGGGCGGAGCAGGACCGAGAGGTTCTCGACCGGGTTGGCGTCGTAGACGACGAAGTCGGCCGGTGCGCCCTCGTCGAGCCCGGCGTTCCAGCCCAGCCACGCCCGGGCCCGCCAGGAGGCCGCACCGAGGGCGTACTCCGCCGGGATCCCGAGCGAGGTCATCGCGATCACCTCGCCGGCCAGGTTGCCGTGCCGGCTGATCCCGCCGCCGTCGGAGCCGGCGTAGAGCGCGACCCCGGCCTCGTACGCCGCCATGATCGTGGCGCGCCGGCGCACGTAGAGGTCGGTCATGGTCGCGGTGTAGTCGGGGAACTTCGAGCTGGCGGACGCGGCGTAACCCGGGAACTTGTCCAGCTGCATCACCGTCGGCACCAGAGCGACCCCGCGCTCGGCCATCGTCTCGACCTGGTCGATCTCCAGGCCGGTGCCGTGCTCGATGCAGTCGATGCCGGCCTCGAGCAGCCCGGCGAGCACCTCGTGGCCGAAGCAGTGGGCGGTGACCTTGACACCGTGCTCGTGGGCGACCCGGATCGCCTCGGCGAACGCCTCGGGCGGGAACGACGGCATCAGGTCGCCGTCGTCGCGGGAGATCCAGTCGCCGACCAGCTTCACCCAGCCGTCGCCGCGCTGCGCCTCCTGGGCGACGTACGCCGCGAGGTCGGCGGGCTCGACCTCGTGGGCGTAGTTGCGGATGTAGCGCTTGGTGCGCGCGATGTGTCGCCCGGCGCGGATCAGCCGCGGCAGGTCCTCGCGCTCGTGGATCCACGCGGTGTCGACCGGCGAGCCGCAGTCGCGGATCAGGAGCGCACCGGCGTCGCGGTCCTCGATCGCCTGCTGCTCGGTCTCCTCGTCGGAGATCCCGCCGTCGTCGTCCAGGCCGAGGTGACAGTGCGCGTCGACGAGCCCGGGGACGATCCAGCCGTCGACGGCGCGCTCGGCGCCCGCGACCGGCTCGAGGGTGACCCGCCCCTCCACAACGTAGAGGTCGCGGACCTCGCCGTCGGGCAGGACCGGGCCGGAGAACCTGAGCGCCGTCATGCCCCGGACGCTACTAGGGCGCATCCGGGACACGTCGTCCGCTGGTCGAGGTCAGCGAGTCCTGAGGCCGAAGCCGTAGGCGAACAGCGGGTCGTAGCCGGCGTCGCCGACGTTGATGGGCTCCTGGGCCACGCTCCTCGGCCAGGTCACGGGCAGCTGCCCGATGAAGGGCCGGCGGCCGTAGAGCACGTCGGCCACACCGGCGCCCTCGCTGCCCGGCAGCCACGAGGCGACCAGCGCGTCGGTCTGGCGGAGCAGCCCCGGCGGGATCACCATCGGCCGCCCGGAGACGACGAGCACGGTGCACGACACCGTCCGGGCGCAGACCTTCTGCACCGCCAAGGTGTCGGCGGACGAGAGCTTCATCGTCTGCTCCGGCCGCGGGACCCCGTTGTCGCCCGGGTCGTAGGCCCACTGCGGGCCGCCCACGTCGCCGAAGCCCTCGGCGTACGGCGTCTCGCCGACGACCACGACGCCGACCGACTTCCGCGGCACCTTCTTCGAGGCGGTCGCGCTGTAGACGACGTCGCCCTTCGCGGCCTTCCGGATCCCGTCGAGGATGGTGGTCCCCGGGATCACGTTGGTCGACCCGCCCTGCCAGGTCAGCGTCCACCCACCCGCCTGGTTGCCGATGTTGTCGGCGTTGCTCCCGGCGACGTAGACGTTCTGCTTCGCCTCGAGCGGCAGGGTGCGCTGCTTGTTGCGGAGCAGCACCTGGCTCTCGGCGGCCGCCCGGCGGGCGACGGCGTGGTGGGCCTTGCTGCCCACGTCGGCGAGGTGCGTGCGGTCGACCATCGGGTGCTCGAAGAGGCCGAGCTCGAACTTCGCGGTGAGGATCCGCGAGACCGCGTCGTCGATGCGCGCCATCGAGACGTCGCCGTCGTCGACCAACTGGGTGAGCGTCGGGATGAACTCGTCCCAGCCGGTGGGGTTGTTGGGCGCCTGGATGGGCTCCATGAACATGTCGACGCCGGCGTTCACGGACGTCTCGACCTGTTCGGCGTACGTCCCCGGCAGCTGCCGGATCGCCCGCCAGTCGGAGATCACGAAGCCCTCGAAGCCCTGCTGCTCCTTGAGCCAGCCGGTGAGCAGCTCCTTGTTGGCGTGCATCTTCACCGCGTCGGCGGTGTCGCCGCCGTTGAAGTCGGTGCTCGAGTACGACGGCATGACCGAGCCGACGTGGTGCTCCTTGATGGCCGGGATGTACGGCGCGAGCGCGAGCTTGTCGAACTCCGCGCGCGTCACCCGGTCGATGCCCTGGTCGATCGGGTAGGCGCCGGTGCCGGCGGCGGCGGCGTCGTACGACGTGAGGCCGTCACCCGCGAAGTGCTTGGCGGTGGCCAGCACCCGGTCGGGGTCCGCCAGGTGTCCGGGCGGGCCCTGCAACCCGTCGATCACCGTCTCCATCCTCTTCACCAGGGCGGGCGTCTCGCCGAAGCTCTCGTAGGTGCGGCCCCAGCGGTCGTCGCGGGCCACGCAGATGCAGGGCGCGAACACCCACTGCGGCCCGCTGGCCCGGGTCTCCTCGGCCGCGATGTGGCCGATCCTCTGCACCAGCGCCGGGTCGCGGGTCGCCCCGAGGCCGATGTTGTGCGGGAAGACGGTCGCGCCCTGCAGGTTGCCGTGGCCGTGCACGGAGTCGACGCCGTAGATCAGCGGGATGCCGAGCGGGGTCGCCAGCGCGGCCTCCTGGTAGCGGTCGACCATGTCCGCCCAGGCCTCCGGCGTGTTGTCCGCGGGCACCGAGCCGCCGCCGGACAGCACGCTGCCGAGTCGGTTCGTGGTGATCAGCGAGGGATCGGCGTCGACGTCGACGCGCTCGGCCTGGGTCATCTGGCCGATCTTCTCGGCCAGCGTCATCCGACCGAGAAGATCGGCGACCCGCTCGGCGGTGGGCACCGAGGGGTCCTGGTACGGCGGCGGCGGGTCGTCGCCCGCGGCCGGAGCGGAGGGCTGCAGCAGCGCGGCGGCGAGGGCACCGCCGGCGAGGACGGTGAGCGCGGCGCGGCGCCAGCGTCGAGGGGATGAGGGGTGGCTGGACATGGCGTCTCCTTGCCGAGATCAAAGAGTGATGGCCGTCACGCTAGGAACGCCATTCGTCCGGGTCAATGCGTAAAGATCGCGGACAGGCGACTTATTAGTGCACTTTCCGGATGAATGGTCGTACCGTCGATCATGCCGACGATGAGCTCGCTCGAGCGGCTCCGCGAGGGCAACCGGCGCGCGATCACCGGGCTGCTGTCCAGCGACGGCCCGATGAGCCGCGCCGACCTCGCGCGGGGCACCGGCCTCTCCCGCACCACCGTGTCCAGCCTGGTCGCCGACCTGATCGGGGCGGGGCTGGTCGTCGAGACCACCGACCGCGGCCAGCCGCACAAGGGCGGCAGCGGCCGACCCCCGCTGCTGGTCGCGCTGAGCACGCCGGGCGGTGGTGTCGCCGGGGTCGACGTCGGCCACCGGCACGTCCGGGTGGCGGTCGCCGACCACCGCGGCACCGTGCTCGCCGAGGAGCTCACCGCGGTCGACGTCGACGAGAACGGCGTGGACGCCCTCGATCTCGCCGCCCGGATGGTGCGCACCGTCCTGGAGGCGGCCGGGCTGGCGACGAGCGACCTGCACGGCGTCGGGATGTGCGTCCCCGCACCCCTGGACCGCAGGTCGACGCGGATCCGGGCGGACATCCTCCCGGGCTGGCGCGACCTCTCCCCCGCCGACGAGCTGCACCGGCGACTCGGCGTCCCGGTCTTCGCCGACAACGACGCCAACCTGGGCGCGCTCGCGGAGCTGGGCCACGGCGCCGCCCGGGGCGCTGTCGACGTCGTCTACGTCAAGGTCGCCAGCGGGCTCGGCGCCGGCATCGTGCTCGGCGGGCGGCTGCACCGCGGCGCGACCGGCATCGCCGGCGAGGTCGGGCACGTCCAGGTCGGCGAGGACGGCCAGGTCTGCCGGTGCGGCAACCGCGGCTGCCTCGAGACGCTCGTGGCCGCCCCGCGCCTGCTGGAGGTGCTGCAGCCGGCGTACGACGAGCAGCTGTCGGTCGAGCGGGTCCTCGAGCTCGACCTGGCGGGTGACGCCGGCGTACGACGCGTGCTGAGCGACGCCGGGCGAGCCGTCGGGCGGGCGCTCGCCGACCTGTGCAACAGCCTGAACCCGGAGGCCGTCGTCCTCGGCGGCTCCCTCGGCACCTCGCCCTCGCTCGGAGACGGCATCCGCGCCTCGGTCGACCGGTACGCCCAGCCGGACACGGCCGCGGCCGTGCGGGTCGTCTCCGGCGAGCTCGGCGACCGGGCCGAGGTGCTCGGGGCGGTCTCGCTCGCGAACAGCCGCGTCGCGGCGGCCTGAGCCACGTACCCTCATCGGATGAAGCGCCTGCTGTGCCTCGTTCTCGCCGCCCCGGTGCTCGTGGCCGCCCCCGTCGAGGCGGTGCCGGCCTCGCCCACCTGCCAGGGACGGCCGGCCACGATCGTCGGCCAGGACGGCAGCATCCTCGTCGGGACCGAGGGCGACGACGTGATCGTCACCGGCCCGGCCTCGTCGGTCCGGGCGCTCGGGGGCGACGACGTCGTCTGTGCGGTCGACCCCGAGTACTTCCTCGACATCGACGCCGGGCCGGGAGATGACGTGGTCGACACCACCGCCGCGGCCGCCTCGACCGAAGGCCTCCACACGGAGCTCGGCACCGGTGCGGACCGGTTCGTCGGAGGGCCGGCGAACGACCAGGTCTCGGACTCGGAGGAGGACCAGGGTGCGCAGGACGACTCCGCACCCGACCTGATCCACACGGGCGCTGGAAACGACCAGGTCGAGACGGGCGCGGAGGGGGTGGCGAACAACGATGTCGTCGACCTCGGCGCAGGCCGGGGCGGTATCCAGTTCCGCGGCACGCCTGGCGGGACCGCCCACCTGCGGAGCCGGGGCGCCGGCTTCCTCTCGTTCCAGTTCGACGGAACGGTCGGCACGCTCCGGGTGGACAACCGTCGGGAGCAGGCGGACCTGGACGGCGCGCGACTGGTGACCTGGGACGGGTTCGCCTCCTTCTCCACCGAGTCCAGCGACGTCGAGCGGGTGGTCCTCCGCGGCGGCGACGGGGCGGAGCGCTTCGTCGGCTCGTACGTCGACGGCCTGGAGCTCGACGTCCGCGCCGGTGGCGGGTCGGACACCGTCGAGGTGAACTCGCGTGCGGTCGGCAGCGTCGACGGTGGCCGCGGCCGGGACCTGGTCTACATCTCCGAGGCCGAACCCACTCCCGTCGGGAGCCTCGGCTCCGACATCACCGCCGACCTCGGGTCAGGGCTGGTGCGGATCGACCCGCAGGGGGCCGACTCGCACGTCCTGTCGGTCGACGCGGTCGAGGACCTCTCCGTGGTGGGCTTCCACAACACCACGTTGCGGGGTGACCGCGCCGCCAACCTGCTCGACGTCCGCGCCGGCTGTCGCAGCACGCTCGTCGGCAGAGCGGGCGCGGACCGGCTCCAGCGCCTCGAGACCACCTGCGACGAGCAGGACCTCCCGGCGTCGACGATGCGCGGCGACCGGGGCCCCGACCGCCTGATCGGCTCGGAGGCGGACGACCTGATGGTGGGCGGTCCGGGACGCGACGTCGCCAACGGCGGCGGAGGGACCGACACCTGCCGCACCGAGGTGCGCCGCCGTTGTGAGCTCCGCTGACCTCCGGTTAGAGCTGGTCAAGCAGCCAGGACGGGCTCATCACGGTCGCGCCGTAGCGCTCGACGCGGCCCATCAGGATCCGGTCCGCGGTGACGACGCTGACCCGGTCGCCGCGCTCGGCTGCCGCCTTGGTCTCGGCCACGATCGTGTCGTCGCCGGCCTTCGGCGCGTGCACGGTGCGGACATGGGCGTCGCGACCGGCCCGCACCCCGCCCTTCGCCGCGCCCTCGAGGACGAAGACGACCTGCTGCTGGGGCACGTCGGCGACCAGCAGCTGCTCGTGCAGCCGGCGGGCCGCGCCGGGGCGGTCCTTCCACCAGCCGTCGGGGCGGCTGCCCACGACGTTGGCCGCGTCCACGACCAGGACCGTCGCCATCACCGCCGCCTTTCGTCTCACCGGGTCTCGATGCGCCCGTCGCGCGGGCTCGCAGGCTCGCCCACGCGGGGCTTACTCGACCTCGTCGCCCGACGCCGGCCGCTCGCTTCGCTCGCACCCGGCTGGGCGCTTGATCACTTCAGGAACTTGGAGAAGTCCTTCGGGAGGTCCAGCGCGGCGGCGGCCTTCTCGTAGTCGATGTCCTCGGTCGGCTTGCCGAACGGGTTCGCCTGCGCCGCGGCGGCCTTCTCCTTGTCCGCGGCGGCCTGCTGGGCTGCCTTGGCCGGGTTGCCGGAGACCCGCTTGCCCTTGCCCTTCTTGGGCGTCTGCTTGGCCTTGGACCGCTTGCCGCCCCCCATCCCGGGCATCCCGGGCATGCCGGGGATGCCGCCGCCCTGGGCCAACGACATCATCATCTTGCGGGCCTCGAAGAACCGGTCGACGAGCTGGTTGACGTCGGAGACCTGACGCCCGGAGCCCTTGGCGATGCGGGCCCGGCGGGATCCGTCGATCAGCTTCGGGTTGGCCCGCTCGGCGGGGGTCATGGACTGGATGACGGCCTGGATCCGGTCGATCTCGCGCTCGTCGAAGTTCTCGAGCTGGTCGCGGAACTGGCCCATCCCGGGCAGCATGCCCATGATCTTCGACATCGAGCCGAGCTTGCGGACCTGCTGCATCTGCTCGAGGAAGTCGTCGAGGGTGAACTCGCCGCCCTGGCCGGACAGCTTGGCCGCGGCCTTGGCGGCCTGCTCGGAGTCGAAGGCCTTCTCGGCCTGCTCGATCAGGGTCATCACGTCGCCCATGTCGAGGATGCGCGACGCCATGCGGTCGGGGTGGAAGAGGTCGAAGTCGGTCATCTTCTCACCGTTGGAGGCGAACATGACCGGCTTGCCGGTGATCGAGGCGATCGACAGCGCGGCGCCACCGCGGGCGTCGCCGTCGAGCTTGGTGAGGACGACGCCGTCGTAGCCGAC
>JAOPXG010000003.1 GCA_025965275.1 Nocardioides sp.
CAGCAGGTCGGGCCGGTCCAGCAGCGCCAGCGTGGCGTCGGCGGAGAAGCCGACGACCAGCGCGTTGGAGATGGTGCCGATGCCCGGCATCTCGCGCAGCGGGATCCACCCGATCAGCACCACGAAGCTCATCAGCACGACCGCCTGGCCGATGGTGATCGGCAGGTGGTGGGTCAGCCCGGAGTGGAGCACGTCCCACGGCGCCAGGCCCAGGTCGCCGCGGATCATCATGGCCAGCGACGCGCCGTACAGGACGAGGCCGACGTAGAGCTGCGGCAGCCGGCGGGCGAGCCGGCCGGCGCGGAACTGGGCGATCGGGCCGAGGTCGGTCAGGCCCGGGCGGGTGGTGGCGATCGTGGTCACGGATCCATCCTGGCGGAGATTGGCCTTCTCCTGAATAGCCAATCGTGGAAGAGTGGCCTCTGTGTCCCCCATCATCAGCGCCGGCCGGGTGGCCACCCTCGTGGGCGACTTCGACCGCTCCCCCGCGTACGCCGGCCTCGCCGACGCGCTCACCCTCCTGATCGGCGACGGCCGGATCGCCCTCGACACCCGGCTGCCGAGCGAGCGCGAGCTCACCGAGGTCCTGGGCGTCTCGCGCACCACCGTCACCCGGGCGTACGCCGAACTGCGCGACGCCGGGTACGCCGTCGCCCGTCGCGGGTCCGGCACCTTCACCCGGGTGCCCGGCGGCCGCGCCCGGGCCCACGACCGCGCGCTCCTCCCCCGCCCGGGCGACCACGACGCGATCGACCTCAACTGCGCCGCGCACTCGGCCCCGGCCGGGCTGGCCAAGGCATACGTCGACGCCGCCGCCGACCTGCCGGCGTACCTCGGCGGGCATGGCTACTTCCCCACCGGCCTCCCGCAGCTGCAGCAGGCCATCGCGCGGGGGTACGACGAGCGGGGACTGCCGACCGACCCCGACCAGATCATGGTGACCGCGGGCGCGCTGTCCGCGGCGTCGATCGTCGCCCAGGCGTTCACCCGGGCCGGCGACCGGGTGCTCGTCGAGTCCCCGGTCTACCCGAACGCGACCGACGCGCTGCGGCAGGGCGGTGCGCGGCTCACGCCGTCGCCCGTCGACCCCGAGGGCTGGGACCTCGATGCGGTCGGCGCCACGCTGCGCCAGACGTCGCCGCGGCTGGCTTACCTGATCCCCGACTTCCAGAACCCGACCGGCCACCTGATGACCGACGCCCAGCGCGAGGAGTACGCCGCCCACCTGCGCCGCGCCCACACCGTCGCGATCGTCGACGAGGCCCACCAGGCCCTGGCGCTCGAGGGGCAGGTGATGCCGCGGCCGTTCGCGGCGTACGCCCCCGACACGATCACCATCGGCAGCGCGAGCAAGAGCTTCTGGGGCGGCCTGCGGCTCGGCTGGATCCGCGCACCGCACGGTCAGCTCGACCGCCTCACCCGCGCGCGGGTCAGCATGGACCTCGGCGCCCCGGTGCTG
Source organism: Nocardioides sp. (assembly GCA_025965275.1). Classification (GTDB taxonomy): domain Bacteria; phylum Actinomycetota; class Actinomycetes; order Propionibacteriales; family Nocardioidaceae; genus Nocardioides. The sequence continues at coordinate 1,460 of JAOPXG010000003.1, forward strand.
GAGCAGCTGGTGCTGGTGCGCCTGCTGGCCGACCCCGACGCGCTCCTGCCGGCGCACCGCGACCGGCTGCGCGAGCAGCGCGACGCCCTGGTCGCGGCGATCGGCGACGCCCTGCCCGACTGGCGCTTCCGCGTGCCGACCGGTGGCCTGGCGCTCTGGTGCCAGCTGCCCGGCCCGCACGGCACCGCCGTCGCGGCCGAGGCCGAGCGGCGCGGGCTGATCGTCGCGCCCGGGCCGGTGTTCGCCGCGGAGGGCGGGCTCGACCGCTTCGTCCGGATCCCCTGGACCCGGCCCACCGACGAGCTGGTCGAGGTGGTCCGCCGGCTCGCCGACGCGTGGGCCGCCGTACGCGACCGGCCTGGTGGTGCGGCATCCGCCACCGGCCGGGTGATGGTGGCTTAAGGGATCGGATGCCTCGACCGAGTCGCGCGCCGGCCGATGCCACGCGAAGCGCCTGTCGCTGCGGCTCATCCGTCGGGCTGGAGCGCACCGTCGCGTCGGTCTTTGCTCGAACCGGCTCAGTGGCTGCGTCGTTGTTCCCAGGCGGAGGTCAGTGCGCGCAGGCGGTCGGCCAGGCCCTCGATCTCCCCGGCCGGAGCTTCGGCGAGCAGAGCGTCTTCGAAGGCGAGCTGGGCGGGGACCACCTCGTCCACGAGCGCGGCCCCTGCATCGGTGAGGAGGAGCAGGGACGAGCGGCCGTCGGCCGGGTTCGTCGACCGGCTCAGCAGTCCCCGAGCCTGGAGGGCGTTCAGCCGCATGGTGATCGCGGAGCGTGGTGCCAACAGCGTCTGGGCCAGCGACGTCGGGCTCAGGGGTTCGTCCGAACGGCGCAGGGCAGACAGCACGTCCAGCTCACCGCGGGTGAGCCCGTAGCCGGCGAGGAAGGCGTCGCTGGCTTCGAGGATGAGGCGGGAAGCGCGCAGCACCCGGTGGATCACCCCGAGGCTGGTGAAGCTCAGGTCTGGGCGCAGCCGGGCCCACTCGCGCTGCATCCGGTCCACCACGTCGTCGCCTGCGGGCATGGCGTCTGCGTCCTGGTCCATCCGAATCCTCCCGGCCCGTGGCCGCGCCACGGTCATGCACAGAATAGTTCATAACTGTAGTAACCTGAAGTGGTACTTCACTTATGTAGCATCTCGGAGCGCCCATGACGCAGGCCACCCCGCCGCGGTCCTGGTGGGCCACGGTCTTCGACCTGGGCCCGCACGCCGGCGCGCATTGGACCGCCGCGCGCGCGAGCCTGGCGATCCTGGTGCCGCTGGTGGTTTGTTGGGCATCTGGTCGCGGCGAGCTGCTGCTGTATGCGGCGATCGGCGCCTTCGCCGCCCTGTACGGCCGACACGAGCCGGCTCGGGCACGCCTGGCCATGCAGGCGCAGGCGAGCGCCGTACTGGTGGTCGGCGTCGCCGTCGGCGCCCTGGTGGCGACCGTCCCGTTCCGGCTCTGGCTGCTCATCCCGATCGGGGCCGCGTGGGCCGGCGTTGCGGTGCTGCTGGCCGAGTGGGGACGATGGCATCCGGCCGGAGCGCTCAACCCGGTCTTCGCCCTCACTGCCTCGGCCACGGTCCCGATCCCACTGAGCACGGTGCCTGCAGCCGCCCTCGCTGCAGCTGGCGCGGCCGCCTTCGCGCTGCTGCTCGCCCTCCCGGGGCGCAGCGCCCGCGACGGCGGCGAACCGGTGCCGCGTCGGCTGGCGTGGCGCGGCCTGCGCCCGCCCCACCCGGTGGGCCGCCACGCCGCCCGCTATGTGCTCGGTATCGGCGCCGCCGGCGTCGCCGTCGCGACCAGCGGCATCGGCCACCCCTACTGGACCTTCGTCACGGCATCGGTCCCCATGTCGGCACCCGACCTGCACGCCCGCCTCGCGCGCGCCGCCCAGCGGGTCATCGGCACGGCCGCCGGCCTCGGCGTCGCAGCCCTCGTCCTGGCCGCCCACCCCACCGGCTATACCGCGATCATTGTGATCGCCGCGCTCCAGGCGTGCACCGAGCTGACCACCGGGCGCAACTACAGCCTCGGCCTGGTCTTCTTCACCCCGATGGCCCTCGTGCTCGGCGACCTCATGCTGCCCGCCTCGATCGGCACCCTCCTGGCTCAGCGCGCCCTCGAGACCATCATTGGCCTCACCATCGCCCTTGCCGCCACCCTCATCACCCACGAACG
>JAOPXG010000005.1 GCA_025965275.1 Nocardioides sp.
ACGCGAGCCGGGTCGTCTCGCCGGCGAAGATCTGCTGGCCGATCAGCCCGTCGTCGATCGCGTTGAAGGAGTACTTCAGCATCCGCTGCGCGGTCGGCGACTTGCCGTTGATCAGCCGCCCCCACTCGAGCGCGGTCGCCTCGAGCTCGGCGTGCGGCACCGCCCGGTTGACGGTGCCCATCCGGACGCCGTCCTCGGCGGAGTACTCCTGGCCGAGGAAGAAGATCTCGCGGGCGAACTTCTGGCCGACCTGGCGGGCGAGGTACGCCGAGCCGAACCCGCCGTCGAACGACCCGACGTCGGCGTCGGTCTGCTTGAAGCGGGCCTCCTCGGCGCTGGCCAGGGTCAGGTCGCAGACGACGTGCAGGCTGTGGCCGCCGCCGGCGGTCCAGCCCGGCACCACGCAGATGACGATCTTGGGCATGAAGCGGATCAGCCGCTGCACCTCGAGGATGTGCAGGCGCCCGAGCTTGGCCTTGTCGACGGTCTCGGCCGTCTCGCCGTCTGCGTACTGATAGCCCGCGCGACCGCGGATCCGCTGGTCGCCGCCGGTGCAGAACGCCCACTTGCCGTTCTTGTCGCTCGGCCCGTTGCCGGTGAGCAGCACGCAGCCGACGTCGCTCGACACCCGCGCGTGCTCGAGCACCTGGAGCAGCTCGTCGACGGTGTGCGGGCGGAAAGCGTTGAGGATGTCGGGGCGGTCGAAGGCGACCCGGACGGTGCCGTGCGCCCTCGCCCGGTGGTAGGTCAGGTCGGTCAGGTGCTCGAAGCCGGGCACGGTGTCCCAGGCGTCGGTGTCGAAGATCTCGGACACCCCGTCGATGGCGCTCATGCCCGCGAGGCTATCGCCGCTGGAATACCTGGCCGACGCGTGGTCTTCTGGAGGCATGACTCTTCAAGGCGAGTACGAGCCCAGCCCGGCCGAGTGGGTCCGGACCCAGGTCGAGCAGTACGAAGCGTCCGGCGGGAAGGAGGCGAACACCCTCCAGGGCCACCCCGAGTGGCCGATCGTGGTGATCACGTCGAAGGGCGCGAAGTCCGGCAAGCTCCGCAAGAACCCGGTGATGCGGGTCGAGAAGGACGGCGTGTACGCCGCGGTCGCGTCGAAGGGCGGCACGCCCGAGCACCCGACCTGGTACTACAACTTCGTCGAGCACCCCGAGGTCGACCTCCAGGACGGCCCCGAGCCGCACACCTACCGGGCCCGGATCGCCGAGGGCGCCGAGCGTGCCGAGTGGTGGGAGCGCGCGGTCGCGCAGTACGCGCCGTACGCGGAGTACCAGGAGAAGACCGAGCGCGAGATCCCGGTCTTCCTCCTCGAGCGCATCTGAGGTCTCGATACGCTCGCTGGCGCTCGCTACTCGACCACCGACGGTCATCGAGCGCGTCTGAGGTCTCGATACGCTCGCTGGCGCTCGCTACTCGACCAACGATGATCGTCGGTCGAGTAGCCGCCGAGGAACGAGGCGGCGTATCGAGACCACCGTCACCCGCAGGCCCCGTCCCTCGTTGGGCGGGGCATGCGACGCCTGCTGCCTGCCGCCCTGACCGCTCTCGCCCTCGGGGCGCTGGCCGCACCGGCCTCCGCTGAGCCGGCACCCACACCGGGCGACCCGGCGTACACCCAGCGCGACCTGCAGAACATCGCCGACGCCTACGGTCGCGTCGACGGAGAGGGCGGGCAGCTGCAGAACCCGGCGTACCTGCCGGCCCTCGTGGCCGCCTCGACGCAGACGTCCGTCGACCAGCTGCTGACCCAGGTCGCGTCGCCGACCCACCCGGCGCTGACCGCCGGGGCCGTCGTGCCCGGCTGGAACGTCGGCAACCCGCTGCGCGCCGGGTGGAACGGCACACGCGGGGTGTCGAGGAAGGTCTCGTTCACCAACCGGTACGGCGCGCTGCTGCGCGGCACGGTCTACAAGCCGAAGCCCGGCGCGGTCGACCCCTACACCGGGCGTGAGCTGAAGGGACCGTTCCCGGGCGTCGTGCTCACCGAGGGCTCGGTCCAGGGGTCCGAGGGCATGTACGCGTGGCTCGCCGAGGACCTCGCCGAGCGCGGCTACGTCGTGCTGACCTACGACGTGCAGGGCCAGGGCACCAGCGAGACGCTCCCCCACCAGGGCCCGCTGCCGTTCTGCGACCCGGTCGCCACGCCCGAGGACGGCGAGATGACCGGCTGCCCGGGCGTGCCCTCCCAGCAGCTGTCGAACTTCGTGGTCGGCACCGAGGACGCCCTCGACTTCTTCACCTCGCGGGCCAACCCGTTCCGTCGCAGCTTCGACAGCTCCCCCGACCCGCACCCGGCGACACCCGGCCGCACCACCCGGATCGCGATCATCGGCCACTCGATGGGCGCCGCCGCGGTGTCGAAGGTCCAGGGCACCGACAAGCGGGTCGCCGCGGTGGTCGCGCTCGACAAGCTCACCGGCCCGTCGTCCGACGGCCCGCTCGACGGGTCCGGCAACAGGCCGGTCGTGCCGGCACTCGCCGTCCAGTCGGAGTACGGCTTCACGGTCTCGCCGTGGCTGCTCAGCGGGGGCAGCTCGCTCAATCCCGAGCCCTCGCCCGACGGGCCGGACCCGATGCGCGAACGCGCGAGCGGGTACGACGCGTGGCGTGCCGCCGGCGTGGACTCGATGCTCGTCGTACCCCGTGCCTCGACGCACCTGGAGTACACCGACATCCCGCTGGTGCTGCCCGCCAGCCGCTACGGCCAGGACCTGACCAGCGTCTACGTGCAGCGCTGGCTCGACCGCTACCTCAAGCACCGCGACAACACCGACGCCCTGCTCGGCTCGTCGTTCCGCTACCTCGAGCCGACCGGCGACGGCGTCTGGTCGCCGGTCCGGCTCCACCGCGACGACCTGCTGAGCTTCTACTACTGCTCCGCCTACGGCATCCACACCCCCGACGGCCTGGCGAGCGACGGCGACGTCGCGGACGTGGGCTGCTGAAACCACCACACCCACCCGCGCCCGCCTCCACAATGGCGGCTGTGACCGCCACCACACCCACGCGCTCCGCGCTGGCCGAGCCGACCTCGAACCCGCCGGTCCGCTGGGTGGTCTTCCTGACCATCGCCAGCATCGGCCTGTGGGCCGGGTTCTTCGGCCCGATCCAGGTGCTGCTCGCCCAGCAGACCGAGGCGATCGACGCGGAGCACAAGAAGGAGATCCTCGCCTTCGTGCTCGGCCTGGGCGCGTTCGTGTCGGTGGTGTGCAACCCGGTCTTCGGGGCGTTCTCCGACCGGACGACGCTGCGCGCGGGCCGCCGGCTGCCGTGGGTCGTCGCCGGCGCCCTGGGCGGCGCCCTGTCGCTGCTGCTGCTCTCCGTCGCGGACAGCGTGGTGGTGATGGCGCTCGGCTGGTGCGGCGTGCAGGCCGCGCTCAACGCCATGCTCGCCGCGGTGACGGCGACCATCCCCGACCAGGTGCCGGCCGGCACCCGCGGCAAGATCGGCGGCATCCTCGCGATCGCGCAGACCGTCGGTGTGGTCGGCGGGGTGGGCATCGCGTCCGCGACCGGCAGCATCGCGGCGGGGTACGTCGTGACCGCCGCCGTGCTCGTGCTGCTCACGCTGCCCTACTGCTTCGACGCCCGCGACCTCGCGCTCGCGCCGGACGAGCACCCGCCGCCGTTCGACTGGGGCGCGTTCGTCAAGGCGTTCTGGGTGTCGCCGCGCACCTACCCCGACTTCGTGTGGGCCTGGCTGACCCGCTTCCTGGTCAACCTGGGCAACGCGCTGGGCCTGCTCTACCTCCTCTACTACATGCAGGACGTGCTCGGCTTCGACAAGGACGACGCCGCCGACCGGGTGTTCCTGCTGACCGGGATCTACGCCGCCGTGCTGATGGCGACGGCGGTGACCTTCGGCATCTGGAGCGACCGGACCGGGCGCCGCAAGGTGTTCGTCATCTGGTCCGGCCTGGTCGGCTCGGTGGCCTCCCTGCTGCTGGCCGTCGGCCAGAACTGGCCCACCACGGTGCTGGCCGCGATCCTGATGGGCGTCGGCTACGGCATCTACACATCGGTCGACTTCGCGATGATCACGCAGGTGCTCCCACGCGCGGACGACCGCGCCAAGGACCTCGGCGTCATCAACATCGCCAACGCGCTGCCGCAGGTGTTCGCGCCGTTCATCGCGGCGCTCATCCTGATCGTGGTCGAGGCGACGGGTGGCGTCACCGAGACGAACGGCGACCGCTTCTCCGTCGGCTACTGCGTGCTCTACCTCAGCGCGTTCCTCGTCGCCATCCTCGGCTCGGTCTTCGTGACGAAGATCCGCTCCGTGCGCTGACCCCCGGCGCTCAGTGCTGGGCGGCGTGCTTGGCGGCGCGGGAGATCGACATGGCGAGGCCGACCAGGTGGCCGAGCCGGGCGATCTCGGAGTCGAGGAACTCGGGGCCGCCCCGGCGGCCGATGATGACGATCTCGGTCTTGTTGAGCCGGGCGCCGCAGTAGATGTTGTCGTCGTCGGTGGCGAGCAGCTCGGCGCGGTCGATGGGGACCCACGTCAGGTCCTGGGGCGCGGCACCGGTCGCGTGGATGATGCCGTCGACCTTGCTCACCCGGGCGCCCCAGTCGGCGCGGAACGTGACCGGCAGGAGGTCGACCAGGCGGTTGAGCGCGCCCGCGGGGTGGGCGGTCAGCTCCTCGACGGCCTCGAGGTCGAGGAACAGATTGCCGCCGGCGGCGTACCGGTTGATCCAGACGACCCGGACGTCGTCGAGGGCGTTGCACGCCGAGACGATCGAGTCGGGCATCGCGCCCGGCGCCATCTCGAGCAGCACATCGTCGACCGCGGTGCCGTCGTGGCGCTTCTCGACGATCTCGATGGCCTCGATGTCGCCGCCGGCCATACCGATGGCGGTCGCGACCCGACCCAGCGAGCCGGGGATGTCCGGAAGCTCCACACGCACGAGGAAAGGCATCAGCACTCCAATCTGCCTCGACCATAACCGCACCAGATTGCGGTGCGGTTTCCGCGCCCAGGGCGTGGCCGGGCGACTCAGCTCTCGGCGAGGCGCAGTCGAAGGCCGGTGGCTCGCTGCGCCCGGGTGCCGACGGCAGCGCGGACGGCGGCCTCGGAGCCCACCACCCGCACGTGTCGGCGGGCCCGGGTGACCGCGGTGTAGAACAGCTCGCGGGTCAGCAGGCGGGATCCCTCGTCGGGCAGCAGCACCGTCACCCGGTCGGCCTGGCTGCCCTGGCTCTTGTGGATCGTCATCGCGTGCATGGTCTCGACCGCGTCGAGCCGGCCCGGGGCGAAGTCGAGCAGCCCTCCGGACCCGGAGATCACCGCGCGCAGGCGGCCGTCCGGCTGGAGCACGGCCGCGCCGGTCTCTCCGTTGTAGATGCCGAGCGCGTAGTCGTTCGAGCTGACCAGCAGCGGCCGCCCGACGTACCACTCCGACCAGATCTCCTGGCCGGTCTCCTCTCCCAGCCAGCGCTCGACCTGCTGGTTCCAGTGGCGTACGCCGTGGGGTCCCTCGCGGTGGGCGCACAGCAGGCGGTGCTCGTCGAGCGCGGCGACCGCGGCGGCGGCAGCGCCGGCCTCGGCGGCGGCCCGGATCCGCAGCGCCGCCTCGACCGCGTCGGCCCGCAGCGCGCTCTCGGCGTCGTCGGTCTCGACGAACTCGACCTCGCCCGACGGCACCCGCAGCGCGGCCAGCACCTCGTCGCCGTCGCCGACCCGGAGCGCCTCGGCGAGGGTCTTGATGTCCTCGGTGGAGCGGAAGTTCTGGGTGAGGGAGACGACCGGGGAGGCGGGACCGCCTTCGTAGCCGGCGACCAGGTCGGAGAGCACCGCGCCGGCGCCCACGGAGGTGAGCTGGCGAGGGTCGCCGACCAGCACCAGCCGGGCCTGCGGGCGCACCGCCTCGAGCAGCCGCGCCATCATCGTCAGCTCGACCATCGACGACTCGTCGACCACGACCAGGTCGTACTTGAGCCGGTTGCCGCGGTCGTGGCGGAAGCGGGTGGTGTTGTCGGGCAGCCAGCCGAGCAGCCGGTGGAGCGTCATCGCCTCGACGGGCAGCAGCCGGTCGCGGTCGGCGGCGTCGAGGTGGTCGAGCTCGGCGACGACCGCCTCCTGGAGCCGGGCCGCGGCCTTGCCGGTCGGCGCGGTCAGCGCGATCGAGAGCCGGCGACCGCGCCGCTCGGCTTGGTCGGCGACCAGCGCCAGCAGCCGGGCGACGGTCGTGGTCTTGCCGGTGCCGGGGCCGCCGGTCAGCACCGTCGTCCACTGGCGCACGGCGCGCACGGCCGCGGCCTCCTGCTCGGGGCTCAGGTGGTCTCCGCGCACCCGCTCGACCGCGGCGGCCAGGGCGGCCTCGTCGACCTCGGGTGCGGGCTGGGCGGTGCGGTCGGCCAGGTCGTCGAGCACCTGGGTCTCGAGGCGGTGGTAGCGGTCGAGGTAGAGCAGCCCGTGGTCGAGGCGTACGGCGCCGGCCGCGACGACCGGCGAGGCAGCGACCGCGGCCAGCCAGGCGTCGGTTGCGGGCCACGGCAGCTCGGGCGCCAGGTCGGGGACCGTCGCCAGGTCGACGCACAC
>JAOPXG010000018.1 GCA_025965275.1 Nocardioides sp.
GGCCCTCCGAGGTCGCGCGCCTCGGCTACCTCAGCGGAATCGTGGCCACGATCCTGCGCTGACGTCTCAGGTCGCGTCGGGGCCGTTCTCCAGCAGAGCGCGGAAGCCGTCCTCGTCCAGCACGGGCACGCCGAGCTCGATCGCCTTGTCGTACTTGGAGCCCGGCGAGTCACCTGCGACGACGTAGGCCGTCTTCTTGGACACCGAGCCCGCGGCCTTGCCGCCGCGCGCAAGGATGGCCTCCTTGGCCTCGTCCCGGGAGAACCCCGACAGCGAGCCGGTCACGACGATCGACAGGCCCTCCAGTGTCCGTGCGATGCTGGCGTCGCGCTCGTCCTGCATCCGGACGCCCGCTGCCCTCCACTTGTCGACGATGGCGCGGTGCCAGTCCACGGTGAACCAGTCGATCACCGCGGCGGCGATGGTCGGACCGACGCCCTCGCTGGCGGCCAGTTGCTCCTCGGTGGCCGCCTCGATCGCATCGAGGCTGCCGAACTCACCGGCCAGTGCCCTGGCCGCGGTGGGCCCGACGTGCCGGATGGACAGGGCCACCAGCACACGCCACAGCGCCTGCTGCTTGGCCTTGCCGAGGTTGGCGAGCAGACGCTGCCCGTTGGCCGACAGCTCGCCGCTGTTGGTCGTGAAGAGGTCGGTGCGCAGCAGCGATTCCTTGGTCAGGTCGAACAGATCGCCCTCGTCGGCGACGGCGCCGGCTTGCAGCAGGGCGGTCGCCGCCTCGTAGCCCAGACCCTCGATGTCGAAGGCACCCCGCCCCGCGACGTGGAAGACGCGCTCGCGGACCTGGGCCGGGCAGAACTGGTGGTTGGGGCAGCGGAGGTCCTTGTCACCCTCCTTCTGCTGGGCCAGAGGGGTCTGGCAGGCCGGGCACTTCGTCGGCATCTTCCAGGGCCGCAGCCCCTTGGGCCGCAGCGCCAGCACCGGCCCGACGATCTCGGGGATCACGTCGCCGGCCTTGCGCAGCACCACGGTGTCGCCCGGCCGGACGTCCTTGCGCTTGACCTCGTGGGCGTTGTGGAGCGTGGCGTTCTCGACCGTCGAGCCGGCGACCAGGGTCGGCTCCATCACGCCGTACGGCGTGACGCGACCGGTGCGGCCGACGTTGACCCGGATGTCGAGGAGCTTGGCGTTGACCTCCTCGGGCGGGTACTTGAAGGCGATCGCCCACCGCGGCGCGCGGCTCGTGGAGCCGAGCCTCCGCTGCAGCGCGACGTCGTCGACCTTGACCACGACACCGTCGATCTCGTAGGGGACGATCGTGTGGCGGTGCTCGCCGGCGTTGTCGACGTAGGCCTCGACGTCCTTGAGCGTGGGCAGCACCCTGACCTGCTCGGAGATCGACAGGCCCCAGGCGGCGAGGGCCTCGTAGGCGTGGGACTGGGCCTTCGGCTCGAACCCCCGACGGGCGCCGATGCCGTGGCAGACCATGCCGAGCGCGCGGCTGGCGGTGACCCGCGGGTCCTTCTGGCGCAGCGAACCGGCCGCGGCGTTGCGCGGGTTGGCGAAGACCTGCTTGCCGGCCTCAGTCATCGACTCGTTGAGCCGCTCGAAGGCGTCCTTGGGCAAGAAGACCTCGCCGCGGACCTCGAGCAGGTCCGGCACCGGGAACTCGTCGGTGCCGGTGAGCCGGTGCGGGACCGCGTCGAACGTCTTGACGTTGGGCGTGACGTCCTCACCGGTCGTGCCGTCGCCACGGGTGAGGGCCCGGACCAGCCGGCCACCCTCGTAGAGCAGGTTGATCGCGAGGCCGTCGACCTTGAGCTCGCACAGCAGGTCGGGCGAATCGATGCCGTCTCGGCCGAGCCGGGCGTACCACGCCTCCAGCTCCTCGAAGGAGAAGGCGTTGTCGAGGCTCTCCATGCGCTGCAGGTGAGCGACCTCCGTGAACTCGGTCGACACCGCTCCCCCGACCTTCTGGGTCGGCGAGTCCGGCGTACGGAGCTCGGGGAACTGCTCCTCCAGGTCCTGGAGCCGCCGCATCCGGCGGTCGTAGTCGGCGTCGTCGAGGGTCGGGCTGTCCAGCACGAAGTAGCGCCAGCGAGCGTCCTCGATCTCCTCGGACAGCTGGCGGTGCTCGTCCCGCGCCGCCGGGGGCGCCGGGGTGGGGGCCGAGGGCTCACTGCTCATGGGGGCATTCTGCCGCGCGCCCCCGACGGCGCGACCGGGGCCTTCCGGGTGCCCGGGAAAGGTCCTGAAAGAGATCTGAGAAATCTCGCGCAACCCGGAATGCCTCGCTCCGATCGGTCGTTGCCACCTGATGAAACGAAACCGTTTCGTTTCATCAGTGTTGACAGCACTCCCCCGAGAACCCGAGGAAGGTCGCCATGACTCCCGCTGCCGAGAGCGCCACCCAGCGCCCCCGTGTCGAGGGCGACCGCGAGCAGCAGATCCTCGACGCCACCCTCTTCGTTCTCGGCGAGGTGGGCTACGACCGCCTGACCATGGACGCCGTCGCCACCCAGGCGAAGGCGTCGAAGGCCACCCTCTACCGCCGCTGGAACAACAAGGTCAGCCTCGTCATCGAGGCGCTGCACGCCAGCAAGGACACCCCCGAGCTCCCCGACACCGGGTCGCTGCGGGGCGACCTGATGGGGGTCTTCTGCGGAATGGGCGGACTCGTCGACCCCAACACCGTCTCGACCTTCGCCAGCGTGCTCACCGCGATCTCGCGGGACGCCGACTTCGCCGCTGCGTTCCGCACCGAGGTCATCGGCCCCAAGATCGCTCTCTCCAAACAGATCTGGCAGCGCGCCGTCGACCGCGGCGAGGTGCGCGACGACATCGACATCACTCTCTTCGAGCCGGCGCTCGCCGGCATCGTCCTGCACCGCGTCTTCATCATGGGCGAGCAGCCCGACGCCGACCTGATCACCCGCGTGATCGACCAGATCATCCTGCCGGCCGCCACTCGCGCCCCGGCCACCATCCAGACGACCCAGAAGGAAGACTGATGACCGACGTCGCCAGCGCCGAGGAGACGAAGTCCCCCGGCAAGAACCTGCATCTGGGATGGGCGCTCGTGCTCATCTCGATCGCGCAGCTCATGGTCGTGCTCGACGGCACGATCGTGAACATCGCGCTCCCCTTCATCCAGACCGACCTCGACATCGCGACCGCGAACCTGCGCTGGGTCGTGACCGGCTACGCGCTCGCCTTCGGCAGCCTGCTGCTGCTCGGCGGGCGGCTCGGTGACCTCTACGGCCGCCGCCGGGTCTTCATGACCGGCCTCATCATCTTCGGCGTGGCCTCGCTGCTCGGTGGCCTCGCCACCAACGAGGGCCTGCTGCTCGCCGCCCGGGGCCTCCAGGGCCTCGGCGCCGCCCTGGCCTCCCCCGCCGCGCTCGCGCTGATCACCACGACGTTCCCCGCGGGCCCCGCCCGCAACCGGGCGTTCGCGGTGTATGCCGCGATGTCCGGTGTCGGTGCGGCCGTCGGCCTGCTGCTCGGCGGCTGGCTGACAGGCCTCGACAGCGTCTTCGGCCTCGACGTCGAGGGCTGGCGCCTGACCCTGCTGATCAACACCCCGATCGGCATCATCACCGCCCTGCTCGCGCCGCGCTTCCTCAACGAGTCCGAGTCGCACCCCGGCCAGCTCGACCTGCCGGGAGCCGTCACCGGGACCGTCGGCCTCCTCGGTCTCGTCTACGGCATCAGCCGGGCCGGCACCGACGGCTGGGGCGACGTCTGGACGATCGTCAGCCTCGCGCTCGGCGTCGCCTTCATCGCGGGCTTCCTGCTCCTCGAGCGCCGGGTCGCTCACCCGCTGCTGCCGCCGCGGGTCTTCGTCAACCGCACCCGGGCGGCGAGCTTCGTCGCGATGTTCTTCGCGCCGGCCGCGATGTTCGCGATGTTCTTCTACCTCAGCCAGTACATCCAGACCGTCATGGGCTACAGCCCGATCAAGGCCGGCGTGGCGTTCCTGCCGTTCTGCTTCGCGCTCGTGGCCGCGGCCGGCCTGGTCTCCAACCTGGCCAACCGGGTCGACGCGCGCTACCTGGCCGGCATCGGCACCCTGATGGCGGCCGTCGCGCTCTTCGGCTTCTCGCGCCTCCCGAACGACACGTCGATCCCGATGCAGGACGTCCAGGGCTCGTACTGGACCGACCTGTTCCCGTTCATCGTCCTGATGGCGTTCGGCATGGGCATGGTCTTCGTCCCGCTGACGCTGACGGCGGTGCACCACCTCCGCCCGGAGGACTCGGGCATCGGCTCGGGCGTGCTCAACACGATGCAGCAGGTCGGTGGCGCCCTGGGGTTGTCGCTGCTCGGCACGATCGCCACCCAGCGGATCGACGACCTGACCGCGACGCTGAAGGAGGCGCTGGCAGCCGGTCAGCAGCTCACTCCCGACCAGCTGCCGGTGGCCGGTCACCAGATCTTCACGGCCGGTGCGAGCGACGCGTTCCTGCTCGGGTCCGGTCTGATGGTGATCGCCTCGCTCGTCGTGTGGGTCTTCCTCAACGTCAAGCACGAGGAGCTGGCGACCGACGGCCCCGAGGGCGCGCCGGTCCACGTCGGCTGACCCGACCGCACACACGAAGGCCACCCCCGCACCGGCGGGGGTGGCCTTCGCTGCGCTGTGGTCCGGATCAGGACAGCGCATCCTCCAGCGCCTTGATGAACGCCGGGAGGTCGTCGGGGTCGCGGCTGGTGATGAGGTTGCCGTCGATGACGACCTCCTCGTCGACCCAGGTGCCGCCGGCGTTGCGCACGTCGTCCGCGAGGCTGGCGTAGCTGGTCAGCCGCCGGCCCTTCGCCACGCCGGCCGACACCAGCAGCCAGGGTCCGTGACAGATCACGGCCAGCGGCAGCTCGTCGGCCATCGCCTGGCGCACGATGTCCTGGGCGCGCTCCTCGACCCGGATCCGGTCGGCGTTGACGGTGCCGCCCGGCACCACGATCGCGTCGACCGAGCCGACGTCGAGGTCGTCCAGGGTCCCGTCGACGTCGACCTTCTGGGTCGGCGTCGTGTCGCCCTCGACGGCCTGGATCGGGTCGGTGCCGGTCGAGTAGATCTTCACCTCGGCGCCCGCGTCACGCAGGGCGTCACGAGGCTTCACGAGCTCGGCCTCCTCGAAGAAGTCGGTCGCGATGATGGCCACGGTCTTTCCGGTCAGGTCACTCATGCCCCTGCTGGTACCCGCGACCGCCGTCGGGATGCGTGGTCAGCCGGAGAGGTTGCCGGCGCCGGTGCGCACCAGCGTGAGCGCGCGCCGTACCCACGCGGGCGAGGCGCCGGCCAGCCCGCAGGACGGCGTGAGGACCAGCCGGTCGCCGACCTCGGCGAGGTCGAGGCCCACCATGTCGAGCCAGCGCAGCACGCTCTCGGTGACGCCGGTGTCGGTGGGCTCCGTCGCCGGGTCGAGCGAGGGTACGACGCCGAGGGCGACCGTCTCCCCGGCCTCCAGTGCCTCGGCGAGCACGTCGTGGTCGGCCGCGGACGTCATGGCCAGGTCGACCGACAGCCCGCGGGCGCCCGACGTGCGGAGCAGGGCGAGCGGCGCGTCGGCGGCGCACGTGTGCACCCACGGCTCGGCGCCCTCGTCGGCGATCGCGGCGAGCACCCAGCCGAGCGCCTCGGACGCCTCGGGCGGGTGCACGGTCCGGTGCCGCCCGAAGCCGGACGCCGTCGGCACCCGGCCACCGAGGACGGCCGGGAGCACCGGCTCGTCGACCTGCACGACCAGCCGGTCGACGCCGGGCAGGCGACGGCGCAGGTCGCGGACGTGGGTGCGGACGCCTTCGGCGAGCGCCTGGGAGAGCTCGCGCCGGGCGCCGTGGTCGCTGAGCACCTTGTCGCCGCGCGGCTTCTCGACGGTCGCGGCCAGGGTCCACGGGCCGGCGACCTGGACCTTGAAGGCGCCGGTGTAGCCGTCGGTCAGCTCCTCGAGGCGGTCGAGGTCCTGGCTGAGCAGGCTGCGCGCGCGCCGGTGGTCGACGCCGGGTGCGTCGGTGAGCCGCCAGCCGGCCGGCTGCAGATCGGCGCCGAGCTCGGCCATCACGGCCAGGGCCCGGCCGGTCATGGTCGCCGTCGCGCCACGGCCGGGGACCTCGGGCAGGTGCGCCAGCTCGGGCAGCTGGTCGAGCACCAGGCGCACGGCCTCGTCGTACGCAGGCTGGTCGTCGCCGGGCATCGACCCGACCCCGGAGGCGTGTGTCATGCGGGGACCCGCTCGGCGACCGCGATCGTCGCCGAGCCGACCACGCGGCTGCCGTCGTAGAGCACCGCGGCCTGGCCGGGTGCGATGCCGTACGCCGGGTCGAGGAGCTCGATCTCGACCCCGTCGTCGGTCACCGTCGTGACGGCGCGGTGCTCGTGGCCGTGGGCGCGCAGCTGGACCGTGCCCTCGAGCCGCTCCGGCACGGTGCCGCACCAGCGCGGACGGATGCCGCGCAGCCGCTCGACCGCGAGCCGCTCGCGCGGGCCGACGGTGACGGTCCCGGAGACCGGCTCGATGTCCAGCACGAAGCGCGGCTTGCCGTCCGGCGCGGGCCGGCCGATGCGGAGCCCCTTGCGCTGGCCGATCGTGAAGCCGACCGTGCCCTCGTGCTGCCCGAGCACCTCACCGGTGGTCTCGTCGACGATGTCGCCGCCGTGGTTGGGGGCGCGGTCGCCGAGCTTCTCGCGCAGCCAGCCCGCGTTGTCGCCATCGGCGACGAAGCAGATGTCGTGGCTGTCGGGCTTGTCGGCGACCAGCAGCCCGCGGGCGGCCGCCTCACGGCGGACGTCGTCCTTGGTCGAGTCGCCGAGCGGGAACACGGAGTGGGCGAGCTGCTGCTGGTCGAGCACCCCGAGCACGTAGGACTGGTCCTTGCCGTGGTCGACCGCGCGGTGCATCTCGATCAGGCCGTCGGGCCCGGTGCGCAGCTGGGCGTAGTGGCCGGTCGCGACCGCGTCGAAGCCGAGCGCCAGCGCCCGGTCGAGCACCGCGGCGAACTTGATCTTCTCGTTGCAGCGCAGGCACGGGTTGGGCGTGCGGCCCGCGGCGTACTCGTCCATGAAGTCCTCGACCACGTCCTCGTGGAAGCGGTCGCTGAGGTCCCAGACGTAGAACGGGATGCCGATGACGTCGGCCGCCCGGCGCGCGTCGTTGCTGTCCTCGATCGTGCAGCAGCCGCGGGCGCCGGAGCGGTAGGACTGAGGGTTGCGCGAGAGCGCGAGGTGGATGCCGGTGACGTCGTGGCCGGCCTCGGCCGCGCGGGCCGCGGCGACGGCGGAGTCGACGCCGCCGGACATGGCAGCGAGGACTCTCATCTCGTCGCTCCGTCAGCGCCGTCGCGAGCGTCGCGTCCGCGGGATGCCTCGCAAGGCGGAGGAGGGAGACATGACGGAGTCATGGCGACCGACGACAACGCGGCGAGGCGCCCGCGGAGCGGCGCGCAGCAGGCGCCTGATGGAGCGACGAGATGAGGATCATGCGTGAGCTGCCCGGGCGCGTTCGACGCAGGGACCGATCGCCTCGACGAGGGCGTCGACGTCGGCCTGGGTGGACGTGTGTCCGAGGGAGAAGCGCAGCGAGTGACGGGCGGCCTCGTCGGCGCAGCCCATCGCGAGCAGCACGTGGGAGGGCTGGGGTACGCCGGCCGAGCAGGCCGAGCCCGTCGAGCACTCGATGCCGCGGGCGTCGAGGAGCATCAGCAGCGAGTCGCCCTCGCAGCCCGGGAAGCCCAGGTGGGCGTTGCCGGGGAGGCGGTGGTCAGGGTCGCCGTGGAGGTGGGCGTCGGGCACGGCCTCGATCACCCGCCGTACGAGGTCGTCGCGGAGCGCGCTGACCCGGGTCGCGTGCTCGGGCTGGTGCTTGACCGCGAGCTCGACGGCGGCCGCGAACCCGGCGATCGCCGGGGTGTCGATGGTGCCGCTGCGGATGTCACGCTCCTGGCCGCCGCCGTGCACCAGCGCGGTCACCTGGACCTCCCGGCGCACGATCAGCGCGCCGACGCCGTACGGGCCGCCGACCTTGTGGCCGGTCAGGGTGAGCGCGTCGACGCCGGACTTCGCGAAGTCGACGGGCACCGCTCCGACGGCCTGGACCGCGTCGGTGTGGACCGGGATGCCGTGCGCCGCCGCGATCGCGACGACCTCGTCGATCGGCTCGATGGTCCCGACCTCGTTGTTGGCCCACATCACCGAGATCAGCGCGACCGACCCCGGGTCGCGCTCGACGGCCGCACGGAGCGCGTCGACGTCGAGCCGGGCCTGGCCGTCGACCGGCAGCAGCTCGACCTCCGCACCCTCCTCGGCGGCGAGCCAGTGGAGCGGGTCGAGCACGGCGTGGTGCTCGATCGAGGTCGAGAGGATGCGGGTGCGGCGGTGGTCCCCGGACCGGCGTGACCAGTAGATGCCCTTGAGCGCGAGGTTGTCGGCCTCGGTGCCGCCGGACGTGAAGACCACCTCGCCGGGACGGCAGTTCAGCGCCTGCGCGATGGTCTCCCGCGACTCCTCGACGATCCGGCGCGCGTGCCGGCCGGAGGCGTGCAGCGAACTCGGGTTGCCGACGTCCAGCAGGTGCGCCGTCATCGCCTCGACGGCCGCCGGGACCATCGGGGTGGTCGCGGCGTGGTCGAGGTAGACGGTCGGGCTGGTCATCGCCTCCCCAGCGTACGGCGCGGCGCGATACGTGTCCCAACCGACGCGTTCCGGTGGGCAGGTGCTTGCGGCTGCCTGCCGACTCGCCGCCCGCCGCCCCGGTGGTTGAGGTGCGAAGGCCCCCTCGGGGCCTGAGCCTCGAAACCACCGCATCCTTCCCGGTGGTTGAGGTTTCGAGGAGCGCCAGCGACGAGCCTCGAAACCACCCCACCGTTCCTCCATGCTCGGCCTGCGGACCATTCCGGGTTGCGCGCCGCCAGGTTTCAACGGGAGCGATCCTCCCGTCACCGAGCACCAGCACCGGTCCGGCGAGCGGCCGCCGGCGATCCCGGGGTCGGGAACCAGCGCCACACGACCGCGGACTGGCCGAGCGTCCAGATCGCGTTGCACAGCCAGTAGACGAGCAGCGCCACCGGGACGAACCCTCCGGCGGCCGCCAGGCCCAGCGCCGACATCGCCGGCACCAGATGGTGGATCCGCACGGCAGCGTCGGGCAGGTCGGACAGCACGGTGTTGGGGGCGACGAGGTAGCGCTGCGTCACGTACGTCAGCGCGGCCGCCGTGCACGCCAGCCCGGCCACCACGGCCAGGTGCGTCCACCCGGCCCCGAGGTAGCCGCGCTCGGCCAGCGGGACGCCGAGCAGGGTGGCCGCACCCAGGGACGCCACCAGCCCGGCGTCCATCGCACCGACGGGAACGCCGCCGGCGACGGCGGCGAGCAGGTGGTAGAGCGCGAGCCAGATCGGCAGCTGCACCACCAGCGGCAGGAAACCCCACCGCGACACGCCGTGCTCCGCCGAGATCCGGCGTCGTTCGTCCAGGAACGCGCGCACGCTGTCGGGGTCCGTGCGGTTGCGGTGCCGGCGGGTCAGCGCGTGGAGCTGCGGCCGCGCTCGCGCCGCGGCGTGCGCAGCGCGGACGCCGTGGACGGCGAGCGGGAGCAGCGCGACCCGGACCACGGCTACGACGGCTGCGACGCAGAGCAGCCAGGTGGTGCCGGAGGCCGGGTCGGCGCCCAGCGAGGTGAGACCGGTGTGGGCCGCGGCGACGACCACGGCGAGGGCGTGCGACAACGGGTCGAGCACAGACATGGAGAGCTCCTGGGATGACGAAGGGAAATGGGCCGGAGGCTCGCCCGAGGCGAGCGTCAGGCCGATCCAGGAGCGCGTGGGCGAAGCGGGTGGTGGGTCGGGTCCGTCGGCCGACCCGACAGCACCCGCGGCGCGTCGTCGCGGGCGGGAGGACCCGACCCGGCGAAGCAGGCCGCGAGGAGGGCCCCGCGGTCGCCGAGGTCGACCAGCACCGCGACGACCAGCGCCACGACGGCCAGGCCGACCGTCTCCGGGCCGGCAGCGCCGAGCAACGACGGCGTCAGTACGGCGAGCGCCGCGAGCACGAGGCCGGCGAGCGCAGCAGCAGCGCGCGATGTCGCGTCGTGCGGCGCTTGGCCCATGGCCCGGATCCTACGCCCGGACGGCCATGGGCCGGAGGGGTCGAGTCAGCCGGAGACGGCCGAGGCGAGGTTGCCGAGCGAGTCCTCGAGGGCGGACTCGGGGACGAGCGGGAAGTGGATCTTCGCGAGCAGGTCTTGGTCGGTGACCTTGCTCCAGTCGTACGTCAGCGTGACAGCGGTGCTGTCGGAGCCCTGCGCCTCGAGCCGCCAGACCCACTCCCATCCGGGCGGGTCGGTGTCGGCCGGCGCGGTCTGCCAGGCGAGCAGGTGGTTCTTGTCGTAGCCGGTGACGGTGTTGTCGGTCTGGTAGTCGCCACCCATGTGGTCACCGGTCATGTTCATCCGGAACACCTGCCCGGTGCCGGTGATCCGATCGGTCTTCTCGTCGCTCACCACGAAGCCGGAGCCGTCGAGCTCGGGGTGCCGCTGCGGGTTGGACAGGACGTCGAAGAGGTCCTGGGACGAGGCGTCGATGGTGCGCTGGACTGTGATGCTGGTGTCGGTGCTCATACCCACCCGTGCCCGTGAGGCAGGACCTCAAACAGACCGGTGCCGGCGGCGCGGGCTACTTGGGAGCCACCTCGGCGAGCACGGCCCGGTGGTCGCTGTCGGGGATGAGCGCGGTGCGCATCGAGATCGCCGCCAGCCGCGGTCCGACCAGGACGTGGTCGATCTGGACCAGGCTCGGCACCGGTACGCCGAGCAGGGTCCGCGCGCCGCTCGAGGGCCAGCTCGGCTGCCAGCCCTGGTTGGCGAGCTCGCCCACGTCGCGGTAGCCGAGGTCCGCCAGCGCCCGGATCGGGGGGTGGTCGACGGTCGCGTTGAAGTCACCGACGACCAGGTCGGGGTGCACCCGCTCAGCGGTCGCGACCACGGTGGCGAGGTCGTCGCGCCAGGCGTCCGGGACGGTCGGTGCGGCGGGGTGCACGGCCATCACGGTGAGCTCCCCCATCGTCACCACCCAGCCGTCATGGAGCGTCGGGATCCGCTCCGCCTTTCCCAGCTCCTGTCGCGCGAAGACCATGGTCCCGTCGGCCGCGTCGTTCGGCTCGCCGGCCCGATAGGGGAAGAGGTCGCCCAGCCCGGCCCGGTCCATGTCCGCGAGCACCGCGGCGGTGACCTCCTCGAGCACGAGCAGGTCCACCCCCTCGTCGCTGGCGCGCTGCACGACCTCGACGCCGTCGGCGCCGCCCTCGGACAGGTTCGCGCTCATCACCGTCAACGCCGTGGCGCCGGCGGCCGGGGGCGGGTTCGTGCCGATCAGCTGCGGCGAGAACCACCAGCAGTGCACCGCCAGCCCGACCGCGGCGAGCACGGCCACGACGGCGGTCGTCGACCGCCACCGGCGCTGCACCAGCAGCCGGACGAGCGCGGCGAGCAGCGCGGCGCCGTACAACCCGATCCCCAGCGGCGTGAACGCCTCGAGCTGGATCCAGAAGCCACGGTCCGGCTCGACCACCCGGTCGACGGTCAGCGCGGCGGCCGGCACCAGCAGCACGGAGACAGCGAGCCAGAAGACCACCGCCAGCGCACGCACGGCCCGAAACTACCGGTCAGCGGTGCACATGGAGCACGTGGGCGCTCCCGCGCACCGCGGTGTCGTTCCGGCGACCCGCCCGCGAGCCGGCGAGCTTGACCCGGATGTGCTCGTCGACGGTGACGCCCGGCTCGGGGCTGACGTCGTGTCACACGCCGTCCGCGCCGAGCACCTGCAGGCCGCGGATCCGGTCGGCCCAGAGGCTCGTGACGATCCCGAAGTCGGTGTGCTCGCTCATGCCGATCAGGTCGCCGTCGAGGCTCAGCGACGCCGACCGGGGCGTCTTCCCGGGTGACTTCTCGGACGGCTCAGAGGAGGACGAGGTCGTCGCGGTGCACGACCTCGCGCTCGTAGGCCGCGCCGAGCTCGCGCTTGAGGTCCTGGGAGGACCTCCCGAACAGGTTCGGGATCTCCTCCGCGTCGAAGTTGACCAGTCCCCGGGCCACGGGCGTGCCGTCGGGGCCGGCGAGGTCGACCGGGTCACCGGCGACGAAGGTGCCGGTCACGCCGACGATGCCGGCCGCGAGCAGCGACGCCCGGCGCTCGACGACCGCGCGGACGGCGCCGGGGTCGAGGACGAGGGTGCCCTTGGGCTCGGTCGCGTGGGCCAGCCACAGCAGCCGCGTCGGGCGTCGTCGCCCGGTGGAGTGGAAGAGGGTCCCGACCCGCTCGCCGGACAGCGCCGCGGCCGCCTGGGGCGCGGAGGTCAGCACGACAGGGATGCCCGCGCCGGTGGCGATCCGGGCCGCGTCGACCTTCGTCTGCATGCCGCCGGTGCCGAGCCCGGCCGCGCCCACCTTGCCGATGCGGACGTCGGTCAGGTCGTCGACCGAGACCACGTCGGGCAGCAGCGAGCTGCCGGGGTCGGACGGGTTGGCGTCGTACAGCCCGTCGACGTCGGAGAGCAGCACCAGGAGGTCGGCGTGCACGATATGCGCGACCAGCGCGGCCAGCCGGTCGTTGTCGCCGAACCGGATCTCGCTGGTCGCGACCGTGTCGTTCTCGTTGACGATCGGGAGCACGCCGAGCTCGAGCAGCTTCGCGAACGTCTGGAAGGCGTTGCGGTAGTGGGCGCGCCGGGTGACGTCGTCGACGGTGAGCAGCACCTGCCCCGCGATCACGCCGTGGCGGGCGAGCTCCTCGGTGTAGCGGTGCACGAGCAGGCCCTGGCCCACGGATGCGGCCGCCTGCTGGGCGGGCAGGCTCTTCGGGCGGCGCTTGAGGCCCAACGGGGCCAGGCCGGCCGCGATCGCGCCCGAGGAGACCAGCACGACCTCGACGCCGCGTTGGCGCAGGTGCGCCAGCACGTCGACCAGGTCGCGCACGCGCTCTGGGTCGATGCCGCCGCCGGCGGTGGTCAGGGAGGAGGAGCCGACCTTGACGACGACGCGCTTCGCCCCGGTCACCTCGACGCGGGAGGTCATTTCCCGGGGTCGTCTTCCGACCAGTCGGGATCCTCGGCGCCACCGATCTCGTACGACGAGGGGCCGTACGTCTCGGGCTTGTCGATCCGTCGCGCCACGTCGGCCCGGGTCTCGTTCTCGCCACGCTCCGGCAGCGCCTCGTCGATCGCCCGACGACGCTCGCGCGCGGGGCGCTGCTCGTCGAAGCGCTGGTCCTCGCCACGCCGGCTGAGGATCTCGGCGCCGGCGTCGATGCCCGGCTTGAAGTCGAAGACGACCGCGTTGTCGGGGTGGCCGATGAGGACGGCGTCGCCCTCCTCGGCACCGAGCTGGACGAGCTTGGTCTCGACGCCGAGCCGGTTGAGCCGGTCGGCGAGGAAGCCGACGGCCTCGTCGTTGCTGAAGTCGGTCTGGCGGATCCA
This sequence comes from Nocardioides sp., assembly GCA_025965275.1. GTDB lineage: Bacteria > Actinomycetota > Actinomycetes > Propionibacteriales > Nocardioidaceae > Nocardioides. Next base: position 13,421 of record JAOPXG010000018.1, read on the forward strand.
GCGCTCCGGCTTGACGCCGCGCACCCGCCAGCCGTCGGTGGTGTGGGTGATCGTGAACTCGTCGGAGCCGTCGACCGACGGCGGGCGCAGCACGATCCGGGTGGCCTCGGCCGCCGGCTTGGCCGCGCGGGCCGCCTCCACGATCGCGGCCATCGCGAAGGTGAGCTCGCGCATGCCCTCGCCCGACGCCGCCGAGACCTCGAAGACGTCGAGGCCGCGCTCGCGCAGCTCCTCGACGACGAAGCCCGAGATGTCGCGCCCGTCGGGCACGTCGATCTTGTTGAGGGCGACCAGGCGCGGCCGGTCCTCGAGACCGCCGTACCGGGCCAGCTCGTTCTCGATCACGTCGAGGTCGTCGACCGGGTTGCGCCCGGGCTCGATGCTCGCGGTGTCGATGACGTGGACGATCGCGGCGCAGCGCTCGATGTGGCGCAGGAAGTCGTGGCCGAGGCCGCGGCCGTCGCTGGCGCCCTCGATCAGGCCGGGCACGTCGGCGACGGTGAACGTCGTGTCGCCGGCGGTGACCACGCCGAGGTTCGGCACCAGGGTCGTGAACGGGTAGTCGGCGATCTTGGGGCGGGCCCGGGAGATCGCGGCGATCACGCTGGACTTGCCGGCGCTGGGGAAGCCCACGAGGCCGACGTCGGCGACCACCTTGAGCTCGAGCACGATCTCGAGCTCGTCGCCGGGCTCGCCGAGCAGCGCGAAGCCGGGGGCCTTGCGCTTGGACGACGCCAGCGCGGCGTTGCCGAGGCCGCCGCGGCCGCCTTGGGCCACCACGAGCTCGGTGCCGGCGCCGACCATGTCGGCCAGGACGTTGCCCTGCGGGTCCGTGACGAGCGTGCCGTCGGGCACCGGGAGGACGAGGTCGGCGCCGTGGCCGCCGTTCCTGTGGTCACCGGCACCGTGGCCGCCGGACTCGGCGCTGCGCTTCGGGCTGTGGTGGTAGTCGATCAGCGTGGTGACGTCGGGGTCGACCCGCAGGATCACCGAGCCGCCGGGACCGCCGTTGCCGCCGTCGGGGCCGCCGAGCGGCTTGAACTTCTCGCGGTGGACCGAGGCCACACCGTGCCCGCCGCGGCCGGCGCTGATGTGCAGCGCCACCCGGTCGACGAAGGTGGGTATAGCCATGGTCATCTACTTTCGGAGGTTGAGGAGGTTGCGAAGCAACCGTCTCGAAACCAAAGAAGGACGCCCCGAGATCAGGGACGCCCTTCGACGGTGAAGCGGGTGGGGGGGTGAGCGTCAGGTCACTCGCCCGGGACGATGTTCACGACGCGGCGACCGCGACGCGTACCGAACTCGACGGCACCGGCGACCAGCGCGAACAGGGTGTCGTCGCCGCCGCGGCCGACGCCGCTGCCCGGGTGGAAGTGGGTGCCACGCTGGCGCACGATGATCTCGCCCGCGTTGACGACCTGGCCGCCGTACCGCTTGACGCCGAGGCGCTGGGAGTTGGAGTCGCGACCGTTCTTGGTGGACGCGGCGCCCTTCTTGTGAGCCATTTCAAGTCCTTTGATTCAGTACTGGCTTCGTGAGTGCCGGGGTGACTTCGAGCGTGTGGGCTCAGAGAGAGATGTCGGTGACCTTGACCTGGGTGTACTTCTGACGGTGACCCTGGCGCTTCTTGTAGCCGGTCTTGTTCTTGTACTTCTGGATGACGATCTTCGGGCCCTTGGTGGCGCCGAGGATCTCGACGGTCACCGAGGCCTTGTCGAGCGTCTTGGCGTCGGAGGTGATCTTGTCGCCGTCGACCACGAGGACCACGGGGAGGCTCACCGACTCGCCGGCTGCCGTGGCGACCTTGTCGATCTCGATGACGTCGCCCACGGCAACCTTCTGCTGCTTGGCGCCTGCGCGCACGATCGCGTACACCGCGGTCTCCTTCGTGATCTCTGGCTGTTGCGTCTTGGGCTGTGCGTATGAGGTCTGGGGTCACACCCGCTGAGACACCAGCCGGGGGCACCGCATAGAAAGGGCACGCGTGAGCGCACCGAGGGTCAATACTACGGATCCGTTGCCCGTACGGCAAAAACGGCGCCGCTCCCCCGGGCTCAGCGCTTGCGGGCGCCCTTCTTCTTGATCGGCACGTGCTCGACCGGGTGGCCGTCCTCGTGCCCGTCGACGTCGGTCCCGGCACCGCCGTCAGACTCGGCGGGACCGCTCGCGGGCGGGCCTGCCGGGCGGCTGGCGCTACGGCCTCGGGTGCGGGTGACGACCTTGGGCGGCTCCGGCGCGGACGCCGGCTCCGGGGCGGTGACCGGCTCGGGGACGGTGACCGGCTCGGCCACCTCCACGACCGGCACGACGACCGGCTCGGGCTGGCCCGCGGGCCGGCTCGCGCTGCGACGACGGGTCCGGGTCACGACCTTGGGGGCCGCCGGCTCGACAGGCGCGGCCGGCTCGAGGGGCTGGGGCACTGCCACCTCGACCACCACCGCGGGTGCCTCGTCGACCGCGGTCTCGACGGGCGCCTCGACCACCTCGACGACCGCGGTGAGCTCGGGCTCAGGCTCGGGAGCCTCGTCCCGTTCCGCGGCTTCGGCTGCCTGGCGGTCGGCCTTCTCCTGCCGGGCCATGGCCGCGACGTCCTTGGGGGTCGGCGCGGAGGCCTTCTGACCGCCGTTGCCGCCGTTGCCACCGCGGGAGTCGTGGCTGTCGTGGCTGTCGTGGCTGTCGTGGTCGTTCTGGTCCTGATCGCGGCCCTTGCCGCCGCGACCGCGACGTCCGCCGCCGCGCCGCGACTCGTCGTCGCCGCCCTTCGGCTCGACCGGGTGGTCGTGGATCACGACGCCGCGACCCTGGCAGGTCGCACAGTTCTCGCTGAAGGCCTCGACCAGGCCGGTCCCGATCCGCTTGCGGGTCATCTGGACCAGGCCGAGGGAGGTCACCTCGGCCACCTGGTGGCGGGTCCGGTCGCGGCCCAGGCACTCGACGAGGCGACGCAGCACCAGGTCGCGGTTGGACTCGAGGACCATGTCGATGAAGTCGATGACGATGATGCCGCCGATGTCGCGCAGCCGGAGCTGGCGCACCATCTCCTCGGCCGCCTCGAGGTTGTTCTTGGTGACGGTCTCCTCGAGGTTGCCGCCGGAGCCGGTGAACTTGCCGGTGTTGACGTCGACGACGGTCATCGCCTCGGTGCGGTCGATGATCAGCGACCCGCCGGACGGCAGCCAGACCTTGCGGTCCAGGCCCTTGGCGATCTGCTCCTCGACGCGGTACGTCGCGAAGATGTCCTTGCCGTTGTGGTCGCGCGGCTCGTAGCGCTCGAGGCGCTCCCCGAGGTCGGGCGCCACGTGGGAGACGTAGTTCTGGACGGTGTCCCAGGCGTCGTCGCCCTGGATCACCAGCTTGGAGATGTCCTCGGTGAAGAGGTCGCGGACGACCTTGAGGGTCAGGTCGGGCTCGCCGTACAGGAGCTGCGGCGCGCTGCCCTTGGCTTTGGACTCGATGTCGTCCCAGCGGGCCTTGAGCCGCTCCACGTCGCGGGTCAGCTCGTCCTCGCTCGCGCCCTCGGCCGCGGTCCGGACGATGACGCCGGCGGTGTCCGGGACGATCTCCTTGAGCAGGGTCTTGAGGCGGGGGCGCTCGGCGTCGGGCAGCGTGCGGGAGATGCCGCTCGTGGTGCCGTCGGGCACGTAGACGAGGAACCGGCCGGCCAGGCTGATCTGGCTGGTGAGCCGGGCGCCCTTGTGACCGATCGGGTCCTTGCTGACCTGGACGAGCACCGACTGCCCGGAGGACAGCACGGACTCGATCTTGCGGGGCTGACCGTCGCGGTGACCGAGGGCCGACCAGTTGACCTCGCCGGCGTAGAGGACCGCGTTGCGGCCCTTGCCGATGTCGATGAACGCCGCCTCCATGGAGGGCAGCACGTTCTGGACCCGGCCGAGGTACACGTTGCCGATCAGCGACGTCTGCGACGCGCGGGCGACGTAGTGCTCGACCAGGACCTTGTCCTCGATGACGCCGATCTGGGTGAGCTCGTCGCGCTGGCGGACGACCATCACCCGGTCGACGGACTCGCGGCGGGCCAGGAACTCGGCCTCGCTGACGATGGGGGCGCGGCGCCGACCTGCCTCGCGGCCCTCGCGGCGGCGCTGCTTCTTCGCCTCGAGACGGGTGGAGCCGGAGATCGCGGTGATCTCGTCCTCGGCGTTGCGGGGCCGCCGGACCCGGGTCGTGGTCGTGGCGTTGTCGTCGTCGCCCTCGCCACCGTCGTCACCGGTACGACGGCGCCGTCGGCGACGGCGCGAGGTGCCCTCACCGCCGCCGTCGTCGGAGGAGGCGTCGTCGTTCTTGCCGGAGTCGTCGCCCTCGGACTCGTCGCTGCTGTCGCTGTCGGTGCGGTCCTCGGACTGGCCGTCGCCGCCACCCTCGCCGGGCTTGCGACGGCGTCGGCCACCGCGGCGGCGACGGCGCCGGGCGCCGCCCTCGCCGTCGGACTCGCCGCCGTCGGCGGAGTCGTCGGAGCTGTCAGCGCCGTCGGAGCCGTCCGAGGTGTCGGCGGCCTGGTCGCGGCGGCGGTCGTCGTCCGAGGAGGACTTCGCAGACGCGGTCTTCTTGGCGGTGGACTTCCGGGGTGCCCGCGCGGGGCGCTCGGCCGGCGTCTCGTCGCCCTCGGCGCTCGGCGCGCCCTCGGCGCTCGGAGCGGCCTCGGCGCCCGGAGCGGCCTCGGCGCCCGCGGCGTCGGCACTCTGGGCCGTCTTGCGCGTCCGGCGAGCCGGGGCCTTGGTGGCCTCGGGTGCCTGGAACAGCGGGAGCGTGCCGGTGCCGGGGTCGCTCTCCCGGGCCTCGTCGGCGGGCTCGGCCGACGTCGCGGCGGCCTTCTTGCTGGTGGTCTTCTTCGCCGTGGCGGTCTTGACGGCGGCCTTCTTGGCCGGCGTCTTCTTGGCGGCGGCCTTCTTCGCGGGCGCCGCGTCAGCCTCCACCTGGGGCGCGGCCGGAGGCGCCTCGCCCTCGCTCGGCGCGGCGGCCTTCTTGGCCGGCGCCTTCTTGGCGGTGGTCTTCTTGGTGGTGGTCTTCTTCGCCGTCGCCTTCTTGGCGGCAGCCTTCTTGGCGGCGGGAGCCGCCTCCGAGGCTGATGCGGCGGAGTCTGACCCGACCTGGATGTCGTCGGACATGGTGTGTGCTCCTCGGCCCGGACGCTTCGCGCCGGACTGGTTGGACGCTGTCCACCCGCAAGCTCAGGATCGACAGCGCAAAGCCTTCAGTGGCGGCGACACCCTCCGCGGAGCGTCACTGCGTGCGCGTTCGTGTCACCTGCCGCGGTCGCAGGGCCGAGTCCTGTGGGACTCATAAGCGGGTCGCTGTCACCGACCTGCCGGGCCGCGTCGCGGTCTGGCGACGAACGTGCCAACAGCGTGCCGGGCCCGGATGGGACCGGCGAGAACGTCGTCGGGTCGTCCCGGACTGGGGTCCGGACCAACCACGGCGAGTATCGCACACGACTGGGACCGATTCCTCACCGTGCGACGCGGAGCGGGTCGCCGATCTCTCCGGTGGCGGCGTCGAGGGGCCCCTGCGCGAGGCGGGTGAGCAGCGGCGCGGTCCCCGTGTCGAGGCCCGCGACGGCCCCGAGGCCGGACAGCACGTCGTCGGGACGGACGGCAGGTACGCCGTGCCGCAGCACCAGGTCGAGCCGGGTGCCGTCACCCTGGACCGTCGCGTGGGGGGTCGCGCCCAGCGCGATGACGGCCGCCCGGCAGTCGAACTCGCGCAGCCCCTTCTTGGTCATCCGCTGGACCGGCACGGCGTCGGTGCCCAGGAACGTCGCCACGGCGGCCGCGGCCTCAATGGGCTGGGCGGTGATGTCGACGACCCAGTGGCTGGCCTCGAGCTGGTCGGCCAGCGACCCACCCTGCGACTCGACGACCTCGACCACGTCGAGACCCTCGGGGAGCGCCTCGTCGAGGGCCTGGTGGATCGCACCCGGGTCGACGACCTCGGCCAGCCCGATCTCGAAGTACTCCGCCTCGCTCGCGGACCCGGTCGGCGCGGCCCCGGCGTACGAGATCCGCGGGTGCGGGTTGAAGCCGGACGAGTAGGCCATCGGCACCCGGGCCCGGAAGATCGCCCGCTCGAGCGCCCGGCTGAAGTCACGGTGGCTCGTGAACCGGAGCCGACCGCGCTTGGCGTAGCGGATCCGCAGCCGCTGGACGGGTGGGGCTTGCTGCTCGGGCTGGTCTCGCACCGGTCAAGGTTACGGGGACAGTGCGGACTTCATCGCAATCGACGGGTAGACCGTGCTCACCCGGTGACCGTCGAGCCGGGCGGTCAGCCGGGCGGCCTCGGCGTCCAGCGCCGCGCGCGCCTCGGATCCGACGTCCTCCAGCAGGTGGAGCACCACGACCCCGTCCGGGTCCTGCACCCAGCAGCCGACGACCCGGCCGTCCCACCAGGCCGTGGTGCCGGCGTTGCCGTTGCTGTCGAACAGCAACGGGCCGTGCGGGCCGAGATAGAAGTCGCGCTCCTTCCAGCCCATCACGGTCGGGTCGAGGACGGGCAGCAGCGCCGCCCACGGCGCGACCTCCGGCTCGGGCTCCTCGAGCACCGGGTCGTCGGGCAGCAGCCATCCGGTCGCTCCTCCCCCGAGCCCGACCTCGACGGCCCCGACGTCGGCGAGCGCCGCCCGGACGGCGGTCTTGGTCGAGCCGAGCCACCACACCAGGTCGCCCTCGGTGCCGGGACCGAACGTCGCCAGCCAGCGCCGGGCCAGCTCGGCGTACCCCTCGCGCTCCTTGGCGGGCTCGGGCACCTCCCCCAGCCAGGTCGACATGAGGGTCCACTGCGGCCGCGAGGTCCGCCAGTGGCCGGCGTTGCGGCCGCGGACGATCTTGGCCTCCACCCCGAGCTGGGTGAGCACCCGCGGCGCGATCGGGTTGTTGCCGCCGTAGGACTTGCCGGGCGACATCTCGATCCGGCCGGCGAGCGCGGGCACCTCCTCCCGGAGCTGCTGGGCGGACCGCTCGACCCCGCCGGCCAGGTGGGCGAGGGTGGCGTGCTCCGCCGCGTCGACCCACGCGGCGCCGTCGGCGGCGAGACCGCCGAGCTCGACGTCCTTGGCCAGCCGGACCCGGTGGGCGGCGGCCACCCGGGCCGAGGCGCTTCCCCAGGCGGCCGGCAGCAGGTCGCGCGGGAAGACGAACAGGGTGCGCCGCATCGCGAGCTGCTTGACCAGGCTGCGGTCGTCGTAGAGCGCCCGGTCGACGTCGGCGACCGTCACGTCGTCGACGCGGGCGAACACCGAGAGGTAGACCGACGGGGCCTCGGTGGCGTGCAGCACGGTCATCGCCCGGGTGGCCTCGACGGCATCGGCGGCGCGGTGGGCCGGCGCCAGGGCGTGCCGCCGCCCCAGTCGGTGGCGCCTCTCGACGTCGGTCATCTGCCGCACGTCGCCCATTCTCTCGGATGGCGGAGCCTGCCGGAGACCGCCGACGGAGGTCCTGAGAGCATCGGACGAGTGAGTACACCTGCCCGTCGTGCGTCGGTCCTCGTCCTGGTGGGGCTGGTCCTGCTTTCGTTCAACCTCCGACCGGCCGCGGTCAGCATCGGGCCGGTCCTCGCGGAGGTCCGCGAGTCCCTCGGCATGTCCGCCGCCGCGGTCGGCCTGCTCACGTCGCTGCCGGTCATCGCGTTCGCGGTCTTCGGCGCCCTCGCACCGGCCGCCGCCCGCCGGATCGGCATCCACCGGGTGACCGCACTGGCGAGCCTGGCCGCGTTCGTCGGGCTCCTCGGCCGGGCGTTCACCCACAGCCAGGCGCTCTTCCTCCTGCTCTCGCTGCTCGCGCTGGTCGGCATGGCGATGGCCAACGTGCTGCTGCCGTCGCTGGTGAAGCTGCACTTCCCCGACCGGATCGGGCGGGTCACCGCGATCTACACGACCGCGCTCTCGGTCGGGCTGACCGCGGCACTCGTCTTCACGGTCCCGATCTCCGACGCGCTCGGCGGCTGGCGCTACGGCCTGGGCGCCTGGGCCGGGCTGGCGGTCCTGGCCGCGATCCCCTGGGTCCCGCTGTCGACCAAGGACCGGCACCTCGAGCGCACGCCGCGGTCCATCACCTTCCGCGACGTGGCCCGGACCCGCCTGGGCGTGGCGATGGCGCTGTTCTTCGGCCTCCAGTCGCTCCAGGCGTACGCCGTCTTCGGTTGGTTCGCCCAGCTGTGGCGCGACAGCGGCTACTCGGCGACGGTCGCCGGGGTGCTGGCCGGCCTGCTCGCAGGGACGGCGATCCCCCTGTCGCTGTGGCTGCCGAACGTGCTGGCCCGCAGTGCCGACCCGCGCCGGGTGCTCTTCGCGGTCATCTCCTGCTACCCGGTCGGCTACGTCGGGCTGATGATCGCGCCGCATACCCTCGCCCCGGTGTGGGCGCTCGTCGTCGGCGTCGCGACCGTCACCTTCCCGCTGATCCTCACCCTGATCGGTCTGCGCGCCCGCACTCCCGAGGGGACCGCGGCGCTGTCGGCGTTCACCCAGTCGACGGGCTACCTGATCGCCGCGGCCGGCCCGTTCACGGTCGGCGTGCTGCACTCCGCGACCGGTGGCTGGACCGTGCCGCTGATCCTGCTCCTCGCGCTCGCGCTGCCGCTCTTCCCGCTCGCGGCGTACGTCTCCCGACCGACGTACGTCGAAGACCAGATGGAGGACCCGGTCACCCCCGGGACTGCACCGCGTTCCACGCGCACATGAGGCTGGCCGCCGACAGCTGCCCCTGGTGGATCGGGGTCGCCTTGCCGAAGTGCTGAGTACCCGTGCTCATCCGCTCGCGCGCAGCGAGCCGCCATGGTGCTCGGCATGACGTCGACGTCCCCCACCCACCGCTTCTCGGACCCCTTCGCCTGCCCGGACTGCTCCGCCCGGCTACCCCTCCAGGTGGTGAGCTGCCCGAGCTGCGGACTGGTGCTGCGCGGGCCGCTGGCGAGCCAGCTCCTGCAGACGCTGCGCACCGCGGACGACCTCCTCGTCCGCCTGCGGGCGGAGTCGACCGGCCCGCCGCCCGCCGTCCCGATGCCGTCGTACCCCGCCTCCCGACCGCTCCCCCAGCAGGTCGGTCCACGGGGGCTGTCCGCACCGTCGGTGCCGAAGATCCTCCTCGGCCTGGGTGCGCTGTGCCTGCTCGTCGCTGCGGTGATCTTCCTGGCCGTCGCGTGGTCGTGGCTCGGCGTCGGCGGACGCACGGCGGTCCTCGTGGCGCTCACCCTGGTCAGCGGCGGCCTGGGCGTCTGGCTCGGCCGGCGCGGGCTGACGATCGCGGCCGAGGCACTGACCACGGTCGGGCTCGGTCTGCTGGCGCTCGACGTGCTCGGGGCCGACAACGCCGGCTGGCTCGGTGACCTCGACGGCGCCGCCGTCACCTGCGCGGTCGGGGCGACGGTCCTCGTCGCGGCGCTCGCCCTGGCGACGACCGCCCGGCTCGGCGCACCGCAGGTCATCGCCGTGCTCGGCCTCAGCGTGGTCGGCCTCGGCGCGACGGACGCCACCGGACACGTGACGACCACGGTCGCGGTCGTGGTGCTCGGGCATGCCGGGCTGGTCGAGGCCGGTCGACGCCGCGGCCTCCTCGTCCTGCAGATCCTCGCCGCCGTGGGCGCCGGCTGGTGGTGGCTGGCGCTCGTGGTCATCGGGCTGGACGACGCCACGAGCCACCCGACCCTGCACGGTCTCTGGGCCGACGGCGACGTCGTGGGCCTGCTGGTCGCCTCGCTGCTCCTCCTGCTCCCGCTGCCCTTCCTACGCACCCGGCCGGCGCCGACCCGGGTGCTCGCCGCGGCGTCCGCCGCGATGCTGACGGTCACCGCCTGCGTGCCGGCCGCGGACGAGAGCGCGACCGTGCTCAGCACGGTCGCCCTGATCGCCCTGGTCGCCTGGACGCTGGCCTCGGTGGTGACCCCCGCGAGCTGGCGGCCGGTGCCCCGGCTCCCCATGCTGCTGGCCGCGCTCCCCGTGGCCGCCGTCAGCGCAGGGCTGGCGGCCCAGGCCGCCGTCAACGCGATCGGCGACGCGGCCCCGTTCACCCAGGCCGTCGGCGTGCGCCTGCGCGACCTCGACACCCTCGCCTCACCGGCGCTCCTGGTGCTCGGCACCGCCGGCCTGCTCCTCGCGGCCGTCACGCTGGTCCCGCGGCCGACCGGGGAGAGGCCGCAGGTGCCCGTCGGGGTGCTGCTGATGGCGGCGACCGGCACCCTCGCTCTCTTCCCCGTCCCGGCGTGGACCGTCGTCGCGGCCCTGCTGCTGCTCGGCGCCGGCGTGCTCGCCGACGGGTGGCGGCAGGACGACACGTTCGGCCGGGGCCAGACCCTCGTGGGCGTCGGCACCACCGTGCTCGCCGTACCCGTGGCGCTGCCGAGCGACGTCCTGACGACCGTAGTGGCCGCGGCGCTGGCGGCGATGGCGGCGGTTCTTGCCCTGCGTGGCAGCACCGACGACCTGCGGGTCGCCGGAGGTGTTCTGCTCCCGCCGGCGCTCACCGGAGTGCTCTGGTCGCTGGCATCGGTGGCCGGCGTCGACCAGGTTCAGCGAGGCGTGCCGGTGCTGCTCGTGGTCGGGCTGCTGGCGATCGCGCTGCCGCGGATCGAGATCGAGCTGGCGGCCGCCCTCGCCGCCCTCGTCGCCTCCGTGGGCGCCATCGCCGCAGCCGACGACCCGACGGTCGCGCTCGCCGTCCACCTGACCGTCGCCGGCGTCCTGGTGTGCGCGAGCGCACTGGTCCACCCCGATCGCCGGACGCTCGGCTGGGCCGGCGGGCTCCTGCTCGGGGCCGCTACCTGGGTGCGGCTCGCGGACATCGGAGTCACCGCCCCGGAGCCCTACACGATGCCGAGCGCGGTCGCGCTGCTCCTCGTCGGGCTCTACCGGCTGCGTCGCGACCCGGACGCGTCGACCGTGGTGGCGCTCCTCCCGGGCCTGCTCCTGGCGACGTTCCCGTCCCTGCTGTGGGTGCTCGCCGACCCGCTCACGGCGCGGGCCGCGCTGCTCGGGGCGGGCTGCCTGCTGCTGGTCCTGGCCGGCACGACGCTGCGCGGGAACGCCCCGCTCCTCGTCGGCGCCGCGACCGGCACCGCGGTCGTCCTGCGCGAGCTGGCGCCGTACGCCGCCCAGACCCCGCAGTGGGTGCTGATCGGGGTCGCCGGCACGCTGCTCACCGTCGTCGGCATCACCTGGGAACGCCGGCTGCGCGACCTGCGCGGTGCGTCGGCGTACGTCGGACGCCTGCGCTAGGCGTCCCTGACCGGGCGCGGGTCAGACGACGGCGAGCGGCAGCAGCTGCCGGCCGGTGGGGCCGATCTGGATCTCGGTGTTCATCTCCGGGCACACGCCGCAGTCGTAGCAGGGCGTCCAGCGGCAGTCCTCGACCTCGACGTCGGTGTCGGGGTTGATCGCGTCCTCCCAGTCGGCCCAGAGCCAGTCCTTGTCGAGCCCGGAGTCGAGGTGATCCCAGGGCAGGACCTCGTCGTACTCCCGCTCGCGCGTGGTGAACCAGTCGAGGTCGACGTCGGTGTCGGCGAAGGCGGCCTCGGCCGCCTCGATCCACCGGTCGTAGGAGAAGTGCTCGCTCCAGCCGTCGAAGCGGCCACCGTCGCGCCACACCTGCTCGATGACCGCGCCCACGCGGCGGTCGCCACGGGAGAGCAGTCCCTCGATGATGCCGGGCTTGCCGTCGTGGTAGCGGAAACCGATCGCGCGACCGAACTTCTTGTCGTCGCGGACCGTGTCGCGCAGCTGCTTGAGGCGGCGGTCGGTGGTCTCGTGGTCGAGCTGCGACGCCCACTGGAACGGGGTGTGCGGCTTGGGCACGAAGCCACCGATCGACACGGTGCAGCGGATGTCGTTGCGCCCGGAGACCTCACGCCCCTTGGCGATCACCTTGCGTGCCAGGTCGGCGATCTGGAGGACGTCCTCGTCGGTCTCGGTGGGGAGGCCGACCATGAAGTAGAGCTTCACCTG
>JAOPXG010000080.1 GCA_025965275.1 Nocardioides sp.
TGCCGTCCTCGGCGACCGACCAGTCGCCGGACTTCGAGCCCTTGATCGCCAGCTGCACGTCCTTGCCGACCCGCGGGCCGGCGGCCCGGGCGTTGACGGTGAGCTTCTGCTGGACGCCGTACGCCTCCGCCTCGGGAGAGTCGGCCGCGAGCAGCCGGACGTCCTTGACGTTGACCTCGTCGCGGACGATCGCGGTGAAGTCGGCCAGCGCGGCCGGGTCGCCGACGACCACGGTCAGCGACGCCAGCGGCAGCCGGTTGCGGAGACTGCGGGCCTTGCGCAGCGCGGACGTCGCCGAGCACACCTCGCGGACCTGGTCCATCGCGGCCACGAGAGCGTCGTCGGCGGGCAGCTCGTCGGCCCGCGGCCAGTCGGCCAGGTGGACCGAGCGGCCGCCGGTCAGTCCGCGCCAGACCTCCTCGGTCGTCAGCGGCATCAGCGGCGCCGTCACCCGGCAGGCGACCTCGAGCACGGTGTAGAGAGTGTCGAACGCCTGGTCGTTGTCGCCCCAGAAGCGGTTGCGCGAGCGGCGGATGTACCAGTTCGTCAGCACGTCCAGGAACGACCGCGTCGCGTCGCAGGCGTCCGCCACGGCGTACGCGTCGAGCGACTCGGTCATCTCCTCGACGTACTGCCGGCACTTCGCCAGCAGGTAGCGGTCGAGCGGGTCCGTGGACGCCGTCGACCGCTGCGCGTGGTAGCCCGCACCACCGCGGGCCGCGTTGGCGTAGAGCTGGAAGAAGTACCAGCTGTTCCAGAGCGGGATCAGCACCTGGCGCACCGAGTCGCGGATGCCCTGCTCGGTCACGATCAGGTTGCCGCCACGCAGGATCGGCGACGACATGAGGAACCAGCGCATCGCGTCGGCGCCGTCGCGGTCGAAGACCTCACGCACGTCGGGATAGTTGCGCAGCGACTTCGACATCTTGTTGCCGTCGGAGCCGAGCACGATCCCGTGGCTGATGCAGTTCTCGAACGCCGGCTTGTCGAAGATCCCCGTCGCCAGGATGTGCAGCGTGTAGAACCAGCCGCGGGTCTGGCCGATGTACTCGACGATGAAGTCGCCCGGGAAGTGGTGCTCGAACCACTCCGTGTTCTCGAACGGGTAGTGGACCTGGGCGAAGCTCATCGAGCCGGAGTCGAACCACACGTCGAGCACGTCGGAGACGCGTCGCATCATCGACTTCCCGGTCGGGTCGTCGGGGTTCGGACGCACGAGGTCGTCGACGTACGGCCGGTGCAGGTCCGGGACGCCGTCGCCCTTGCCCGGCAGCCTCCCGAAGTCGCGCTCGATCTCCTCGAAGGACCCGTAGACGTCGATGCGGGGGTAGGTCTCGTCGTCGCTCTTCCACACCGGGACCGGGGAGCCCCAGAAGCGGTTGCGGGTGATCGACCAGTCGCGGGCGTTCTCCAGCCAGCGGCCGAACTGGCCGTCCCGGATGTGCTCCGGCACCCAGTTGATGCCCTGGTTGAGCTCGAGCATCCGCTTCTTGATCGCGGTGACCTCGACGAACCACGACGAGACACCCTTGTAGATGAGCGGCTCGCGGCAGCGCCAGCAGTGCGGGTAGCTGTGGTCGTACGTCTCGCGACGCAGCAGCACCGTGCCCGGCGACACCGATCCCGTCGCGCCGGTGCCGGCGGTCATCGCCTTGAGGTGGTCGATCACGTGCGGGTTGGCGTCGAAGACGTTCATGCCCTCGTAGTCGACGACCGGGAACGTGAAGCGCCCGTCCTTGCCGACCGGCATGACCGCCTCGATGCCCTCGCGGTCGGTGACGACCTTGTCGTCCTCACCGAAGGCGCCGGCGGTGTGCACGAGACCCGTACCGTCCGTGGTCGTCACGAACTCGGCGGGCACCACGCGGAACGCCCGCGGGTGTCCGATGTAGTAGGAGAACGGCGGCGTGTAGGTGAGCCCGACCAGGTTGGCGCCGACACCGCGCCAGACCACGTCCGGGTCCTCGCCCAGCTCGCGGGCGTACGCCGGGAGGCGCGCCTCCGCGAGGATGTACCGCACCTCCTCGACCTCCACCACGACGTAGTCGATGTCGTCGCCGACCATGACCGCGAGGTTGCTCGGGAGCGTCCAGGGCGTGGTCGTCCAGACGAGCAGCTTCGCGCCCTGGAACTCGCCCGGGGTGGTGATGTCGTAGCCGACGGTGACCGCCGGGTCCTGGCGCATCTGGTAGACGTCGTCGTCCATCCGCAGCTCGTGGTTGGAGAGCGGCGTCTCGTCGTTCCAGCAGTAGGGCAGCACCCGGAAGCCCTCGTAGATCAGGCCCTTCTCGTGCAGCTGCTTGAAGGCCCAGATCACCGACTCCATGTAGTCGGGGTTCATCGTCTTGTAGTCGTTGTCGAAGTCGACCCAGCGCGCCTGGCGGGTGACGTACTCGCGCCACTCGTCGGTGTACTTCATCACCGACGCGCGGCAGGCCTCGTTGAACTTGTCGATCCCCATCGCGAGGATCTCGTCGGTCGTCTTGATGCCGTTGAGGCGCATCGCCTCGAGCTCGGCCGGCAGCCCGTGGGTGTCCCAGCCGAAGCGGCGCTCGACCCTCTTGCCGCGCATCGTCTGGTAGCGCGGGATCAGGTCCTTGACGTAGCCGGTGAGCAGGTGGCCGTAGTGCGGCAGCCCGTTGGCGAACGGCGGGCCGTCGTAGAAGACGAACTCGTTCGCGCCGTTCTCGCCCGCGTCGCGCTGGTCGATGCTCGCCTGGAAGGTGCCGTCCTGCTTCCAGTACTCGAGCACCCGCTCCTCGATCTCCGGGAACTTCGGGGAGGAGGGGACGCTCGACGCGTCGTCGGTCGAGACCAACGGATAGGCCATGGGGTGTGTCTCCTGCGGTACGTCGTGCTCGGGCTTGCCTGCCACGAGGACGACATCACTGCCGCGGTACCACCCCGCTTGCCCCGTCGTACGACGGGACCGCTCGTTACGGCTGTGACGGGCCTACCCGTCCGGTTCTAGTCACCCGAAGGCTTTCTTCCGGAGGCTCGCCGCTGATGACGGCTCGAACGCCTGTGGTCACAGCCTACGGCGGGGCGCCGCGTGCATGCGAATCGGATTCGGCGCAGCGGCCCCGCGGGCTGCTTCGGGT
>JAOPXG010000087.1 GCA_025965275.1 Nocardioides sp.
GCCCGAAGATGCCCAGCTCCTTGAGCCCGTCGACGATCTCCTGCGGGTACTCGTCCGCGTGCTCCAGCTCGGTCGCGACCGGCAGGATCTTCTCCTCGACGAAGGTCCGCACCGCCTTCAGGATCTCTTCCTGGACGTCGGTGAGGCCATCGGTCTCGGCGAGGCGACCCATGTTCAGAGCTCCTTCTTCAGGCGGGCGCGGGTCTCGAGAGCCGCGACGCACTTCGGGCAACGGTCTTCGAGGATGTTCGCGAAGGGCAGGTCCCAGAACTTGAACCAGCTCGTTGTGTACTCGCCACACACGGTGAGGGTGGTGCCCATCTCTTTGGCGTGGACCTGGGAGGTCGGCACACGTTGCAGCTCCGCTCTGACCAGCTTGGTCTCGGCGAACTGCGAGGTGGAGTACACGAGGCTTCGCCTGCTGGTCACGCCGGCGCTCCCAGAGCCACCGTCAGCTGGGGTTCGGTCTTCTCGCGGACCTCGTCCTCGGTGACGCCGGGGGCGAGCTCGACCAGGTGCAGGCCGCCTCTAGGACCGGGCTTGATGTCGATGACGCACAGGTCGGTGATGATCCGCTGGACGCACTCACGGCCGGTGTAGGGCAGCGAGCACTCGTTGACGATTTTGTACGACCCGTCGCGGGCGACGTGCTCCATCAGCGCGATCACCCGCTTGGCGCCGTTGACGAGGTCCATCGCCCCGCCCATGCCCTTGACCATCTTCCCGGGGATCATCCAGTTCGCGATGTCACCGGCCTTCGAGACCTGCATCGCCCCGAGGATGGCGGCGTCGATTTTCCCGCCGCGGATCATCCCGAACGACGTGGCGGAGTCGAAGAAGGATGCGCCGCTGCGCAGGGTCACGGTCTCCTTGCCGGCGTTGATGAGGTCGGGGTCCTCCTCGCCGTCGAACGGGTACGCGCCGATGCCGAGGATGCCGTTCTCCGACTGCAGCACTAGCTCGACCTCGTCGGCGACGTAGTTCGGGACCAATGTCGGCAGGCCGATGCCGAGGTTCACGTACGAACCATCCGACAGCTCTGCGGCTGCCCGGGCGGCCATCTCCTCGCGAGTCCAGCTCATGACGATTCTCTTTCGTGGTGGTGGAGGCTGGGGTGGGACACACCCCCGCGCGGACACTGATCGCCCAGCCCCCGAACACCCGTCAGCGGGTCCTGACGGTGCGCTTTTCGATCCGCTTCTCAGCGGCCTGGTCGGGAGTCAGCGCAACGACGCGCTGTACGAAGACGCCGGGCGTGTGTATCTCGTTGGGGTTGAGCTCGCCGGGCTCGACGAGCTCTTCCACTTCCGCAACGGTGATCCGGCCCGCCATGGCGGCGAGCGGGTTGAAGTTGCGAGCAGAATCTCGGTAGACGAGGTTCCCGTGCCGGTCGCCCTTCCAGGCGCGCACCAGACCGAAGTCCGTCACGATCGCGTGCTCGAGCACGAACTCCTTGAGACCATCTGGAGTGTCGAACTGCTGGGTTTGCTTCGCCGGCGAGGACACGATGACGGTGCCGGCTTCGTCGTATTTCCACGGCAGGCCGCCGTCGGCCACCTGCGTTCCGACTCCGGTGGCAGTGAAGAACGCCGGTATGCCCGAACCGCCGGCACGCAGTCGCTCCGCGAGCGTGCCCTGCGGGGTCAACTCGACCTCAAGTTCACCGGACAAGTACTGGCGGGCGAACTCCTTGTTCTCGCCGACGTAGGACGAGACCATCCGCCGGATCCGTTTCTGCGCAAGCAGCAGTCCCAGGCCCCAGTCGTCGACACCGCAGTTGTTTGATACCGCTTCGAGGTCGGACGTCCCCGCGTCGAGCAGAGCCTGGATCAACACCGACGGGATGCCGCACAGACCGAAGCCACCTACGGACAGTGTCGCTCCGTCCGGGATGTCCGCAATCGCGTCACCAGCCGAGCCGACTACCTTGTCCATGAACTTCCTCTCAGGGGTGTGTTCGTCAGATGAAACGTGAGCGGTTCGTTGTCGGTCAACTCATGCGGGCGAATCGGCCCATTTCAGTCGCCACGCGAAACGTCGCGTACCACGATGTTCGGTGAGCGAACAGGCGTCGTAGGCTGTCGTTGTGCCTACGCCTACTGCCCCGAGCGTCGTGTCCAAGGTCGCATTGCTGCTGCGTTCGGTCGCGAACGCAGAACCTGACGGCATCACGACCTCCGCGTTGGCCCGCGTCGCGGCCCTGAACCGCTCGACGGCACATCGGCTGCTTCACGAGCTCCAGACCGAAGGCCTCATCGAGCGTGATGACGCGACGGCGAACTGGGTGGTCGGGCCGGAGATGTACCTGCTCGGCTCCGCTGCCGGGCCACGCTACGACGTCACAGCACTTGCTCAGCCGTTCGTGCGCAAGCTCGCCGTCGGGACCGGGGAGAGTGCGTTCTTCTCCGTACGCAGAGGCCTGGAGACCGTGTGCCTGGTGCGCGAGGATGGCAGCTTCCCGCTGCGCTCGCACGTTCTGTACGAAGGGGTGCGGTTTCCGCTGGGGGTGGCCTCGGCCGGCCTCGCGATCCTCGCCTTCATGAGTCCGCGCGAGGTTGAGGCCTACCTCAATGAGGCCGACCTGGCCGCAGATTTCGGGCAGGAGCACGCACGCGGTCCCGTCGAGTCGCGCATGGCCGCCACACAGCGGGTCGGGTACGCGGTCAATACAGGGCTCGTCGTCGAAGGCAGTTGGGGCATGGGAGCCGCTGTGTTCAACGGTGCGGGCTCGCCGATCGGTGCCCTCAGCCTGACTGGAGTCGAGCACCGGTTCGCGCCGGCACGACAGCCAGAGCTCGGACGGATGCTGCTGGATGCCGCACACGGCCTGACCAACGCCTTGAAGTCGTCGGCGGGTCCCGAGCATCGCTGACCCGCGAGCCTCTTTCGCCGCCGACGCCGGCGCTTCCCTCACGACTTTCCTCGTCTCATGCGTACGTGTAGAACCCGCGACCCGTCTTGCGACCGAGCAGCCCGGCGTCGACCATCCGGTTGAGCAGCGGCGGGGCTGCGTACAGCGGTTCCTTGAACTCCTCGTAGAGCGACTCGGCGACCGCCTTGGTGGTGTCGAGGCCGATCAGGTCGGCGAGGGCGAGCGGTCCCTGGGGGTGGGCGGCACCGAGCACGAGGCCGCGGTCGATGTCCTCGGCCGAGGCGAAGCCGGACTCATACATCCGGATGGCCGAGAGGATGAACGGGACCAGCAGTGCGTTGACCACGAAGCCCGCACGGTCCTGGCAGTCGATCGCCTGCTTGCCCAGAGAGCCTTCGACCCACGCCCGGGAGCGAGCAGTCGTGTCCGCGGACGTGAGCAGCGACGGCACCAGCTCGACGAGCTGCAGAACCGGCACCGGGTTGAAGAAGTGGATGCCGATCACCTGCGTCGGCCGCGACGTGACGACGCCGAGCTTCATGATCGGGATGGACGAGGTGTTGGACGCCAGGATCGCGTCCGGAGCCTCGACGATCTGGTCCAGCCGCTTGAAGAGGTCGACCTTCGCCGCCTCGTCCTCGACGATCGCCTCGACCACGAGGTCAGCTCGACCTCCAGCTCCCCGGCCAGGTACTGCCGCGCGAACTCCTTGTTCTCCCCCACATACGACGACACCATCCGCCGGATCCGCTTCTGCGCCAGCAGCAGCCCCAGACCCCAGTCGTCGACACCACAGTTGTTCGACACCGCCTCCAGGTCCGTCGTCCCCGCCTCGAGGAGGGCCTGGATCAGGACCGAGGGAATGCCGCACAGACCGAAACCACCGACCGACAACGTCGCACCGTCCGGGATGTCCGCCACCGCCTCCGCAGCAGCAGCCACCACCTTGTCCATACGAAACTCCTAGAGCCCCTTCTGTCGTTAGGGCCGAGCGACTGCAATCGTCCGGGCCGTCTGTCCGAGACTGACAACCGCGCTTCGTGGTTGTGGTCTCGACGGTTCACAAGCAGGCACGGTTCACCCGTTCGACCGTCATTGCATCACCAGAGAGCTCGTTGACAATCTCGCCATCACGCATCACTAGGATTCGGTCCGCTGACTCGACGAGTTCCTCGACGTCCGACGAGCTGACGAGGACGCCTTTGCCTTGGTCCGCCATAGCGCGTAGGACGGTGTGGATCTCATTGCGGGCTCGCACATCGACGCCTTCGCAAGGTTCGTCAAGGAGTGCGACATCCGAGGGCATCATCAGCCATCGGGCCAGGACAACCTTCTGGGCGTTGCCGCCGGACAGTGCCTCGATCGGCATATCAACCGCCCGACTTGGCTTGGTGTCGAGTTCAGCTAGCAACTCGGAGACGGCCGCGCGCTCACCGCGTCGATTGAGAAAAGGGGTAAATCGAAGGCGCCGCCGCCGAGAGGTCGGTAGTCCAGCGTTCTCTCGCACAGTCATACCCGGGATCAGAGAGGTCCGCTGACGACCTTCTGGGATGAGCACAAGCCCGCGAGCGATGGCTCGTCTCGGGTTTGACGGGACAAAAACCCGTCCGCCGATCTGGACACTGCCTTCGACGACCGGCGCACCTGTCCCCCACAGCGCATTGAGGAAGCTGCTTCTGCCTGCACCAACCAGCCCTGTCAGTCCTACGACTTCCCCGGCGTGCAGCGTGAATGTTGCGGCTCCGCTCTTCGCCGTCGTCCGCAGCCCAGATACACGTAGAACTTCCTGACCCTTCGGAGCGGCGCTGCCTTCGGCCACAAAGGTCACGTCGCCCTCAGCAGAAGGTGCGTGGGCGTCTGCGCCACCAGCGATGATGTCTGCGAGGTCGTCTGTAGTCAGGCCAGCGGTTGCACGGTCCGCGATGACCCGTCCCTGCGACATACCGACAACTCGATCCGCAATCGTAAGGATCTCTTCGAGTCTGTGGGAGATGTAGATGATTGAGATCCCATCCGCCGTGAGATCGCTAATGATTTTGAACAACTTCTCAGTCTCAGCGATCGAGAATGCCGCGGTCGGTTCGTCGAGGATCAGAACCTTCGGCCCTCGCAACAGAGCCCTGCCGATCATCACAAGACGCTGAGCGGCCGGGCCGAGGAGGCCAAGCCGCATGTTGAGTACGTCTGTCAGTCCAAGCCTCGCTGCCACGTCAACCAATCCTGGGGGTGTAGACCGAAGTCCCAGGATCAGATTCTGAGTCACTGTCATCGTCGGAATGACAGCAAGCTGCTGGGGAACAAGCCCGATGCCCTCTGCGATCGCGTGCTTGGCCGATCGCAGATTGACGACCTCACCGTCGAGGGACACCTCGCCTCGGTCTGGACGTTCGTAGCCGGAGACGATCTTGCTCAGAGTGGACTTGCCGGCACCGTTGTGACCGACAAGAGCGACGACTTCGCCGACTCCGACAGTGACTGAGACATCCTTTAGCGCGACGGCGCCTCCGTACGACTTGGTCGCGTCATCTACTTGGAGCCGTGGGCGCGCGTCCGTGACGACAATGGCGTCTGGTTCAGGCGGACTGTCGCGGCCGGTGTCGCTCATCCCCGTGCCTTCTCTCCGCCGGCGACGATGCGTGCAAACCAGACAGCGAAGATCAGGATCCCCCCCTGAAAGAAGTACGTGGAATATCCGCTGACATCTGCCAGCAGGAGTCCGTTGGGCACGATCGAGGCCAGAACTGCGCCGACCACCGTGCCCGGAATGTTGAACTCACCCACGCGGAACATCGCGGCGCCGATGAAGCAGGCAGCGAAGGATGGAAGGAGCACTGCAAGGCCAGTGAGCGGATATGCCTGGCCCGCTCGGCCGGTGTAGAGCATTCCTGCAATGGTGCATACGAGGGCAGTGATGATGAAGCCGATGAGAATCGTTCGCTTGACGTTGACGCCTGCGAAGCGAGCAGCCTCCCGGTTGGCGCCGATCGAGCGGAGCTCGCGCCCCAAGGCGGTGCGGTCCAACAGCATCCATAGGAGTGCAGCGACTAGGGGCGCAATGATCACTAGTACTGGAACGCCGTGGAAGTCAGAACGGATGAACTTGACGAATCCGGGATCAATTCCGACCGATATGGACTTCGAGTCAGAGACAAGGAACTCGCCACCGTTGAGCAGAGATGCTGCACCGATCGTGACGACCAGCGCATTGAGTCCTTGGTAGGCAACGAGCCAGCCAGTAGCTGCTCCGATGGCAAGGCCGGCCGCGAGCATGATGGCGATGGCTGAAACCAGCGTGAAGTCCCAGTTGGCCATGAGTGCGGCGAACGTCGTGGTACTGAAGCCGGCGACGGCCTGAACGGAAAGGTCGAACTCACCCATGACGAGGATGACCGTGAGTGCACAGGCCACCATTGCTGGTAACGCGGCACTCTCGAGGATGGTCCAAATGTTCGCGACTGTCAGGAAGTTGCTGTTGAGCATCTGAAAGACCACGATCATCACCAGCATGATGAGTGGGACACCCCACGGCCCGAACTTGCGTCGTAGGACAGCGCTTCGACGCTGTGGCGTGACCTCGCTGGTGACATCCTGAGAGATGCTCCCGTGCTTTGCCTCCGACGCCGACGCCGATGTGGACGCAACGGCGTCATCAACGGCGCCGGGACCATTCAGACCTCGATTGTTGGCGTTTGGCGACACGACTTCAGACCTCGCTTCGGATGGGTTCGATCAGATGGGCGGAGACCGCGTGGGGGCAGATCGTGTCCGCCCCCACACGGTTCTCTGGCAACTAGCAGGGGAACTTCGATCCCCAGGTGTCGACGAGGGGCTGCTTCCACTGACCAGCCTGAGAGGTCCAGCCGATACCGGCGGCGACACCGGTACCGGTCAGTTCGCCCGCAGTCTTCTTCGTGAAGACCTTGAACGGCACTGGGTCCTGGTAGCTCTCGAGGCGGTCCGGCTCCTGTCCTGCGAAGTACGTGAGCATGCCCTCGACGGTGTGGTACGACTGGTAGTCGAAGTCCAGCCACGGCATGGCAGTCAGAGGGTTGTCCTTGTCCTGAAGCGCCTTGACTCCCTCGGACTGCGCAACGTGCGTGAACACCTCGATGTCCTTGCCAGCAGCCAACACCGACTGTGCGGCCGCCGGCCCTGCGACCGGGTAGCTCGCCCAGAGCGCATCAAGATCCGGGTACTTCGACATGAAGCCATCGACCATCCGCTGCGTGCTGCCGGAGATGTCCGTGAAGTCGATGTTGGCACTGTCGACGATCTTGATACGCGGGTACAGCTCGGCGAGTCCGCGCACCGCAGCGTTTCGCGCACCCAAGATGTCCAGGTCCGTATTGACAAGTGCCACCTCGATGTCGCCCTCCGGCTTCTCGAGATAGAGGCTGCTGAACATCTGCTGAGCCAGAGCGGAAGCGTCAGCCGCCGGAAGCGGGGTGTAGTCCTGAACGATCAGTGGATCGAGCTCGGAGAACGACCACTGACCAAAGACCGGAATCCCAGCCTCCTTCGCGTCCTCGAGCTGAGGCTGAAGGTCACGCGAACTCACAACCAGAAGGAGGATCGCGTCGACGCCCTGGTTGACGAAGGTCGACACTGCCTGCTGCGACTTTTCCGCACTTCCCTGGGAGTCCGCCTCTTTGAAGGTCCACTCGAGGCCGGCCGCCTTGGAAGCCTCCTTGAGGGCGGACACGAGAGTGGACTCGTTCTCGTCAGCGGTGGTTAGGTGAACGACGCCGATCGTCTTCTTCTTGTAATCGGCACAGATCTTGTCCGCACCTGCGGCTGCAGTGACGGCGGGTGCCGACGAGGGCTGGTCAGAGGAGTCATCGGCGTCCTTCGTGCAACCAGTCATCGCCATACCGACGGCAACGGCGGCAGCGATGGCCAAGGACCTCCTGACGAAGGTCCTGTTACGTGGACGAGTTACAAACATGGGTATTCCTCCGTGCTCATGACGGCGTGCTGAAGTCGCGGCCGCGCTGGTGATTGCTAATGCGTGCGTGTAATTCGATAGGGCGGTTGACCCTTCGCCCCGAGCGGCGGCTTGGCGGCGTGCTAGTGGCAGCGCCGAGATTGAACGAATCAGAGGCCGGGGGTAGGGACCTCGCAGATTTCGAGCTTTCCCGTGCGATCTGCGGACGCGACATTGGGGTTGGACGACTCCGCCGTGCAGCAGACCAAGTTCCGACCGATCAGCCCGACGGCGAAACAGGGCTGACTTGTCGTCACTCGGTTCTCGACTCGGCCATCGACGATATAGACAGCGCCACTGTTGGCCGGATCGGAAACCCAGATGCCGTCGGCGCTGTCGACACATATGCCGTCAGGAAGAAGAGGCGAACCGTTCGGCCCGGCACCGCTGAGGTCGGCGTAGGTTCTGCGATTGACGAGGTGGTAGCCGTCGATGTCGAAGGCCGTGAGGCACTTACCCACTGTCTCTGCGATCACCATGGTGCCATCGCGAAGCTGCACCATCCCGTTCGGGAACTGAAGGCCTTCTGCCGCAAGAGTGACGGCCCCGTCGGCCGACACGACCGCGATCGACGCACGAGGCGGGTTCGCACCAGGTCCGAAAAGTGGGTCGGCGTCAGGTTCATCGCGCAGCAGCTTGTAGAAGTCAAACCCGAAGTCACCAACCCAGGCACGGCCTTGCTGGTCGACCAGCATGTCGTTGGACGACCCCTTGGCAATGCTGCCAAGGTCCGCATAGTCGTGGAGAACGCCGTCAGTTCCGAGCCGGCGAAGCGTCCGATCGTTCATCGACACGATGAGCAACGACCCATCGGCAAGCCATCCAAGACCGGACGGCTGCTGGTCCACCTTGGCGACGGTCTCAGAGACCCACGTGCTCGGATCGATCCGAAGGACCTCGCGAGCGTAGAAGTCAGAGAGGTAAAGCGCCCCGTCCGATCCGAGTGTCGGCGCTTCTGCGAAGTGCAGGCCTTCCATGACCGTTGTTGTACGAACAGACATGTCCATCCTCACTTGGTTAGAACCGCCGATTCGGCGCTGAAGGTGTCGCAGACAATACGCAGGCAATGTGACGCCCGCTATGTGCAATTACCACTCGTTTACGCGATCGTTTGTGTGAAAAGGCCATGATCAGCAGTCGTGCGACGAGGCTCAACCGACCGGTACCGGCGTCGCCGCCGCAGCAGCAGCAGCAGCCAGATGCTTGCGCTCCGCGAACCGAGCGGCGGGCAGGTCCATCAACGGAACCGCCTCGAGTGCGTTCTTTCGAGAAGTGAGCACCGCCAAGAAAAGACGACTACGGCGTAAGCGCCTGCGCCACCCTGGAAGGACTTGGCCGTCCGAGTAGGGCAGTCATCTTTGAGCCGGCCGACCATACGGCCTTCAAGTCGACGCCAGTTTCGATGCCCAGCCCTGTCAGCATCCAGAGGAGATCCTCGGTGGCCAGGTTTCCTGTTGCCGTGCCGGCGAACGGGCAGCCTCCGATGCCTCCCGCGGACGCGTCGAAACAGGTCACACCCGCTTGAAGCCCCGCATGCACGTTGGCAAGCGCCTGCCCGTAGGTGTCGTGGAAGTGAAGAGCCAGTTGGTCGAGATCGATCCCGATCGCCTCATGATCACGGAGCAACGCCGCGACGTGCCCCGCAGTCCCGACCCCGATCGTGTCGCCCAGGCTGACTTGGTAGCAGCCCGCATCGATCAACGCCTTGCTGACCTCGGAAACCTGCCGAAGCTTGACCTGGCCTTCCCACGGGTCGCCGAAACACATCGACACGTAGCCCCGCACTGACAGACCTTCAGAACGGGCAGCTTCAGTCACTTCAAGGGCCGCATCCACCGCTTGCAGCAATGACATGTTGAGGTTGCGACGCGCGAACGTCTCCGTCGCGCTCACAAAGACTGCGAGGGCCGCAGCGTTGCTTGCGAGAGCCCGCTCGAGGCCGCGCATGTTGGGGACGAGGACGGGATGACGAGAGAGATCCGGTCCCAATCCAGCCAATACGTCCGCGGCATCGGCAAGCTGGGGAACCCACTTCGGCGAGACAAAACTCGTCGCCTCAACGACGGGCAAGCCTGCACCAACGAGATCGACGATGAAGTCGATCTTGGCCGTGGTGGGCACGGACAGCTTCTCAGCCTGAAGCCCGTCGCGCGCACCCACCTCGTAGATCGTGACTTTGTCAGGGAGGTCTGATTGCGCATGCACAGCAGGGAGACGTTGGCGCAACTCGTCCTCCGCCGTCACGCCTGGCGGCAATTCGACATTCACGACTTCTCGCGCCGCATGTCCGCCAATGCCGATTCGGCAAACTCGGCCCGGACCGACTTGGCCGCGATCATCCTGGCAACCAATCCGTCGACCTCGTCGGAGCTCGCACCCGCGGTGACCGCGATGTTGCGCGCATGCAAGGACATGTGGCCACGCTGGATGCCTTCCGTCGCAAGCGCACGAACGGCGGCAGCGTTCTGGGCCAAGCCGACCGCCATGATGATGTCGGCGAGTTCCGCAGCGGACTTCACACCCATCGTGGCGACGTTTGCCTGAGCTACCGGGTGGACCTTGGTCGCACCGCCAACCAGACCCACCGGCATGGGGAGCTCGAGCGTTCCCACCAGGTTTCCATCTCGATCCTTCTCATAGCGCGACATGGACGTGTAACGACCATCGGCTGTGATCGAGTGAGAGTGGGCGCCAGCTTCGACCGCTCGGGTGTCATTGCCGGTGGCCAGAACTACGGCCGTGATGCCGTTCATGATGCCCTTGTTGTGGGTGGCTGCCCGGTACGGGTCCACGACCGCGAACTCTGCCGCGTCGAGCATGTTCTCGACGACCTCAGCTCCACCGAGCAAGTCGCGGTCGAACACCGCGCTCACCCGGGTGAGGCGCAGGTCTGCCTTGTTGGTGAGGATGCGCAGGAGCGTGCGGCCACCGCTGATCTCGGCGACGCGCGGGGCGATCGCTTCCGCCATGGTGTTGACCGCGTTGGCGCCCATCGCGTCGCGCACGTCGACAATCAGGTGCAGGACCACGTAAGTCTGGCGTGCGCTCGGCAGGACGCGGACTGAGATGTCACGGACGCCGCCGCCGAACTTCACGAGCGCAGGGTCCTGCGCGTTAGCCAGCTCGATCAACTCGTGTGACGCGGCAAGCAATCGCAGCCGCGCTGCCTCTGGGTCAATGACATCGAGGACCTGAACCTGAGCCTGCATCAGCGGCAGCGTGGACGAGGTCACGAAGCCCCCGTGGTCCCTGGTCATCCGCGCGAGGTTGCTCGCTGCTGCGACGACCGACGGTTCTTCGGTGGCCATCGGGACCAAGATGTCGCGTCCGTTGACCTGGAAGTTCGTCGCAACCCCGACCGGGATGCCCAAGACACCGATCACGTTTTCGACCATGTGGTCCGCCTGCTCGAGACTCAGCCCCTTCTCGGGACTGAGCACGTCGAGGCGATGCGACTCGATGTCGGCGGCAGACACCACACGGGTGCGCCTCTCATCGATCGTCAAGTCCCTGAAACCGCTGATCCTGCTCGAACTGGTCACGGTTCGCTCTCCCTCATTCATGGCTGGTCGTTGCTACTGGTGTCGATGCAGTCAGCCTCCGAGGCTGGCCCGCTGCCTGGCCGCGCCAGTTCGCGCGAGTGCCTTCTGCGCACACCGGGGCGCGCCGAGAACCGAGAGGCAATGAGGCGGTCCGCTACCTTCAACCGGCTAGCGATGCCTCTCCTAGGTGATGCTGGTTCACCGTACGCAGGTCAATGTGACGCACGGTATGGTTCATGAGCACTGTCTTGCGCCCAAACTGGTGGACTCTGCACATAATCAAGACCTGCTGGCGCGACCCACCCTGGAGGAGCGGGTCACGATGTACGCGCAGACTTCCGACTCACCTACTGCAACCAGACCACCGCTCCACAACAGCAACGGAGGCTGATCCAACGTGGCGGACGACGTGCAGACGCATCAGCGTCTACCGCGCCCTTCGGTTGCTGGCGAGACCGCATCGGCGTCCCTCGACGCATTGCTGGACGGGCTGGTCGCGGAACAGCCAGAGACCCTCGGGAGGGTGAGCCGGCTACGAGAGCTCGTGGCAGATCACGAGCGTCGAGAGGGCGAGTTGAGCGCGCTGTACGAGGCCGCTGGGGATCTCACGAAGGTGCGCGATCTCGGGCATGCCCTCCAGGCAGTCACTGATCGAACCCGACGGCTCCTGGCATGTGATGTGGCGTATCTGTCGGCTCGGACCATTGATGACGAACACTTTGCCGTTCGCGCCTGGGCGGGCCAACTTTCGCCGGCGTTCCTCGGCACCAAGGTCAGCGTTGGAAATGGCGTCGGTGGCGAGGTTGCGACAACGCGCCGGCCGTTTCAGGTCTCGAACTACAAAGAGGCAGACGCGTTCCACCACAGCGAATACCTGGATCACCAGGTAGGTGCTGAAGGAATCGTCGCTCTCCTTGGGGTGCCGCTCGAGGTCGATGGCCGATTGCTCGGGATCCTGTTTGCCGGCAGGCGCCGAAGCGAGCCCTTCTCCGACCATCAGGTCGAACTGGTTTCCTCCCTTGCAGCTCACGCGGCTGTCGCGCTCGACAACGCGCTCCTCTTCAGATCTCAGGTCGAAGCGCTGGACGAGCTCGAAAAGTCCAGCGCCCTGCTGCGAGCCCACACAGCAGCTGTCGAGACGTCAGCAGAAGTGCACGCCCGATTGACCGAGGTTCAGCTGCGCGGCGAAGGGATTGATCGGATCGTCGAGATCGTCGCCGAAGCCCTCGGGGGCTCGATCGCGATGGTGGACGATGCTGAAGTCGTCGTGGCCACATTTGGCAGCCGCGTGCCCTTGCCCCCGTACCCGCTGGAAGTGCAGAGGGCGCTTTCTGTAAGCCGTGAGACGGGCCGCTCCGTAGCCGTCGATGGCTTTGACGGGTTCCACTGGCACGTCTCATCCGCATCCGCGGCGTCCCGCTACCTAGGTTCAGTTGTCCTCACCGTCGATCGCATGCTGACTGACGTAGACGTTCGAACGCTCGAACGGGCCACCCAGACGATTGCCGTATCGCTCTTGTCGGATGTTGCCGCCGCGGAGGCGGATGTCCGCGCCGCAGGCGACACCATGCGAATGCTCCTCAACAAGAGACGCGGCGACTCGGAGACAGTCCAGCGGCTCGGCCGACGACTCGGGCTCGCAGGCCGCGACATCAGCGTTGCGGTCATGGATATGTCCCAGGACCGACTCGCTGCCCAGATCTCTGCTTGCAGCGCTGTCTGCGAAGAGACCGGCGGACTCGCCGCACTGTACGACGAGCACATCGCCGTTCTATCCCCGCTTCCCGCCGACGACATCGCGGCGCGAATCTGGCGAGCGACGCGTGACGCAACGCGGCACGAGCTGACAGTCGCTGCCGCCGGAGAAGTGACCACGTTGGCAGACCTGCATGGCGGATACCGCGAAGCTGCCCAGTGTCTTCGCCTCATGCAGCACCTCCGTCGATCGGGTCAGTGGGCTACCTCGGATGAGTTCGGTCTGTACTCCTTGCTGCTCACGCCTGAATCCGCGTCGACGCTCGACAGGCTTATCGGGCGAACGGTCGGCCCGCTCATCGACTACGACGAGCGACACAAGACGGATCTCTGGCCTACCGCGCTGGCCTACCTCGACCACTCCACCAACGCCACTGCTGCCGCAACCCAACTGGACGTGCATGTAAACACGGTCAATCAAAGATTGGGCCGGATCGATCGCGTTCTAGGCAAGTCCTGGAGGAGCAGTTCCAGACAGCTGGACGTCCACAACGCCTTGCGCCTACATCAGCTGCGGCTGATGGAGACTCACTCCGATCGCGGCAGCGCGCGGAACTGACCTGTCCGAGGGCCGCGGACCACCCCCCTCGAACGCGCGGATACCTCGCCTCGTCGGCGGAACCCCGAAGGAGCGTCTCGATCATGCTGACCGCCTCTCGCATCGAAGAGACCGTCTTGACACTTCGACGTCCCCCGCGTGAGTTTCGGCTACTTGCTCCGCCGGTGCAGATCCGCGACATCGTGCTCGCCGATTCAAGATCCGACGAGCGGATCCAGGTCGCGGATGTTGTCGCAGGTATCGGTCGGTGGGCCGGACTTGCAAGCCTCGAAGGTAACTACGGACCCGCGAAGGTGGCGAGACCCTTCATCAGCCGCGAATCGTTGTGGGCAGATATCCCCACCTTCCGAGTCCTGACGGGCCGGCGAGAGCCGGGTCGCTGACCCCGCATTCGGATCAGAGGGCGCGAGTCCCGCGCGCAGTAACGTGGACATTGTCGAGCGCCGAGGCGAAACCGGCGTCTAGAGCCACTCGACGGGCACGAGCTTCACCCCGTCACGCCAGATGTGCTTGATGCATCCTGGAACCATTCCTCTTCGAGGTCGGCGTGGTCGCTGACGATCACCTGGAACTTCGGAGAGAGCTCGTCGACGACATCCCGCATCAGGGTGAACATCGCGAGGACCGCGTCACGATCGGCGTCCTTCACGACTTGGCCGGAGTTCTTCGCCGCATCGGACGGGAAAAACGCCTGCGTCGGCTGGTCGATCATCAAGAACCGCGGCACCGGCCGGGTGTTCTGGACGAGGAACCGGTGCAACGCCAGGTGGGTGGCTAGGTGGTAGCCGATCCAGTTCGCCGCGCTACCGATGCGCGGGAGTGGCAGTGGCCCGTCGTCGGTGTCCGTGGCGACGGTGAGGTTTGCCAGGTCCAGCCGCACGCTGTTCTGCACGTGCTCGACACCCAGCCTGCGGGCGTACTCGGTCATCGAGGCGCCGACGATGTTCAGCCGCGAGTGCAACTGCTCGCGAGCCTCGTCTGGGTCGAACGTCGAGGCGAGCCGCTCCAGCCGGTTGCGAGCCGTAAACACGTTCTGCTGAAGCCTGGTCAGCGAGGCATTCGACGTCGAACCCGCAACCGACAACAGAGCGCTGATGCGGCCACGGGTGTAGTACCTCGCCGCGGCCTGATCCCGCTCCCGGCGAGCAACCTCCTCGGCGCCAACGACCGCGGCCAACGCCGCCTCGTTCGCCGACATGTCCGCCCGGACCCGGTCGGCAGCCTGCTCAAGCTTCGCCACGGCACACGGACATGGGCATGGGCACGGGCCCGGCGATGTGTACAGCCGTGAGCACTACAGCAAACGCCTTCACCGACGACGGCTGCGACATCACCTTCGACGTCGTCGGCCACGCGCGGGGTTTCGAGGTGATCTACAACGTCCCCGGTTCCGGTGGCCAGGCGTTCCTGGACGACAACCGGTACCGCTATCGCGAGGTGTGGACCAACCCGGAGAACGACCGCAAAGCCTACGTATCCGGCCGCGCGGACTACCAGGAGCTCTTCGCGACCCACCTGCACGGCGACGTCTGGAAGTTCATCACCTCCACCACCGGGCGCTCTTCATCGTCCGGAACGACCACGGCGAGGTGGTCCTCGCCGAGCACGGCCGGCTGGTGACCCGACAGACCTTCGACACCCTTGGCGACAGCCAGCCGATGGACGACCCCGCAAGACCCTCGCGTGGCACACTCCCGCCGAGGAGCTCAACAAGATGCTGGGCCACCCATTCGAACCAACGGTGTTGCACTAGCGACTAGAGCCCGCCCGGGGAAACCCGCACGACACGCCGAGGAGCCACGGCGTGTCGCGCGGGTTTGCCACGAGAAGTACGGCGAGTCAGTGGCGCCGCTGGGCCGCCAGCCGCACGTGGGTGCTCGCCGAGCCGTAGCCGTCGTACCCGCCCCGTCGCTCGAGCAGCTCGACGTGGAAGCCGGTGGCGAGCGGCGCGGTGAACGCGTGCAGCAGCTCGCCGTCGCCGACCCGGTCGTAGAAGAGCCCGTGCTCGCGCAGGTCGGCGAGCAGGACGGGCGACAGGCCGAAGCGGGCGTCGAGGTCGACGTAGTAGTTGTCGGGCACCGCCAGGAGGGGTACGCCGGCCGCGCGCAGCGCCCGCACCTGGGACCGGACGTCGGCGCAGCCGAAGGCCACCTGGGTGATCCCGGTCGAGGCGCGACCGGAGCCGACCTCCTCGACGTTCAGCACGATCCGCAGGTCTCCGGACGAAGGCCGGAAGGCGCGGCTGCGCAGGCGGCCGTGCGGCTCCATGAACTCCTCGACGGTGCCGGGTGCCAGCGCGAAGAGGGTGCGCAGGAACGACACCTCCTCGTTCAGCCGGTCGGGCGGCACGGCGACGACCACGTGGTCGATGCCGGTCAGGCCGGGGGCCGCGGCAGCGGACGGGGTGAAGTCGCGCTGCCAGTCGTCGTCGTCGCCGGGTGGCGCGCTGACGAAGACGTGCAGCCCCGACGGCGACGTGATCCCGGGCAGGTGGGCCTCGCCCGAGCCGCGGGTCCGGTCGACCTCGGGCCACAGCAGTGCCTTCGCGCGGGCGGCGACCGCCGACACCGGCGCGGCGACGACGCCGACCGCCGGGCCCGGTGACGGAGAGGGGCCGTCGTTGACGACGACGTGCGCGTCACCGTGGCGCCACCAGCTGACGGGCTTGCTGCGGTGCGTGCCGGCGCGGCTGAAGCCGAGCGACTCGAGCAGGGGAGGTACGGCGGGGGAGCCGGCCACCTCGATGAACGCCGGGTCGACCGAGGCCGGTGCCGGCGGCTGGCCGGCGACGCCCACCTGGTCCTCCAGGAAGACCAGCGACCGCAACGCGTCGCGCGCGGTGGTCCGCGGATCGGCCTCGCGCACCACGTCACTGAAGACCTCGAGCGACAGCGGCCCGGCGTACCCCGCCGCCAGCGTCGCGGCGACCACGCCGGCCACGTCGAGGGTGCCCTCGCCCGGGAAGCAGCGGAAGTGCCGGCTCCACTCGAGCACGTCCATGTCCATCAGCGGCGCGTCGGCGACCTGGAGGAAGCCGATCCGGTCACCCGGGATCCCGGCCAGCGCCGAGCCGTCGTCGCCGCGGGACAGGATGTGGAAGGTGTCGACGGCCAGGGTCACGGCCGGGTGGTCGGCGCGCCGTACGGCGTCCC
This sequence comes from Nocardioides sp., assembly GCA_025965275.1. Taxonomy (GTDB): domain Bacteria; phylum Actinomycetota; class Actinomycetes; order Propionibacteriales; family Nocardioidaceae; genus Nocardioides. The sequence continues at coordinate 16,865 of JAOPXG010000087.1, forward strand.
AGGCCTGCCCGACCCGGTCGATGTGCCGGCCCCAGGCGAGCGCCTCGAAGGCGATCGTCACGCCCTCGTCGGCGGCGAGGTCGCCGAGCGCGTGCAGCTGGGCGGCGGTGAGGTCGAGGTCGTCGACCGCGTCGGCGCCGACGTGGGAGCAGGCCAGCACCACGGGCGCGCCGAGGTCGCGCACCACCGCGAGCTTGGTGCGGAAGCGGTGCAGCACGGCGTCGAAGCGCTCCGGCGGCACGCCCTCGACGTCGCGCACCGGCTGGAAGAGGTCGATGGTCAGACCGAGGTCGGCGCAGCGCGCGGCGACCTCCCTGGGCGTGAGCGGCGAGGCGACCAGGTCGTTGTCGAACAGCTCGATCCCGTCGAAGCCCGCGGCCGCGACCGCCTCCAGCTTGTCGGCGAGGACGCCGCTCAGCGAGACGGTGGCGATTGCCCTCTTCATCGGCAGAGCCTCACGCCGTGAGCTCCGCGAAGTGCCGGCTCATCCGGTCGGCGTCGGGCACCCGGCCGGTGAAGTGCTCGAACGCGCCGACCGCCTGGTGCACGGCCATCCCGCCGCCGGTCATCACGCGGCAGCCGCGGGCACGGGCCAGCGCGATCAGCTCGGTCTCGAGCGGGAAGTAGACGACGTCCGAGACCCACAGGTCGGGCCGGAGCAGGTCGGCGGCGACCGAGGTCCCCGGGTGGCCGTTCATCCCGACCGGCGTCGCGTTGACCACCCCGTGCGCGTCGGCGATCGCCCGGGCCAGGTCGGAGACGGCGCAGACCCGGTCGTCGCCGTACCTCTTGGCCAGGCGTACGGCGCAGTCGTGGGCGCGGTCGGCGTCGGCGTCCAGGACGGCGACGTGCTCGGCGCCCTGGTCGAGCAGCCCGTAGCCGACGGCCGCGCCCGCACCGCCGGCGCCGACGACGACCACCCGGTCGCCCACGGCGTCCGGGAGGGCGGCGCGGAAGGCCGCGCCGTAGCCCGACCAGTCCGTGTTGCGCCCGAGCCGTCGGCCGTCGTGGAAGACCACGGTGTTGACCGCGCCCAGGTCGGCGGCGTCGTCGGAGAGCTCGTCGAGCAGCGGCAGCACCGCCTGCTTGAAGGGATGCGTGACGTTGAGCCCGTCGAACCCGAGCCGCTCCGCCCAGGCGAGGAGGTCGGGCAGGTCGCCGACACCGAGCCCGAGCCGGCCGGCGTCGATGATCCGGTAGCTCACCTGCAGCCCGCACTCGCGGCCCTCGCGCTCCTGCATGGCCGGGGTGAGCGAAGCCGAGATCCCCTCGCCCACCAGGCCGAGGACGTAGGACGTCTCGCTCATGCGACACCGACCTTCGCTCGCGGCGTGACGACCGGGGCCCGGCGGGCGCCGACCTCGCGGGTCGTCAGCCGGTGGGTCCCGCTCGGGCCGGTGAGGACGGCGATCGCCGAGATCACGCAGGCACCGGCGGTGAAGGCGGCGACCTTCCACCAGTTGCCGGCGTCGCCACCCATCAGCGCGCCGGCGATCGTCGGGGTGAAGCCGGCGAGGGCGAAGCCGAACTGGGTGCCGATCGCCATGCCCGACAGGCGGACGCTGGTGGGGAAGTACTCGGCGTACGTCGCGGGCCACACGGCGTTCGGCATGCTGTAGACGATGCCGGCGAGCAGCACGCCGACGACGAACATCAGCACGACCTGGCCGTGCGCGATGGCGCCGAGGAAGGCGACCACCAGCACCGCGCTGCCGAGCAGCCCGGTCACGAAGACCGGCTTGCGGCCGACCCGGTCGGAGAGCCGTGCCCAGAAGGGGATGACCGCGATGGCGACGACGTTGGCGACGATCGCCAGCCACAGCATCGTGGACTTGTCGATGCCGATCTCGTAGTCGTCGGAGGTCGCGAAGTTGAGGGCGAAGACGGCGAACATCGTGTTGACGGTGGCGATGAACGCCGCGAAGAAGACCCGCAGCACCCCGCGCCAGTGGTGACGGAACAGCTCACCGAGGGGTGTCTTCGGCGGGCCCTCCTGGACGGCCTCGGCCTTGAACTCCGGGGTCTCCTCGAGCCGGCGCCGGATGATCAGCCCGGCGACCACCACGACCGCGCTGATCCAGAAGGGGATCCGCCAGCCCCACGACTGCAGCTGGTCGTCGGACAGCACCGCCGCGAGCGGCAGGAAGACCGCCGGAGCGAGGATCTGGCCGCCCTGGGTGCCGCTCAGCGTGAAGCTGGTGAAGAAGCCACGGCGATCGTCGGGCGAGTGCTCGAACGACATCGAGTTGGCGCCCGCCTGCTCGCCGGCGGCCGAGAGGCCCTGCATCACGCGGAGCACGACCAGCATGATCGGCGCCAGCAGGCCGACCTGGCCGTACGTCGGGAGGCAGCCGACCAGGAAGGTCGAGACGCCCATCAGCAGGATGGTGCCGATCATCACCTTCTTGCGGCCGAGCCGGTCGCCGACGTGGCCGAGGAAGAAGGAGCCGATCGGGCGGGCGACGTAGGCGACGCCGAAGGTCGCGAAGGCCGCGACCGTGGCGGCCGAGTCGTTGCCGTCCGGGAAGAAGATGTCGGGGAAGACCAGCGCCGCGGCGGTGCCGTAGATCGCGAAGTCGTAGTACTCCAGCGCGCTCCCGAACCAGGCGGCGAGCGCGGCCTTCCCGGGGGTACGCCGGCCCTCTGCGGCTGAGGGGGTGGCCTCGGCTGTTGCGGTCATCGTCCTGCCCTTCGGTCCTCCACCCTGCGTCGCGAGGTGGCTTGCCGTCGAGTGTCAGAGTGGCCGCCGTCACATGGCAAGCGTTTGCCATTATTTGCCACACTGAGGCCATGCCCCGATCGAGAGCGTCGTCGCAGGACCGGTCCGGGCCGCGCCGCCGGGCCACGATCACCGACGTCGCCGAGGCCGCGGGCGTCGCGGCGTCCACCGTCTCGCGGGCGTTCACGAGGCCGGACCGGGTCAACCACCGCACCCGCGAGCACGTGCTCGCGGTCGCCGATGAGCTCGGCTATGCGCCCAACCCCGCGGCCCGGGCGCTCGAGTCGGGACGCACCAACACCCTGGCCCTCCTGGTGCCGGACATCAGCAACCCCTACTTCTCCGGGGTCATCAAGGGCGCGGAGCGCGCGGCCGCGGCGGCCGGCATGGTGCTCGTGCTCGGCGACACCCAGGAGAACCCCGCCACCGAGGAACAGCTCGTCCGACGCCTCGGCCCGGCGGTCGACGGCTTCGTGCTGAGCGCCTCGCGGCTGCCCGACGACGAGCTGCTCCGCGCCGCCGAGCTCAACCCGATCGCGCTGGTCAACCGGGCCACGCCCGGGGTCGCCTGCGTCGTCGCGGACTTCGACAGCGGCACCCGCCAGATCGTCGACCATCTCGCGTCGTTGGGGCACCGGTCGCTGGTGTTCCTCGGCGGGCCGCCGGAGTCCTGGTCGGGGGCGCGACGCTGGTTCGGGCTGCAGGCGGCGGCCGAGGCGGCCGGACTGACCGCCACCCGGTCCGGTCCCTACTCGCCCACCCTCGGCGGTGGCCCGGCCGCGGCCGACGCCGTGCTCGCGGCGAAGGCGACCGCGGTCGTGGCCCACAACGACATGCTCGCGATCGGGGTGATGCTCCGCCTCGCCGAACGCGGCGTCTCGGTGCCGGGCGACGTCAGCGTGGTGGGCTTCGACAACATCGTCGGCTCCGACTTCTGCAGCCCGACGCTGACGACCCTCGCCGAGCGCACCGAGGACGCCGGCGCCCGGGCGGTCGAGGCGGTCGTCGCCCAGACCGTCGCCCGCTCGAGCGAGCCGCCGACCCGGGTGCTGCCGACCCAGCTCGTCGTACGGCGCTCGACGGGGCCCGCCCCCGTACGCTCGACAGCGTGAGTCTCGCCCTCCCCTCGACCATCACCCTCGACGACCGCTTCGCGCGCGAGCTGCCGGAGATGGCCCTGCCCTGGCAGGCCGAGGAGGCACCCGACCCGCAGCTGCTCGTGCTCAACGAGCCGCTGGCGGCCGGGCTCGGGCTCGACCCGGGCTCCCTGCGGAGCCCGGACGGCTGCCGGATGCTGGTCGGCAACCTCGTCCCGCCCGGCGCCAACCCGGTCGCGCAGGTCTACGCCGGGCACCAGTTCGGGGGCTTCAGCCCGCGCCTGGGCGACGGCCGGGCCCTGCTGCTCGGCGAGCTCACGGACGCCGACGGTCGACTGCGCGACCTGCACCTGAAGGGCTCGGGCCGCACGCCGTTCGCGCGCGGCGGCGACGGGCTGGCCGCCGTCGGCCCGATGCTGCGCGAGTACGTCGTCAGCGAGGCGATGCACGCCCTCGGCATCCCCACGACGCGCGCGCTCGCGGTGGTCGCGACCGGGCGGCCGGTGCGCCGCGAGACCGTGCTGCCCGGCGCCGTGCTGGCCCGGGTGGCGAGCAGCCACCTGCGGGTCGGCAGCTTCCAGTACGCCGCGGCCCAGGGCGACGTGGAGCTGTCCCGCCGGCTCGCCGACCACGCGATCGCCCGCCACCATCCCGAGGCGGCCTCGGCCGAGAAGCCGTACGTCGCGCTGTTCGAGGCCGTCGTCGCTGCCCAGGCGTCGCTGGTGGCCCGGTGGATGCTCGTCGGCTTCGTGCACGGGGTGATGAACACCGACAACATGACGATCTCGGGCGAGACGATCGACTATGGCCCGTGCGCCTTCATGGAGGCCTTCGACCCGGCGACCGTCTTCAGCTCGATCGACGAGACCGGTCGCTACGCCTATGCCAACCAGCCGGTCATCGCGGAGTGGAACCTGGCCCGGCTCGCCGAGGCCCTGCTGCCGCTGATCCACGACGACCAGGACCAGGCGGTCGCGATCGCCGTCGAGTCGCTCGGCATGTTCCGGTCGCACTACAGCTCCGCCTGGTCAGCCGGGATGCGCGCGAAGCTCGGCCTGCCCGACGGCCTCGACGAGGCCGTCGAGAAGGCGCTGGTCGACGAGCTCTTCCCGCTGCTCCAGGTCAACCACATCGACTTCACGTCCTTCTTCCGCGCGCTCGGTGCGGCCGCCCGCGGCAACGCCGAGCCCGCCCGCGGCCTCTTCCTCGATCTCGCCGGCTTCGACGCCTGGGCCGAGCGCTGGCGGGCGCTCGGCCCGGACGGCGACGCGATGGACCGGGTCAACCCTGTCTACATCCCGCGCAACCACGTGGTCGAGGCCGCGCTCACCGCGGCGACCGGCGGAGACCTCGGCCCGCTCGAGCGGCTGATGGAGGCCGTCGGCGCGCCGTACGACGCGCGCCCCGGTCTCGAGGAGTACGCGGCCCCGGCGCCCGAGAGCTTCGGCGACTACCGGACCTTCTGCGGCACCTAGGCCCTCGCGGCGTCCTGCTCGGCGGCGGCCTGGAGCTTCACGAGCGTCTGCTCGATGCCCTTCTGGTGCCGCTTCGGGTAGCCGAGGAGGCCGTAGACCAGCTTGGTCGGCCCGTTGCAGTGGCTCAGGTCCCAGGTCTCGGTGACGCGGGTGCCGCCGTCGACCGGCTCCAGCTCGTAGCGCCAGCGGTGCGTCCCGAAGTGGCGCCAGGCGATCAGCCGGTTGGCGTCGTACTCGACGACCCGGTTCTTGGTGCGGTACGGCGCCCCGATCTTCATGTTCATCCCGAAGGTCGACCCGAGCTCGAGCCGCTCGGGCCCGTCGACGGCGTCGCGGACGGTGCCGGACCCGTCGATCCGGGCGTGCTGGCGGGGATCGGCGAGGATCGCGAACACGACCTCCGGCGGTGCGGAGACTGTCGTGCTGGCCGAGACATCAGATGCGCTCATGCGACGACCCTACGGAGGGCGTGCACGATTGGCGACGCCGACGATGACGCAGGTAGGTTGGCCGGGCACGATTGTGTTCCGGGTCACAGGGCGCACCATCCCCGCGTCCCGACGGCCCGGACCGATATGACCTCGGCACGCGGAGACCCCGCCGACGCCGGTGAACTCGAAGGAGTGCACGTGACGCAGCAGCCAGGCTTCGGCCCGGACCTCGCGGAGGTCTTCGGACCCTCGCAGCAGGACGGTGGACCGGAGCTGATCCAGCTCCTGACCCCCGAGGGTGAGCGGGTCCACCACCCGGAGTTCGACCTCGACTTCTCCGCCGAGCAGGTGCGCGGCTTCTACCGCGACATGGTGCTGACCCGGCGGATCGACACCGAGGCCACCGCGCTCCAGCGGCACGGCGAGCTCGGCATCTGGGCCCAGCTGCTCGGCCAGGAGGCCGCGCAGATCGTCGCCGGCCGCGCGCTGCGCCCCCAGGACTACGTCTTCCCGACCTACCGCGAGCACGGCGTCGCCTGGTGCAAGGGCGTCGACCCGCTCGACCTGCTCGGGCTCTTCCGCGGCGTCGACCAGGGCTCGTGGGACCCGGCCGAGAACAACTTCGGTCTCTACACGATCGTGATCGGCGCCCAGACGCTGCACGCCACCGGCTACGCGATGGGCATCCAGCGCGACGGTGACGTCGGCACCGGCGACCCCGACCGCGACGCCGCGGTGATCGCGCACTTCGGTGACGGCGCGTCCTCCCAGGGCGACGTCAACGAGGCCTTCATCTTCGCCGCGTCCTACAACGCGCCGGTCGTGTTCTTCTGCCAGAACAACCAGTGGGCCATCTCGGAGCCCATCGAGCGCCAGACGCGGATCCCGCTCTACCAGAGGGCTCTCGGCTTCGGGTTCCCCGGCGTCCGCGTCGACGGCAACGACGTCCTCGCGACGTACGCCGTCACGCAGGCCGCCCTGCAGCGGGCCCGCGACGGCCAGGGCCCGACCCTCGTGGAGGCCTACACCTACCGGATGGGTGCCCACACCACGACCGACGACCCGACCCGCTACCGCCTCTCCGACGACCTCGAGCGCTGGAAGCTCAAGGACCCGATCGCCCGGATCGAGGTCTACCTGCGGCGCAACGGCCTGGCCGACGACGAGTTCATCGCGAGCGTCCAGCAGGAGGCCGACGACCTCGGCGTCCGGCTGCGTGAGGGCTGCAAGGCGCTGCCCGACCCGGCGCCGCTGAGCATCTTCGACCACGTCTACACCGAGCTGACCGACGAGCTCGAGGAGCAGCGAGCCGGCTTCGAGGCCTACCTCGCGTCGTTCGAGGGCTCTACTTTTCAGGGGGCAGGCTCATGAGCGAGACGCAGAAGATCACCCTCGCCAAGGGCCTCAACATGGGCCTGCGCAAGGCGATGGAGGACGACCCCAAGGTCCTGCTCATGGGCGAGGACGTCGGCAAGCTCGGCGGCGTCTTCCGGATCACCGACGGCCTGCAGAAGGACTTCGGGGAGGACCGCGTCATCGACAGCCCGCTCGCGGAGTCCGGCATCGTCGGCACCGCGGTCGGCCTCGCGCTGCGCGGCTACCGGCCGGTCGTCGAGATCCAGTTCGACGGGTTCGTCTACCC